>CAZEAA010000033.1:25826-27116 GCA_964510015.1 uncultured Sandaracinaceae bacterium
GCGACCTTCGCCCAGGAGTCCTTGAGGGCGATGGTGCGGTTCAACACGAGGGCGCCGTCCGTGCTGGACGGGTCCACCGCGTAGTAGCCCATGCGCTCCAGCTGCAGGCGCGAGAGCGGTGCGAAGTCGCGCACGGCCGGCTCGATCTTGCAGCCCGAGAGCACCTCGAGCGACGCGGGGTTCAGGAACTCGAGGAAGTCCTTGTCGTCGTGACCGAGCGGGTTCTCTTCGGTGAAGAGGCGGTCGTAGAGGCGCACCTCGGCGTCCACCGCGTGGCGCGCGCTGACCCAGTGCACGGTGCCCTTCACCTTGCGGCCGTCCGGCGAGTTGCCACCGCGCGACTCGGGGTCCCACGTGGCGCGCAGCTCGGTGACCTCGCCCGCGTCGTTCTTCACCACGCGGTTCACGGTGAGCAGGCAGGCGCCGCGCAAGCGCACCTCGTTGCCCGGGAAGATGCGCCAGAACTTGGGCGCCGGCACTTCCATGAAGTCTTCCTGGTCCACGAACAGCTCGCGGCAGAACGGCACCGCGCGCGAGCCGGCGGCTTCGTCACTCGGGTTGAGCGCCAGGTCGAAGCTCTCCTCGGCGTCCTCCGGGTAGTTCTCGATGACCACGCGCAGCGGCCGCAGCACACCCATCAGGCGCGGGCTCGTCGCGTTCAGGTCTTCACGGATGGCGTGCTCCAGCAAGGTCACGTCCACGAAGCTGTCGCGCTTCGCCACGCCCACGCGGTCGCAGAAGGCGCGAATCGCGTCGGGCGAGACACCGCGGCGACGCAGGCCGGCCACGGTGGGCATGCGCGGGTCGTCCCAGCCACTCACGTGCCCCGCCGCCACCAGCTTCTGCAGGCTGCGCTTGCTGAGCACCGTGTAGGTGAGGTTCAAGCGCGCGAACTCGATCTGGCGCGGCGGGTCCACCACGCCCAGCTGCTGCTGAAACCAGTCGTACAGGCCGCGGTGGTTCTGGAACTCGAGCGTGCAGATGCTGTGCGTCACGCCCTCGATGGCGTCGGACTGCCCATGGGCCCAATCGTACATGGGGTACATGGGCCACTCGGTGCCGGTGCGGTGATGCGGCACCTTCAAGATGCGGTACATGACCGGGTCGCGCAGCTTGAGGTCCTTGCTGGCCATGTCGATCTTGGCGCGCAGCACGTGGGCGCCCTCGTCGAACTCGCCTGCGCGCATGCGCCGGAACAGGTCCAGGTTCTCGGCCACGCTGCGGTCGCGGAACGGGCTGTTGGTGCCCGCCACGTGGAAGCTGCCGCGCCCCTCGCGGATGGCCTCGAGC
>CAZEAA010000034.1:0-26964 GCA_964510015.1 uncultured Sandaracinaceae bacterium
CACCTCTGCTCATAGGCTCCGCAGGACCCAGGACTTGTGATGAGTCGATAGACGTTGTCGTGGTCGTAGACGTTGTGGTACGGCGACGGCGACGGCGACGGTCATCGACCCGTCACATGTCCGAAGTGGTGACCGGGGTGCCGAATCGGCTTCAGAGAAGGCGAACGGGGGCATCCCCGGCTGAAGCCGAGGGCAGCAGACTGCGCTTGGATAGCTTCCCGTCGCCATCAACGACCACGACCACGACCACGACAACGTCTACGAAGGGACGGCGGGCGGCTTCTCAGCGGCCTTTCCACACCGGAGCACGCTTCTGAAAGAAGGCCATCAGGCCTTCTTTCGCGTCTTCGGTCTTGAGCAGCGCGTAGAGCTGGTCGCGCAGGTACGGCACCGCCGCCGACAGCGGCAGGTCCGCCTGATGGTGGAAGGCGGCGAGGCCCATGCGCACGGCGGTCGGGCTCTGCGCGGCGAGCTTGCCGGTCACCTCGGCCACCTTCGCGTCGAGCTCGCCCGGCTCCACCACGTGGGAGAGGATCCCGAGGCCGAGGGCCTCGCGGGCGCTCAGCTTGTCACCGAGCAGCATCATGTTCATCAGCGCACGCCGCGGCATCACGCGCTGAAGCGGCGCCATGATCATCATCGGGAAGAGGCCGCGCTTGATCTCCGGGGTGCCCAGCGTCGCGTCCGCCTCCGCGATGGCGAAGTCGGAGGCCGCCACCAAGCCGACCCCGCCTCCCATGGCGTGCCCGCGCACGGCGGCCACCACCGGCTTGTTCAGCCCGGTGAAGCGCAGCAGCAGATCGTCGAAGTCGCCGCGCCGCTCGAGCTCGGGGCCGTCGCCCGCCATCTGCTTGAGATCGCCGCCCGCGCAGAACGACTCCCCCGCGCCCGTCAGCACCACCACGCGGACCTCCGGGTTGTCGCGGGCGTCATCGAGCGCGTACAGCAGCTCGTTCACCATGCGCGGCGAGAGGGCGTTCTTGCGGTCTGGGTTGTTGAGCGTGATGGTGGCCACGTGGCCGTCGAGCGCGACGGCGATAGCGCCATATCCTCGGTCTTCCATGGTGTCGTCTCTTTCTCAGGTGGGCTCTGCGTCTTCGGTCAGGGTGCGAACGTGGTCGCTCATCGCCCGCAGGATGCGCCGTAGGGCTTCGCGGTCTTCCGCCGGCAGGGAGCGCAGGGCCGACGCGAACATCTGCATGGGCTGCACGGGGATGGCCCGCGCCAGGGTCTGACCGCGCGGGGTCAGCACGATCTCGACCACCCGTCGGTCGCGCTCCGAGCGGCGCCGGACCACCAGCCCATCGCGCTCCATGCGGTCCACGATCCCGGTGATCGTGCTGTTTCGGGCCTGAATGCGCTCGGACAGCTCCGAGAGCGACAGGTCCCCGACGCCCTCGAGCAGCTTGAGGACCGTGACCTGGGGCCCGGTCAGCCCGTGCTCGCGCGCGATGTCCTTCGTCGCTCTCCGGCTCTCCGTGTAGAGGAACACGAAGGTCTCGAGGATGGGGTCCACGTCTTGTTTCACGCCGCCCAGCGGATCGCGGGGGGTCTTGTCCGTGGGGGCCGCGCTCATGTTTCGTACGCTAAATAAATCGAAGGCGAGCGTCGGTCAATCCCGGGCAATCACAAGGCCCTGGTGAACATTCGGCGGGTGCGCTACAACCTACCTCCGTTGCGTGCTCTCCGGGGGCTCGGCTCGATGATTCGAGCGGCACGCGAACTAGCCAGCAGCAGCACACTCTTCTACACTCCCCGGTCGACGTCTTTCTTCTCCGCTCTCGGAGGGGGCTACATGTTTCACCGCATTCTTCGTGTCGCCGCCATCACTCTGGCCTTCTCTCTCGCCGTCACCACGGTGGAACCCACCCGCGCGCACGCGCAGGATCCCGTTGTCGTTCAGCAGGAGTCGGGCTTCAAGGGCCTCTTCGGCCTGGGCATCCTCGGCGCCGAGCTGGGGCTCGTGATTCCGGCCGCTGCGGGGCTCGATGATACGTGGGCGCTCGTGGTGTTCCCGGTGATCGGCGCGGCCGGTGGCGCCCTGGGTGGCTTCTACGGGCTCGACCGGAACAACCAGGTGGAGGCGTCCACGGCCATCTTGGCCATCAGCATCGCGTTCATCGTCCCCACTGTGGTGCTCACGGTCGCGCTGCGCTCGTACGACGCGGACGACGACGACGTCCAGTCCGCCGACGACGAAGAGGGTGCCCCGGTCGCGCCCGCCGCGGAGGCCGAAGCCGCCGCCCGCCGCCGCTCCGAGAGCCTGGCGCGCGCTGGAAGTGGGCTCTTGCGACGCAGTGAGTACGGTCTTCACCTCGGCATGCCCGGCGTGGCCGTCTCCAATCGCACCGCCATGACCAGCCAGGACGTGGTCCTCGGCTATCGCCCCACCACCGAAGTGCGCATCTCGCTCTTCAGCGGCGTGTTCTGAGCGGCGAGGCGACGCGCTGGCACCGCTGATCTCCACCGTTCGCGCGACCATCCTGAGCCGCAGCCTCTTCCCCCGGGGCGCACGCGTGCTGGTGGGCTGCTCCGGTGGACCCGACTCGGTGGTGCTGGCCGATGTGCTCTTGGCGCTGGCTCCAGAGCTCCAGCTGGACATCACGGTCGCCTCCGTGGACCACGGGCTGCGCCCCGAGGCGGCCCGCGAGGTGGAGCACGTGCGGGGGCTGGCGGAGCACTGGCAGGTGCCGTTCCGTTCCCTTCGGCTCGGTCTCGCGACGGGACCCGGGGCTCCTGCGCGCGCTCGCGAGGCGCGGTACGAGGCGCTGGACGAGCTTCGCCGCGACCTCGGCGCGGACGTGCTGGCCGTGGGCCACACGCGTGACGACCAGGCCGAGACAGTGCTCTCACGCCTGCTGCGCGGCAGTGGGGTGCGCGGCCTGCGCGGCATCTGGCCCGTGCGGGGCGGCGTGGTCGTGCGGCCGCTGATCGACTGCGCGCGAGCGGACGTCCACGCGTACTTGATGGCTCGCAGCGCGAGCCCGAGCGCGACGCACGGCGCGAGCTCGGACGCACGCGAGCGCAACGGAAGTAACGTCTTGGCGGCGGTCACCGACCCAAGTAATCATGACCACTCCTTCGAGCGCGTTCGACTGCGGCACACCACGTTGCCCGCGCTCCGCTCGGAGGACGCCGACGTGGACCGGCACCTCGCGGAGCTGGCCGACGACGCTCGCGATCTGCTCGAGCTCGTCGAGCAGGAGGGGCGGATGCTCCTCGCGCGCGCGCAGCGTGGCCGGGACGGTGCTCGTGCGGTGGACGTGGGGGTCTTGCACGGCGCCCCGCGCGCCGTTCGCCGAGAGGCGCTCCGCCAGCTGGTCGAGGGGGCCATCGCCCCGGCCCTCGCTTGCCGCCGCGCTCACCTCCTCGAGCTCGACCTGGCCACGCGGCCGAACGTCGACGCGCACGTCCTGGTCGGCCGAGGCGTGTCGTACCGGCGGGTGGGTGAGCTCTTGCTCGAAGAGCACGCTGATGCGGGAAGCCCCCGCAACCGAGGGGGGTTGCGCCCTGGCTCGGAAGAGACCACAAAGTTGTATGTGTAATTCGGGGTATCCTAGGTCGGGTCGCCTCCCGATTTCGGCACCCGGCACACGAGGTTCGCTGTGAAACAGAGCCACAAGACCCTGCTCCTATGGGTCCTCCTCATCCTCATGTTCGTCGCCATCTGGACGATGGTGTCTTCGCACAGCGAGCCTCCGCGCGCGGTCGCGTTCACGGAGTTCGTCACGGACATCCAAGAGGGCCGCGTCACCGAGGTGACGGTCCGCACCCAGGATGCCACCGGGCACTATCGCTACCGTGTGCGTAGCGCCGACGGCGAGCGCTCCGATGCGCAGCCGCGCGAGACGTTCGGCATCCTGAGCGATCAGGTGAACCAGATGCTGATGAGCAGCGGTGCGCGCGTGGAGTACCAGCCCAAGGAGGAGAACATCCTCGCGGGGGCGCTGCTCACGTGGCTCCCCATGCTGTTCCTGCTGGGCATCTTCTTCTTCTTCATGCGTCAGCTGCAGGCCTCGGGCGGCAAGGCCATGAGCTTCGGCAAGTCCAAGGCGCGCCTGCTCAACGAGAGCCAGAACAAGGTCACCTTCGCGGACGTGGCCGGCATCGACGAGGCCAAGGACGACTGCGAAGAGATCATCGCGTTCCTGAAGGACCCGAAGAAGTTCCAGCGCTTGGGCGGCCGCATCCCCAAGGGCGTCCTGCTGATGGGCGCCCCCGGCACGGGCAAGACGCTGCTGGCGCGCGCCATCGCCGGTGAGGCCGGCGTGCCCTTCTTCAGCATCTCGGGCTCGGACTTCGTGGAGATGTTCGTGGGTGTGGGCGCCTCGCGCGTCCGTGACCTCTTCGAGCAGGGCAAGAAGCACGCGCCCTGCATCATCTTCATCGACGAGATCGACGCCGTGGGCCGCCACCGTGGCTCCGGTCTCGGCGGTGGTCACGACGAGCGCGAGCAGACCCTCAACCAGCTGCTGGTGGAGATGGACGGCTTCGAGTCCACGGACGGCGTCATCATCGTGGCCGCCACCAACCGCCCGGACGTGCTCGACCCGGCCATCCTCCGCCCGGGCCGCTTCGATCGCCGCATCATCGTGGCGCGCCCCGACCTCGGCGGGCGTCTCGGCATCCTGCAGGTGCACACCCGCAAGGTGCCGCTCCACGACGACGTCGAGCTCGAGATCATCGCGCGCGGCTGCCCGGGCTTCTCGGGGGCCGACCTCGAGAACCTGGTGAACGAAGCGGCCCTCTTGGCGGCTCGTCAGGACAAGGACTTCGTGTCCATGCAGGACTTCGAGATGGCCAAGGACAAGGTCCTGATGGGCTCGGAGCGGCGCTCCATGGTCATCAGCGAGAAGGAGAAGAAGACCACCGCCTATCACGAGGCCGGTCACACGCTGGTCGCCAACCTGCTGCCCAACCACGACCCGATCCACAAGGTCACCATCATCCCGCGCGGCCCCGCGCTGGGCGTGACCATGTCGCTGCCGTCCGAGGAGCGCCTCAGCTACTCGTCGGCGTGGGTGAAGGACCGCATCGCGATGGCCCTCGGTGGCCGCATCGCCGAAGAGATCATGTTCGGCCAGCTCACCACGGGCGCGTCGGACGACTTCAAGAAGGCCACGCAGTTGGCGCGCTCGATGGTCACCGAGTGGGGTATGAGCGAGAAGCTCGGGCCGCTGGCCTACGTCGAGAAGGAAGACTCGGGCTTCCTCGGCAGCAACCACCACAAGGACTACTCGGAGCAGACCGCCAAGGAGATCGACGACGAAGTGCGCACGATCATCCGTGAGCAGTACGTGCGGGCTCGCTCGCTGCTCGAGGAGAACCGCGACAAGCTGGAGCGCATCGCCGAGGCCCTGCTCGAGCGCGAGACGCTCGACCGCGAGGAGATCGAGGCCGTCATGAGCGGCGGACCCATGCCGCCGAACCGCCACATCATCGTCCCGAGCTACGCGGAGAAGCGCCGCGACCAGAAGGACAAGAAGAAGGGCTCCATCTTCCAGCCGCGGCCGCGCGAGGTTCCCAGCGCCGGATGATGGTCTCGCGCGGGGGTTCCCGCGCAGGAGTGCAATGGGGGGTCCGACGTCTCGAGATGAACCGACACAGCCCGCCACCCTCGACGCCGAGGGGGCGGGCGCGTCCGTTTCAGGGCCGGTGCCGTGTGCGCTGTGGGGGGTGCTCAACGTCACCCCCGACTCCTTCAGCGATGGGGGTCTGTACCTGGGCCAGAGCGAGGCGCTCGCCCGAGCGGAGGCCCTGCGGCAGGCCGGGGCGGACGTCATCGACGTGGGTGGCGAGTCCACCCGCCCCGCGGGGAAGACCTACGGCGAGGGCTACCAGGCTGTCAGTGTGGACGAAGAGATCCGCCGCACCGAGCCGGTCGTCGCCGCGCTCGCGGCCGCGGGGATCGCGGTCAGCATCGACACCACCAAGGCGGAGGTGGCCCGTCGGGCCGCGCGGGCAGGCGCGCAGTACCTCAACGACGTGAGCATGGGCGCGAGCCTCGAGCTGCTCTCCGTGGCCGCGGAGGAGGACCTCACGCTGGTGCTGATGCACAATCGTGGACGAGGTGAAGTCGCCGGGGCGCAGATCGCGTACGATGACGTCGTGACCGACGTGTTGCGTGAGCTCTCCCAGGCGGCGACGCGAGCCATGGGCGTTGGCGTGCCGCGAGCGCGCGTGTGGATCGATCCGGGCATCGGCTTCGCGAAGACCGCCCGGCAGTCGGCCGCGCTGCTCGCGCGCACCCACGAGCTCGTGGCGCTCGGCTTCCCCGTGCTGGTGGGCCCGTCACGCAAGTCCTTCATCGCCGAGCTGGCGCCGCACCGCGACGGCACGCGCCCCGCGCCGGACCAGCGCGTGTTCGGGACCGCAGCCGCCGTCAGCGCCGCCGTGTTGGGTGGGGCCCGGGCCGTGCGCGTACACGACGTGGCCGAGATGCGGCAGGTGGTGGACGTCTCCCTCGGGATGCGGCGCGCCGCGCAGGAGCAGCGCCACCGTGGTTGACTTCGTGCTGCAGCTCTACGCCGCAGTGGCGACCGGAGTCGGGAACTTCTTCGACCGGTCGGTCTCGGACGTGCTGCGCGACTGCCTCGACATCGGCATCGTCTCCACGCTGATCTACGCCGCGCTCGTGATGCTCAAGGGCACACGCGCCATGCAGATGGCCATCGGGATGGGCCTCTTGCTGCTGGGCTACGCGGGCGCGCGGCAGCTGGGCCTGCTCACCACCTGGCAGATCCTCGACAAGCTCACCACCTACGTGGTGCTCATCATCGTGGTCATCTTCCAGGCGGACATCCGGCGCGCCCTCATGCGCGTGGGCAGCAGCTCGCTCTTCCGCGGGCAGCGCACCGCCAAGGAGACGCAGGTCATCGAGGAGGTCATCAAGGCCGCCAACCAGCTCGCGCAGAAGCGCATCGGCGCGCTCATCGTGTTCGAGCGCGGCACCTCGCTCGCGGAGTTCATGGAGGAGGGCACCGCGCTCGACGCGACGGTCAGCAAGGAGCTGCTCTACACCATCTTCATCCCGAGCTTCGAGAACCCCATGCACGACGGGGCGCTGGTGATCCGTGACGGGCGCGTGTGGCAGGCCGGGGCCTTCTTGCCGCTGGCTGGCGCCGTGGACCGCACGCTCGGGGCGCGCCACCGCGCGGCGCTCGGCATCACGCAGGAGACCGACGCCGTGGTCGTGGTGGTCAGCGAAGAGCGCGGCGCCGTGTCGCTGTGCTTCGACGGGAACATCGTGCGCAACCTCGACGGGCGCTCCCTGCGCGACGCCCTCTTCGGCCTGTTCTACCGCCCCGCGCGCAACAGCCGCACGCCGCCACCGCCCACGGGGCGCATCTCGTTGGTGGGTGGCGAGGGCCCCGGCACCGGCAGCCGCGGAGCGGTCGAGCCGCGTGACGCGACGCCCACGGTGCAGACGACCACGCCCAACGTGAAGAAGCGCGACAAGGAGACGCTGCCATGACGCTGTCGGACGGGCGCACCCGTGCCGCAGGGAAGAAGGGCAACTGGGTCACGCGCAACCTCGGCCTGAAGCTGGGGGCGCTGACGCTCGGCGTGCTGCTGTACTCGTGGGTGCACGGCTCCGAAGACGTCCGGCGCTCGGTGGACGTGGACATCTTGGTGTTGCCGCCCAGCGACGCCTCGGGGCGCATCCTCACGAGTGAGGTCCCCCCGCGCGTGCGGCTCACGCTGCACGGCAGCCGCTCGGCCATCAACTCGCTGGTGAGCGCCAGCCTGCCGCCGGTGGAGCTGGACCTGCGCACCGGGGACCTCGACGTCTACTACTTCGCCGAAGATCAGTTCGACCTGCCGGCCGGTGTGGCGCTCTCGCAGATGGCCCCCGCCAGCATCCCGCTCAGCTGGGAGCAGCGCGTCGAGCGGCAGGTGCCCATCGAAGTGGACGCCGTGGGCGAGCTGCGCAGCGGGCTGGTGCTGACCAGCCCGGCCACCCCCGTGCCCGCGACGCTCGGCGTGGTGGGTCCCGCGTCGGCCGTGGAGGGCCTCAGCGTGCTGCTCACGACCCCGGTCGACCTCGGCACGCTGCGCGAGGGCACGGTGGAGCGCCGGCTCGAGGTGGTGGGGCTGCCGGACCTCACCCGCTTCACGGCCGACTCGCAGGTCAACGTGACCTACCGCGTGGGCCGCAACCTCGAGACGCGCAGTTTCCGCGGGCTCGCCGTGGAGGCGCTCAGCGGCACCTACCGTCGCGCGCGCCCCGCCGAGGTGCGGGTGGAGATCCGCGGCTTGCGTGAGATCATCCGCGACATCGAGCCCGAGCAGCTGGTGCCGGTGGTGGACCTGACGGGCGTGCCTCCGGGAGCGGGAAGCCAGTCGGTGCGCGTCCAGGTGCGCGGCGTGCCCGCGGGCGTCGAGGTGGTGAGCGTGCACCCGGCCGAGATCCTGATCGTACGCTGAGAGCGGACGGCGCCGGCCGGCCTTGGTACCGCCGCTGGGACGTGTTACGAGGAAAGCGCGGCCATGAAGCGACTCGACACGCTACGAGACAACGCGCTGGCGACGGCGCTCATGTCGCGCGCGGCGTACTACTCCATGGTGAAGCTGCGCGAGGACTCGGACCTCACGCCCGTGCGGCTGGTGGAGCACTGGGCCGAGCAGCAGCCCAACGGCCTCGCGATCACGGGCCCCGACGGGAGCTACACCTACCGCGGCCTCGACAGCGCGGCGAACGCGGTGGCCCGCTCGCTCCAGGCGCTCGGCATGGAGAAGGGGCAGCGGCTCGCGCTCATGATGTCGAGCCGCCCCGAGTTCCTGGTGGCGACGTTGGGCGCGGCCAAGCTCGGCGTGGCCACGGCGCTGCTGCCGACCACGCTCGCCGGAGACGCGCTCGTGCACGCGCTCCGCATCATCCGGCCGGACGCCGTGCTGGCGGGCTCCGAGTGTCACGAGCCGTGGACCGAGCTGGGCGACGGTGTGCTGCCCAAGCTGCGCCTTCTGTGGGCGGACGCGCACGAGCCGATGGCGCTCGACGCGTGGTCACGGGATCGGGAGCGGCCGCTGCCCATGTGGGACGACTTCGCGCGACGTGTGCGCGATGCGTCGGGGAAGCCGCTGCCCACCACGCACGGGCACGACATGCGGCTGCCCTTCGTGCTGCTGGCCAGCGGTGGGCCGTCCGAGCTGCCGCGCATCACGTTGGTCACGAATCAGCGCTTCCTGCAGGGCAGCTACTACTTCGGGCAGGCCGTGCTCAAGAGCAACCCCACCGACGTCAGCTACAACGCGGGGCTCTCCCTCGCGCATCGCGTGGCGTTCTACCAGGCGTGGGGCGTGGCCATCACCGGGGGTGGCGCGGTGGCGCTGCGGCGCAGCTTCGACGCGACGGCGTTCTGGGAAGACTGCGACCGCTACGACGTCACCTTGGTGGCCTACCTCGGGTCCACGTGCCGCGGGCTGCTGCGCGCGCCCGTCCACGCCAAGGAGACCTCGCACCGCACGCGCGCGTGGCTGGGCAGCGGCCTCGACGCCGAGGTGTGGGACGACTTCATCCAGCGCTTCGCGGTGCCCTCGGTGCTCGAGAACTACATCGCCACGGGCGGACACGTGGGGCTCATCAACCTCTCGGGCCACGAGGGCATGGTGGGGCGCCTCGGCGCAGGCCGCGGGCAGGTGCTGGCGCGCGTGGACCCCGTCACCGAGGAGTTCGTGCGCGAGGGCGGGAAGCTCGTGCAGGCGGGGCCCGGCGAGTCCGGCGTGCTGCTCGCCAAGATCGGGCCGTTGATGGCGTTCGAGGGCTTCGAGGACCCGGCCGACAACGCGGCCAGCATCCTGGTGAACCCCTTCGGCAAGGACGAGCGCTACGTGAACACGCGCGACCTGATGACGCTGCACGACGGGCAGTGGATCTCGTTCGCCGCGCGCGTGGGCGACGACGTGCGGATGCCCGGCTCCACGCTGACGTCGGCCGACATCGAAGACATCTGTGGCGAGGCGGCCGGTGTGCGCGACGCGTGTGCCTACCCGGTCACGAGCGACGGGGAGCGCGCCGTCATGGTGGCGCTCGTGGTGGACGCCACGTTCTCGCTCGAGGCCTTCGCGCGCCACACGCAAGCGCACTTGCCACGCCCGAGCCGGCCGCGGTTCGTGAGGCTCGAGGCGAGCCTGAGCACAACCTCGAGCCGTCGTCCCCTCAAGGGGGCGCTCTTCGTCGACGGCGCCGACCCGAGCCGGACGTCGTCACCGCTGTTCGAGCTCCTCGGCAATGGGAGCTACGCGCCGCTCGGCGGGGCACGCGCGAGCCACGAAGCGCACGGACTGGTCGCCTCGGAGTGAGGGGTTCGCCTGCGGCATCAGGCCGGCTTTGCCGCGCGCCTGCGCACACGCACCACCGCCAGCACCCCGAGGACGCCCAGCGCCAGCCACGGGGATGACGTGCGCTCCTGGATGCTGCAGCCGCAGCCGCCACCCTCACTGGGCTCGGTGCCACCGTCGGTGCCGTTGCCCGCGTCCGTCATGGGGATGACCCCGCCGTCGCCGATGGGGGTCACGCCTCCGTCGGGCGGGGTGATGGGCTCGCAGTCGCCGTCGCACACCTCGAACGCGCCCAGGTCGAGCGGGCCGTCTTCGTTGCGTGCCCCGGTGGCCTAGTGCGTCACGTACTCCATCAGCAGCGCGGGCACGCCGCCGAGCAGCGCGGTGCCGCCGTTGCGCACGGTGGCGTCCGAGCGCAGGTGGAAGTCGAAGCCCGGCCCGTCCACGAAGCCGGGCGTGGTGCCGGTGGTGACCGCAGTGGTGGTGACCGTGGCGTCGAGGGCGGCTTCCACGCTGATGTCCCACGTGGGCGGCAAGTAGCTGTTCACCACGGCCACGGTCGCGTCCTGGCTGGTGCTGCTGTCCAGCAGGTAGATCTGCGACGAGCTCGGCGTCACGAAAATGGAGTTGCGGATGTCGAGGTCGGGCTCCGCGGCGTCGGCGTGGAAGAACGTGGTTCGCACCGTGCGCGTGGAGTAGACGGTGTTGTTGTAGAAGCGCAGCGTCTGCCGGTAGTTCTCGAGCACGCTGTCGTCGTCGCCACCGAAGTGCACCACCTGCGACTGGGTGGTGTCGTCGATCTTGATGAAGACGTTGCCGTAGACGTAGGTGGGCGTGGTGGCCACGCGCATGGTGAAGTCCTCGTCATCGGTCTGCGCGTGCACCAGGTCGAGCGCGCGGTTGCCCCCCTCGATGTAGTTGTAGCGAATGACGGTGCCGGCCGAGCGGTCCTTCAGGTTGTTGCCGAGGCAGCCGTCGCACAGCGGCCCGTAGCGGTTCCCCTCGAAGACGATGCCATCGGTCTCGGTGTAGCTGTTGTGCTCGAGCGCCCGACCCACGTTGCCGTTGCCCCACAGGTAGTTGCCTTCCACGCGCAAGTCCACGGTGCCGGGCGCGGAGAACAGGCCGTTGCCGTTGCCGTGCAGCTCGCAGTCGCGGATGACCACGTGCGACGCGTCTTCCACGTAGATGCCCGAGGCGTTCTCCGCGGGGAAGAGGGCGTCGTGGGCGAAGTCGACGTGTGCGTTGCGGAACTCGAGGCCCTCGATGACCACGTGCTGCGCGCCGTTGCGCAGGCTGAGCAGCGAGCGCACGTGCGTGTCCTCGCCCTGGACCGCGTCTTCGCCGTCGATGATGGGGCGCGCGTTACCGGGGCCGCGCGTGCCGCGGACGGTGATGGGCATGGCCTCCGTGCCCGACGTGGTGATGGCGAACGTCTCGCGGTACGGCTCGGCGCGGTGCGGGATGGTCACGATGTCGCCCGCGCCGAGCTGGTCCCACGGGACGCTGGCGAGGTCGGGGTAGCTGCCGCTGCCGACCACGTATTCTTCGGCGTGTGCGCTGCTCGCGCCCCACACCATGCCCGCCAACACCATGCCGACCATGCTTCGGAAGAGGTTGCCCATGGACACACGGTATCCGATGAACGTGCGTCGCGGGATGGCTTCGAGCTGCGTCCTTCGGCGCTTGCGCTAGACCACCTCGTGCCCAAAACCGAGCTCCCCGAGGCGCGTCCCCTCGCCATCCCCATCGGCCCGCGCCTCGAGGCGGTGCTCGAGGTCGCCTATCGCGCGCGTCGCGCCGTGCTGCTCGAGGGGCCCACGGGCATCGGCAAGAGCGAGATCGTGCGGCGCGTCGCCGAGCGCCTCGGCATCGCGACCGTGGTGCTGGACCTGAGCTTGCTGGAACCGCCCGACCTCGTGGGCCTGCCCGTCATCGCGGACGGCCGCACCACCTATGCGGTGCCGCGCATCCTCCCCGAGGGCGGCGCGGGCATCCTCATGCTGGAAGAGCTGAACCGCGCCGAGCGCTACATCCAGCAGCCCGCGCTCCAGCTGCTCACCGCGCGCCGGCTGCACGAGTACACGCTGCCCGAGGGCTGGGTGTGCTTTGCCGCCGTGAACCCGGAGACGGCCGACTATCAGGTCACGCCGCTCGACCGGGCGCTGCGCGCGCGCTTCATGAACCTCTCGGTGCGCGCCGACCGGGTGGCGTGGCTCGGCTGGGCGCAGGGGAGCGCCGTGCACCCGGCCATCATCGCGCTCGCGCAGTCGCACGAGCGCATCCTCGACGAGGTGCCGCCGCGCACGTGGACCTACGCGTCGCAGATCCTCGATGCGCTCACCCCGAGCGAGATCGCCGACGGCGCGCTCCTGCGCGACGCGCTCGGTGGCTACCTTCCCGGGGCGTGGGTGGAGCTGCTGGCCAGCAGCCGCGACCGATGGTCGAGCCGGCTGCCGTTCGACGTGCGCGCGCTCCTGACCGAGTACCGCGCGGCGTCGCCGCTCGCGCTCGAGATCAAGGGCTACCGCGAGCGTGGGCAGACCGACCGGCTCGACGAGCTGGCGACGCGGCTCGCGCGCTTGCTCGAGGGGCCCGAAGCCGGCGTGCTCGTGGCGCAGAAGCAGCTCTCGCTCGCCGCGTTCGAGGCGCTGCTCGCGGACCTCCCGGGCGACCAGCGCGAGCGCTTGCAGGACGCGCTCGGTCACAACCCCATGGCGACTCCGCTGGTGGACGTGACGCCGGCCGAGCTGCTCCAGAACTATGCGGGGAGCGCGGCCGAGAAGAAGATGCTCGCGTGGAAGTCGGACCCGCTCAAGCAGCACCGAGCCGGCCTCGCGGTGACGGCGCTGCGCGCTCACCTGGAGCAGAACTCGAAGACGGCGGACGTGCGGCGCAGCAACGTCGCCCGCACGAGCCTCGGACAGCTCTTGCCGCAGCTCAAGGAGCGCTGGGCGCTGCCGCTCGTCGAGACCATGAAGAAGCTGGGCATCACCCCCATTCGCCCGCAATGACGCGGCGCGGCGACATCGATGCGTGGCTCGCGGCGTTCGTGCGCGCGCCCGCGTTCCTCGGTCGCTACCCTTTCTATGCCGCCGTGCTCGCTCAGATGCAGCCGGTGGCGGACCCGTCCGTGAAGCGCATGGCGGTGTCGGTGGACGCCGGCCGCTTCTACCTTCACATCAACGTGGACGCGTTCCTGCGCGAGCCCCAGTACCTGCTCGGTGTGCTGCTGCACGAGGTGCACCACGTGGTGCTCGGACACCTGACGCACCCGCGCTTCCACGGCGACTGCGACGTCGAGCTCATGGACCTCGCCATCGAGATGTCGGCCAACGAGTACATCGAGGAGCCGCTGCCCGATCCGATCACGTGGAAGCCCTACCGGTCGCTCGGGCTGCGCGCCGGGCAGAGCACGCTCGAGCGCTACGAGCGCCTCGTGGATGCGGCGGCGAGCGCCCCTTCACCCACGCTGGGAGGGTCCGCGACGAGCGCGGGCGAGCCGGCCGACGACCACCGCTACCTTCGTCGAGGCGACTCCTCGCCCGGCGCGCTCGAGCAGACCCGGCAGCTCATCACGCGCGCGGCTGCGGAGGCCCGCGAGCAGCTGGCCGGCGGCGAAGAGGTCGATGCGCTGCTGTGTGCGGGGAGAGACCCGGGCAGCTTGATCGAAGCGCTGACGGGCGTGCTCGGCCGCGCCGAGCGCTACCTCGACTGGAAGACCGCGCTCCGCATGTTCGCGGCGCGCGCACGAGCACCGGTGCACACCTACGCGCGGCCCAACCGGCGCTTTCCGGGGCGTGTCGGCGAGATCCCGGGCCGCACCTTCTCGCCGCGCGTCCTCGTGAAGCCTCGGCTGCTGGTGGCCATCGACACGTCCATGAGCATGAGCCTGCCCGAGCTCGCCGAGGTGGCGCGTCAGCTGGCGGCCCTCTCCGAGCACGCGACGCTGACGGTGGCGGAGTGCGACACGCGCGTCACGCGCGTCTACCCGTGGGCCGGCGCGCTCGAGAACGTGAAGGGGCGCGGCGGCACCGACCTGCGGCCGGTCTTCAGCGACCCGGTGCTGGCCGCGCAGCGAATCGAGGGCGTGGTGTACTTCACGGACGGCGACGGACCCGCGCCCGAAGCTCCACCGCCGCTTCCCGTGCTGTGGATTCTGACGAAGCCCGAGGCGTTCGCGTGCCCGTGGGGTCAGCGTGCGTGGCTGGGTCGCGAGCCCCGGCCGGGGCCCGCTGCGAGGGGTCCGGCCGGCAACCGACGCAAGGTCTAGAGCGTGACGCAGGATGGGCGCAAGGGGATGGCGCTGGCGTTCGCTGGCTCGTGCATGGCACGTTGAGCTCGTGAACCACCTCACGGCAGACGGGCAGCAGCTCATCCAGTCCCTCTCCAGTCGCTACGGGCTCAGCCAGGAGTCCGCCTACACCATGCTGGTGGCGGTGAGCAACGGAGGAGGCTCCATGGCGCAGTTCTACTGCCCCGAGCTGGGCAGCGGGCAGTGGATGCGAGGCGGCATGACCATGGTCAGCGACATGTTCAACCACGGGCTCAAGAGCACCGTGAACAACCTGTGCGAGGAGCTCTCGAACGCGCTCGCGACGCGGAGCATCTTCCTGCCTGCCCCCGTCGGTGGCGGTGGCGGCTCCCACTCGTGGTGGCCGAGTGAGTTGGGCAGCCCATCCAGCAGCGGCGGCCAGAACGACATCCGGTACGCGTTCTTCCCCCATGCGCGTCGCCTCGCCGTTCAGCGCGACGGCCACGTGAGCGTCTTCGACACGCAGGACCACAGCATCGGCGGCGTGAGCCAGCAGCAGGGTGGTGGCAGTTCCCTCACGTTCACCAGTCAGTACGGGACCGTCTCCACCCTGAGTCTGCCCATCGTCTCGGGGCCGGGTTTCCAACCCGAGGCGGCCAACAACTTCGCTGCGCCGCCCGCGCAGTCGTCCTTCGATGCGGTGGCCACCTCTGCGCCGACCCAGCATTCGCCCTCGTCAGCGCAAGGCCCCTCCGACGTCCTGTCGCTGATCGAGAAGCTGGCGCAGCTGCGCGAAGCGGGTGTGCTGACCCCCGAGGAGTTCAGCGCGAAGAAGGCGGATCTGCTGAACCGCCTCTGAGCGCTTCGCGACGTGTTCGGAGAGGAGGGAGCTCACCTGCGCCGCGTGTGCTCAGCCGCGCTGCACGCGGTTCCACGCCACGCAGTCCGCGTACTTCACCAGGCTGCCGCCGAAGAGATCGAGCGCGCTGCCGTAGGTGAGGTCCACGCGGCCAGCGCTCAGGTCGGCCACGCGCGCGAGGTCGTTGATGTCGCGGCCACCGCCGGCGTACGTGCAGGGCAGGGGGCACACGTCACCGAGCACGCGCACCAGCTCTTCGTCGATGCCCTCGCACTTGCCCTCCACGTCGGCGGCGTGCACCAGCAGCTCGCTGCACAGCGGCTCGAGCGCGCGCAGCGTGGCCGCGTCGATGGGCGTGTCCGTGACCGTCTGCCAGCGGTCGGTCGCCACGCGCCAGCCTCCGGGCACGCGCCGACAGCTCAGGTCCACCACCAGCCTGTCGGGGCCGATGGCGCGCGCCAGCTGCTCCACGCGCGGCATGGAGAGGCGCTTGTCCACGAAGAGCCAGCTGGTGACGATGACCTTCGACGCGCCGCGCGCGATCCACTCGGCGGCCGTGTCGAGCGTGACGCCGCCGCCCAGCTGGAGGCCATTGGGCCACGCGGCCAGCGCCTCGTGCGCAGCCTCTTCGTTGCCCGCGCCCAGCTTGATGACGTGCCCGCCCGTGAGCCCGTCTTCGCGATAGCGCTCGGCGAACCAGGCGGCCGGCTGCTCCGCCACGAAGTTGGTGACCGGGCCCGCGCCCTCGTCGCGCAGCGTGCCGCCGACGATCTGCTTGACCTTGCCGTCGTGGAGGTCGATGCACGGGCGGAACAGCGTCATGCCCTGCTCTTAGCAGACGGTGCGCCGTTCTCACGTGCACGGCTCGTCACGAAGGCCTCGAAGCGGATGGCGGCCTGCTCGTCCCAGCGCTCGAGCGCCACGAGCATGGCACGGTCGCGCTCGGGCCCCGTGAGGGCCACGGCCGCCACCACCCCGGCGAGTGAGGTGCGCAGCAGCTCCGGGTCCCCGTAGAACGCGTCGGCCACGCCGGGCACGTTGCGGATCACCGTCTCCACCGTGTTGAAGAGCGCGGTCGCGCCGAAGTGCCCCGCGGCGTCCAGCACCACGCGGGTGAAGCTGAGGTCCGCCTCCATCAGCTCGTTCATGGTGCTCGCCTCGCGCGTGCGGTCGAGCGCAGCCATCAAGCCCGGCGCGGCGCTGAGCACGTCGATGCGCGGGGCGAGGTGCACGGCCACCAGGCGCCGCAGCTCCATGCACTCGCGGAACACGCGCGTGGCCTCCGCGGGGTTGTCGGAGAGCGCGTCGAACCAGAGAGGCAGCAGCGAGAGGCCGCCCTTCCGTGAGGCGTCCAGCACGCGCACCCCGCTCCCGTGGCGCGCCTCCACGAGGCCGTGCGCCTCGAGCCGCGCGGTGACCCGCTGGATGGTGGGGGCCGTCACGTCGAACTCGCTCGCCAGCTGACGCACCGAGGGCAGGTTCACCCCCGGCGGGTACTCACGCCGCAGGATGCGCCGCACCAGCGTGCGTTCGAGGATGTCGACGGTGGTCTCGCTGCGGTCGTTCTCGAGCACTTTTTCTCTCGGGCCCTCTTGACGGCCCCCTAACTGTGATACACAAATGTAAAACACAGTTGGCCGCTTGTCCAGGCCCTTCCTTCTACTGCACGCTGGAGTCACCCCGATGCCGCACCGCTACTCCCTCGCCGCTCGCCTCGCGCCGTTCGTCCAAGCCGGTCTCGTGACGCGTGTCCCCACGGCCATGCAGGTGCGTCAGGGCGAGCTGCAGATGCTGCCCTACGTGATCAGCAGCGACGCCACCAACGAGCTGTACTACGCCGGCACGCCGCTCGGGCACCCGGTGGTTCGGCAGCCCGTGTTGCTGACGTTGATCGGGCGCGACCACCTCGAGACCGGCACGGGCTTCGCGGCCAAGCTGGACTCCGTGATTCGGCACCTGCACTTCACTTACCATCAGGGCATGCCGGTGTGGGACCTGCAGGTCATCCAGACGCATCCGGGTGGGCTCGAGGCGCTGCGCGCGGAGACCGAGGCCCTGCTCGCGCCCCAGTCGCTCGTGCACCGCGCGCGGCGTCGTCTGCTGGGCATGATCGTGGCGGACCCCGACGCCTACTTGCAGCTGTTCCTCGGCGACGACGGCTACATCGCGCGGGCGGCGCGCTTCGACTACCCGAAGCCCAGCGAAGAGGACGCCGAGTTCCCGCCCGAGTTCTTCAGCGTGGTGGACTTCATGAACTACTGCGCCACGGCGTTCCCCGAGAGCGTGCCGCTGCATCGCATCCCCGCCACGGCGCTCGAGGTGGTGTCGCGCCGGTTCCGCGAGGGCAAGCGCATCGAGTGGCTGGAGCGTGACCCGCGCGAGGTGGCGGTGAAGCGCAAGCAGGCCATGGCGAGCGCCCGCGCGTGACGAGCGGTCGCATCGAGATCCGCGGGCGCGGGGCCGACCGGCCCATGGAGTTCGTGCAGGGGCCGTTGCTGTCCCCGGCGGCGCGCGAGGTGCGTGTGCGCGTGCGCTACGCCGGCGTGGCCTATGGCGACGTGATGCGCCGGCGCGGTGTGCTGGCGCCGCCCTTCGCCTTCACGCCGGGCTACGACGTGGTGGGCGAGGTGGACGCCGTGGGCGAGGGCGCGACGCTGCTGCGCGGGCAGCGCGTGGCCGTGCTGATGCCGCTCACCGGGTTCGGGGGCTACGCGGAGCACGTCATCGTGCCGGCCACGAACTGCGTGCCCATCCCGGACGCCGTGCACGCGCGCGACGCCATCGGCTTGGGGCTCAACGCGATCACCGCCCTTCAGACCATCACGCGCGTGGCCGCGGTGCCCGCGGGCGGCAGCGTGCTGGTGCACGGCGCGGCAGGCGGCGTGGGCTGCGCGGTGCTGGACGTGGGCAGCCACCTGGGCCTGCGCGTGTTCGGCACGGCCTCGGCGGGGAAGCATCACGTGGTGCTCGATCGCGGCGGCTCACCCATCGACTACCGCAGCGAGGACTTCGTCGCGGTGGTGCGCGAGCGGACCGGCGGGCGCGGCGTGGACGCGGTGATCGACGGCATCGGCGGGGAGCACCTCTCGAAGAGCGCGCAGGCGCTGGCGAAGGGCGGCACGCTGGTGGCGCTGGGCGTCTCGGGGGACGTGAGCAAGGGCCTCGCGGGCATCGCCGGCGGCATGCGTCACGTGCTGAGCGCCGCGCTGCGGCCCGACGTGCGCGTGCGGATGTACGGCATCACCGCGAGCCCCGGCTGCGGGCCCGCGGCCTGTCGCGACGACTGGCAGCAGCTCATGCGCTGGCTGGCGGAGAACAAGCTGCGCGCGCCGCTGATCGGCGCCGAGCGGGCTCTTGCGCGCGCCGAGCAAGCCCACGCGCTGCTCGAAGGCGGCAGCGCCACCGGCAAGATCGTGCTCCGCACGTAACGTTCTCGGCGAAGCCCACGACGCACGGGGCTACCGCCCGAAAACACCGCGCCCGCCGCGCGGGCCACCCAGACCCGTCACCCCTCGAGATCACCATGCGCGCCATCTGGATCCCCAAAGCCGGCAAGCCCGATGTCCTCTCCCTCCGCGAGAGCCCCGACCCCGAGCCCAAGGCCGGCGAGGTGCGTGTGCGCGTCCACGCGGCGGGCCTGAACTTCGCCGAGGTCATGGCGCGCCAAGGGCTCTACCCCGACGCCCCCAAGATGCCGTTCATCCCGGGCTACGAAGCGGGCGGCGTGGTGGACGCCGTCGGCGAGGGCGTGACCAGCGCCAAGGTCGGCGATCGCGTGGCCGCGCTCACGCGCTTCGGCGGGCACTCGGACTGCGTGGTGGTCCCCGAGAACCAGATCTTCCACATGCCCGCGAGCATGTCGTTCGAGCAAGCGGCGGCGCTCCCCGTGAACTACCTGACCGCGTACCACATGCTCTTCCAGGTGGCGCGCATCAAGCCCGGCGACCACGTGCTCATCCACATGGCGGCTGGCGGTGTGGGCACCGCGGTGCTGCAGCTCTGCAAGACGGTCGAGAACGTCACCACCTACGGCACGGCCTCCGCGGGCAAGCACGACTACGTGCGCTCGCACGGCTGCGATCACGTCATCGACTACCGCAGCAGCGACTACGTGGAGGAGATCAAGAAGCTCACCGACGGGCGCGGCGTGAACCTCGTCATGGACGCCCTCGGCGGGCGCGACTGGAAGAAGGGCTACAGCATCCTGCGCAGCTCGGGTCAGCTCATCGCGTTCGGCTGGGCCAACATGAACGTGGGCGACTCGCGCAGCCTCGGGCGCATCCTCAAGGAGCTCACCGGCCTGCCGCTGTTCTCGCCGCGCAACTTCATGGACGACAACCGCGGCATGTCCGGCGTGAACCTGGGCCACCTGTGGCACGAGGTGGACATGCTGGCCGGCCAAGCGCGCGCCCTCATGGCGCTGTTCGAGGAGGGCAAGATCGCCCCGCACGTGGACAAGGTCTTCCCGTTCTCGGAGGCCGCCGATGCGCACCGCTACCTCGAGCAGGGCAAGAACGTCGGCAAAGTGGTGCTCGTTCCCTGAGCCTTGCGTGGGTCAGCGGACATCGAGAGTGAAAGTGTGAACGCACCGCTCCGCTGAACCGGAGGCTCGTCTCAAGAGAGGGTTGACCTCGGCGGGTGCGGGCGAGATCATGGCCCCTGGAGATCAACCGAACGTGAACGTGATCCTTGCCCCCGATGTTTATGTGAACGCGTCCGTGAGTGTCGGAACGCCTCCCGAGCAGGTCGTGCAGCGCGTGCTGGGCGGCGCGGCGAAGTCCGGCAAGAGCAAGACGTCGGCGTGGGTGCTCGCCCGTGTCGAGGCCATGCTCAACGCCGTGCCCGCCTTCAAGCCCGAGGCCGTGGCGCTCCAGATGAAGACCATCGGCTCGCTCGTCGAGACGGTGAAGATCGCCGACCACAAGCCCGAGGACTGGGCCAAGGCGCTGGCCGCCACGGCAAAGGCCGCCGGCGTGAAGCGCGTCATCACGGACCACCCCGACCTGGCCGACCAGGAAGACGTGGACGGTGTGGAGTTCATGTCGAGCGACGCCTGGCTGGTGGAGCAGACCACGCCACCGCCGCCTCCCCCGCCGCCCAAGGGCAAGTGACGCGGGCTGCGGCCCCCACCATGCGGCGCATCGACACGAAGCGGCACAAGGCCGTCGGTGCGCTCGCGGGTGCGGTGGACCGCCTGTTCAACGACACCATCCTGCAAGCCCGGCGCGCGCCGCAGGGCTCGCCCGAAGAGTCGCTCACGCGGCTGCGGGAGTTCGTCGCGCGCTGGAACCAGCCGCAGTGGTTCGGAGACCCGGATCTGTTCTTCGGTGCGGCGGTGCTGCCCCACGTGCAGCGGCAGCGCGTGACGCTGGCGCGTGCGCGTGTGACGGGCCGCGTGGTGGAAGACCTGCGCTTCGCCACATCGCACCGGCCGCACTTCGGTGAGGTGGGCCAGCGCTTTGCGCAGTTCGAGAAGAACCGCAGCGTGCACGCGCGGCGCATCCTCGCGGGGCGACACCCGGCGCGCACGGCCATCGTGCTGGTGCACGGCTACCTGGGCGGCACGCTCGGCGCCGAAGAGTTCGTCTGGCCGCTGGACGCCTTCCTGCGCGCGGGCGTGGACGTGGTGCTCGCGGTGCTGCCGTTTCACGGGCCGCGCAACGACCGCAGCCTCGGGCGCCCGCCGCGCTGGCCGGGCAACGACCTCACCTTCGCGCTCGAGGGGTTTCGTCAAACCGTGGCGGACCTGCGCGGGCTCGTGACCTGGCTGAGCGTCGCCGAGCGCTACGCGCACGTCGGCATGATGGGCATGAGCCTCGGCGGTTTCTCCACCGCGCTGCTGGCCACGGTGGAGCCCAAGCTGGCGTTCGCGGTGCCGTTCATCCCGCTCGCGTCGGCGGCCGACTGGGTGCGCGACGCGGGCCAGCTGCCCGGCAACGCAGCGCAGCGCGCCGAGATCCACCAGCTGCTGGAAGAGGCGCACGCGCTGATCAGCCCCATGAGCCGCCCGCTGTTGGTGCCGCGCGAGCGCTGCTTCGTGGCCGTGGGCGAGCGGGACGCGATCACACCCAAGAGCCACGGCGCGCGCATCGCCGAGCACTTCGACGTGCCCCTCGAGGTGTTCGAGGGCGGCCACATCCTCCAGGCCGGGCGGGCGCACGCGTTTCGGCGGCTGCTCGGGCTGATCGAGCAGCTGAACGTGGCCACGCCGGACGCGAGGCGAGAGCCGTGAGGCGGCGCTCACTCAGGCTCTGGTGGGCCGCGCTCGCCCTCACGCTCGCCGCTTGCGCCAGCGGTCCGCGGGCCACGGTGCGCAACGAGGTGGAGCAGCGCCGGCTGCCGGAGGCGCTCTTGGCCTACGAGCGCGTGCGCAGCAACGATGGCCCGGACGTGGGTCTCCTGCGGCACGTGGCGGGCCTGACGCTCGAACTCGCGGTGGAGGGTGACGACGTCACGGTGCGTGACGCGGCGCTGTCGCAGCTGCAGCGTGCCGGCGAGCGGGGCAGGGCGGTGCTCGGGCGCTTGTCCGACCACGGCGACGTGGCCGTCCGCGCGCGGGCTCTCGAGGTGCGCGCCGCGCAAGGCGACGCCATGGCTCGGGCCGAGCTGCGCTCGTTCACCGACTCGGGTGACCACGAAGCGCGGGCCGCTGCGCAGGCAGCCCTCGACCCGCAGCATGCCGAAGACGTGGCCCTGCTGCGGGCGTCGCTCTCGGACGCGAGCGCGCGGGTCCGGCGCGCCGCGGCCGTGCAGCTCCGCGCTGCCGAGCCCAACGCTGACGTGATCGCTGCGCTCGAGCAGGCGGCGCGCGTGGACCCGGCGCTGACCGTGCGCGTGGCGGCGCTGCACGCGCTCGGGCAGCAAGGGTCCGAGGCGTTCCCGGCCTTGCGCGAGCGGCTGAGCGACCCGGAAGAGGGCGTACGCATGACGGCGCTGATGGCGCTCGCGATGTGTGACCCCACGCGCGCCGTCGGCGAGCTCGCGGCCTTCTTGGCCACGCCGCCCAGCAGCAGCAGCGTGGAGGCCGCGCGCCTGCTCGCGCTGCGCCACGAGGAAGCCGGGGCCGAAGCGGCGCGGGCGGGCGAGTACCTGTTGAGCGCGCTCGGCCATGACGACGCGAACGTCCGCGCGCAGGCTGCGGTCGCGCTGTCGTCGCTGTCGTCGCCCGAGTCGGTGTTCGCGCTCGACCCGGAGACCGGGGCGCCCCGCCACGAAGCGGCGCTGCTGGCGCGCCTCGAGACGGAGACCGACCGTCGCGCGCGGGTGGTGCTCGCGCAGATCTTGCAGCGCGGGGAGCGCACCCAGGCCGCGGCGGAGGCGGTGCTGCGGGAGATGATGACGGGGGACGACGTGCCCGCGGTGATGGCGGCCGTGGCGCTGTCGCGCGCGGGCGACGCGGCCGCGGTGGCGCGCCTCGACGCGGCGCTGGTGGACGCGCGGGCGACGCACCGACGGATTGCCGCGGGGGCCATGGCGCAGGACGCGGGGGATGCGGACCGCGCGCGCGGGGCGTTGGTGGACGAGGACGCGCTGACGCGGGTGGCCGCGGCGGGGGGGATCCTCGTCGCGGATTGAGCGCTCGGTCTCGCGTCGTCATTCGCTCGCTGACGCGTGCCGATCGTGGTGACAAGGCAAGTCGAACGCTGCATCATCCCCCTCGCACTCGAGTAGGGAGTGACGCGCTGGTGGACGACTTACTGCTGCCGACCGCAGGGACGCCTGAACAGCTCGAGCGTCGCATACGCAACTGGGCTGCGCGTCGGCTCAGTGCGCTGGCGCCTACCCGTGGCATCGTGAACGCGCAGCGTTGGCTCGAGACAGCGCTCGCGCACGACGCCGAGCGCGCGCTCGAGGTGCTCTCCACGACGGAGGTCTTGGAGTGCCTCCTGGCGGACGAGGCGCCTGAGACGATCGCGCTCCGGCGTCCGCCCCCGAGACCCGTCGAAGTGCTCGGGCCGCCGTGGCCGCCGCTCAGCGCGCACGTGCGACGCGTGGGCGGCCTTGCGGGTCTGGGCGTCGCAAGAAGCGCCGCACCGAAAGATCTCGTCGTCGCCGCGATCGAAGCCCGTGTGCGCCTGGTCCATGCCATGGAGCCGCTGGTCACGGCCCAGGGCCGGGTGAGGTCTTCTGGCCAACTCGAGCTCGGCCGCGCGCTCGCCCGCTGCACGGCCCTTGCGTACATCGCCAAGGTCTCCGGCGAGGGCCACGAGGCTGCCGCGGCCGCGGTCCGGGACTTGTCGATCGGGGCTGCGCCGACGCTGGCAGGCGAGGCCCACTGGCGCGCGCTCCTGGCCGCCACGACCCACGATGCGCGACCCCGCCTGCTCTGCGTGGATCTCGACTTCGACGACTTCGTCTACTCCGAGGCCGTGTCACGTGCGCTCGTCCGAGAAGCAGCCGCTGCGGGGTGGGCCGTGGACTGGGTACGGCCGCATCCTGCCGACCGCTTGCGCCTCGAGGCCGAGCTCGGCGTCCTCCCCGAGGTGGAGTTCGCCGGGACCGAATGGTGGCTGCGCGACGTGAGTGAACTGCGGGCGCTGGAGCACTTGACCCGCTCGGCGACCGCCGTGTTCGCCAATGTTCGGGCGCCCGAGTTCGTGTGGCTGGCGGCCGCGACGCCGGATCTCCCGTGGGTGGTCTGGGCGAGGCACCTCGACTGGACCCTTCGCGATCGGGGCTATCCGCCCGTGCCCCTCCCGCACCTGCACATGTGGGTGATGGCCTCGCCGGCCACGTCCCCCCTCGAGCGGTACACGCCGCACGTTCACCACCAGTTCTGGCCCATGGAGGTCGAGCGCTTGTACCGCCAGCGCAGCACGGTGCGCGGGCGAGTGTTTGCGGGGGGAGACAGCGGACGCGATCACGGGCTGCTGCTCGCGGCGGTGGAAGGCACCGGCCTGAACGTGTTGCTGGTGAGGTCCGAGCCTGGCGATCCTCACCCCAACGTGACCTACGCAGTCCGGCTCCCGCTCATTGGCTTCTGCGACGCCATCGCCGAGGCCGAGATCGTGGTGATTCCGCTCGCGGACGCCAAGAGGACCATCGGGCTCACCGTCCTCGCCCTCGCGATGCTCATGGGGCGACCCGTGGTGGCTACCCGCAACGTCTACATCGAACACCACGCGACGGATGGGGAGGAGGTGGTGCTGGTTCCCGAAGGTGACGCGTCCGCGCTACGGGAGGCTCTCCTCGACCTCCACGCCGACCAACCCAAGCGCGAGCGCCTGGGCCGCGCCGCGCGGGAGCGGGCCCTTCGCCAGTGCGATGTTCGCCACATGGCGGCGTCGATGCTGGCTGCCGTTGACTCGGAGCTGGCTGGGGGTGACGGGAGCTGACGCTGAGGCAGGAGCCGGGGCGACCGCTCCCCGGCGCGTCGGGGGACGACATGCCCGCGGTGATGGCGGCCGTGGCGCTCTTGCGCGGGGCGTCTTGGCGCTGGCACATGTCTTCATCTTGCTTCATCTTGAACACTCGAATGGAGGACACATGTCGAAAACGACGACCATGACGGTGCGCATCAGTGGTGCATTGAGCGAGTTCGTGGCGGCCAGTGTCGGTGAGAACGGGGCCTACGAGAACATCAGTGAGTATGTCCGCGACCTGATTCGGCGCGACAAGGAAAGGACGGAACGCGAGGCGTTCGATCGTCTGAAAGCCGAGCTGACCCGCGCCTTCGCTGCCTCCGAGGAGAGCTACCGCCCGCTGACCGCAGCCGAGGTCATCGCCCGGAACCGAGGCTGACGCGGTGGCGGTTCGCGTACAGGAGGCTGCCTCCCTGCGCCTGGACGAGATCTACCGCTACACCCGAGAGAGGTGGGGGACGGAGCAGGCAGACCGCTACATTCGAGGCTTGTTCGAAGAGTTCGGTCGGATCGAGGGCCACGGTGTGGTGTCGCGCCCCATCCCGGCCGAATTCGGGGTCGACGGGTTCTACTTTCGATACGAGCACCACTTCGTGTACTGGCGGCGGCTGGCGAACGGAGACGTCGGCGTCGTGGCGATCCTGCACGAGCGGATGCACCAGCTGGACCGGTTCCGGGACGACGTTCCGGGGTAGCCCGTCCTGCGCCGCCGAGCCTACGCGCGGCGCAGCTCGTCGAGCGCGTCCAAGAACACCCGCGCCTTGAGCTCGGTCTCGGCCACCTCGCGCTCGGGATCGCTCGCGGCAACGAGACCTCCGCCAGCGAAGTAGTGGACCACGTCCTGTCGCGCGAGGGCGGTGCGGATGGCCACGGCCAGCGAGAGGCCGCCGCGCTGATCGAGGTGGCCGATGGCGCCGCAGTAGACGCCGCGTGGCTCGGGCTCGAGGGCCTCGATGGCGCGCATGGCGGCGAGCTTCGGCGCGCCCGTCACGCTGCCGGGTGGGAAGGTGGCGCGCAGGATGTCCACGAGGCCCACCTCGGGCTGCGTGGTGGCGGTGACCGTGGTGACCAGGTGCGAGAGGCGCGCGTAGGGCTCCACCGCGAAGGGCGCCTCCACGCGGACGCTGCCCGTCTCGGCCACGCGCGCGAGGTCGTTGCGCATCAGGTCCACGATCATCGCGTGCTCGGCGTGCTCCTTCTCGTCGGCGCGCAGCAGGCCCGCCACGCGCTCGTCTTCGCTCGCGTCGGGCACGTCGTCGCGGCGCGGGATGGTGCCCTTGATGGGCCGCGTGCGCAGCTCGCGCGTGTCCGGCTCCCAGCGCAGGAAGGTCTCCATGGTGCGCGCCAGCACCGCATGGTCGCCCGCGTCGAGGTAGACGCCGAGGGGCACCGGGCTCGCGCGGCGCATGGCCAGGAAGAGCGCCAGCGGGTCGCCGCTGTACTTGGCGGCCCAGCGACGCGCGAGGTTCACCTGATAGAAGTCGCCCGCGGCGATGTGCTCGAGGGCGGCTCGCACGGCCGCGGCGTGACGCTCGGGAGGTGGAGCCACCGACAGGCTGACACGCACCTCGCTCGGGACCGGTGCGGCGGCACCCAGGCGCTCGCGCAGGCGCGCGGCGGCGGGGGCGTCGTCGGCGAACAGAAAGGCCAGGCCACGCTCGTGGTCCACGCCCAGCAACGCGTCGTAGCGCGCGAAGTAGAGCGTGGTGGTCTCGGGGTCGCGGTGGTGGCGTGCGCGAAGGTGGGGCTCGAGCCCGAAGGCCGCGTCGTATGCCACGTAGCCGATGTGCCGCGGCACGCGCCCGAGGGGAGGGAGAGGGTCGTCCGCGGCGGGACCCTGATAGGGCGCGCTGGCTCGCGGAGACGGAGGCCGGTCCGCGAGTGGCGCGAGGGGATCGCGGTCAGCGAAGCGCGAGCGCAGCACCTCGAGCGGCGCGCACGCGAGGAACGACCAGCCCACCTTGGGCAGCGCCTCGCCGTCCAGCCACGCGAAGCCGCCGTGAGCGGCGAGGCGCTGCGCGAGCGCTCCGAGCTCCAGCGGTCCGTCATGGTAGCGCTCGACCCACATGCGGCGGGTGTACTGCCCCGCTGGGCCCGGGTAAAGCGGCAGGCGCAGGTGGCTTGCCCTCGGCGCGCGAAGCGGGCTACACGACACCGGTGAAGCCGGTCTCGCGAGTCGTGGTTCGTTGCGCAGCGGCCGCGCTGGG
>CAZEAA010000035.1:0-10773 GCA_964510015.1 uncultured Sandaracinaceae bacterium
TCACGACGTAGCTCGCGGCCACGGGGCCCTCCGTGGCCTCGGCCACGCGCACTGGGGCCGGGGTCTGCGCCGCGCCGTGCGGGTCGCCGGGGTCGGCCGAGGCCGCGCCGCAGGCGGCCAGCAAGAGCGCACCCACAGGCAGCGTGAGAGAGCGGAACGACGGGATGCGGAGCATCGGCTTCATGGGGAGACCTCATCGGGGGTGACGGGGGTGCCGCCGAGCGCGGCGGCGGGGGTCGCGGCGAGCGCAGCCAGCGCGGCCAGCATCGTGGCGGTGAGTCGGTCGTGTCGGAGCATGCTCGTGGGAGCCAGCCACAGGGCGAAAGGGTTCGCCCACCAACTCCGCCGACAACGATCGAGCTGCTGCGGGATCGGCCGACCGGCGGGTCGTGAACGACGTCCACACGTGCGCGCCGTGTGGGACGAGCGGTCCGCTCGTGCTAACCCACCCACGAGCAAGTCGAGGGAGTGCTGAAATGGACGCACACGGCGGAGTGGAAGTAGCGAAACGATGTCGGTCGCACCCCGATCGGGCGGCCGTCGTCACCTGCTCGCGCTGCGGCGACTATGCGTGCGCCAACTGCTTCGACGTGTCGCGTCAGGGCGACGACTACTGCCTCACGTGCATGGCGATGGTGGTGCAGGACCTGGCGTCGCGCATGGACCGGCTCCTGGCCTACCTGGTCAACGTGGGCGTCACGATGTTCGTCATGTTCCTGCCGCTGCCCCTCCTCCTGTTCGCGCGCGGTCAGGAGTACGCAGGACCGGACGTGGCCAACCTGATGCTTGCGCTCATGGGGCTGTGTGCCGCCGCGCTCGCGGGGGTGAACATCTACCTGCTGGCCACGCGCGGGCAGTCCATTGGCAAGCTGGTCATGAAGATCCGCATCGTCGCGGACGACGGGACGCCGGCGGGCATCTTCACCCTCCTGGTGCTGCGGCTGTTCATCCCGCAGGTCTTCTCCTCGCTGTGTGGCCTCTTCGCGTTGGTGGACAACCTCGCCATCTTTCGCGAGGACTCGCGCTGCATCCACGACCACATCGCCAACACCATCGTGGTGAAGGTGAACCCCGGCGCCCCCACGGAGTTCTGAGCTCCCAGAGTCGTTCGAGCTCGCTGAGCCCAGCGCTACGTGGGAGGAGCTCCCGGAGCGTTCGCGCACCGTTCTGCCCGCGCGAGCATCAGCTCGCGCTCGCGCGGATTCGTGGCGCCGGCAGCCGCCCGCTCGAACTCGGCCTTCGCCTCGGCGCTGCGCCCCAGCTTCTCGAGCATGTCTCCACGGGCCGCGGGGAGGAGATGGTACTTGGCTAGCGCCGGGTCCGCTGCGAGCGCGTCGAGGAGCAGGAGGCCGGCCGCGGGGCCTTCGGCCATCGAGACCGCGATGGCACGGTTCAGCTCGACCACGGGCGATGGCGTGAGCCGGCCGAGCTCGCCGTAGCGTGCGGCGATGCGGGCCCAGTCCGTGTCTTCGGCCCGCGGCGCGCGGGCGTGGCATGCCGCGATCTCGGCCTGCAGCACATAGGGACCTCGGCCACCTCGGAGCTGGGCGTTCACCAGCAGCCCGAGCCCGCGGTGGATGGCGCTCGCGTCCCAGAGGCTCCGGTCCTGCTCGAGCAGGAGCACCGGCTTTCCCTCCGCGTCTACCCGGGCCGCCGAGCGCGACGACTGGAGCTCCATCAGCGCGAGCAGGCCCGAGACCTCGGGCTCGTCGGGCACCAGACCGAGCAGCAGTCGTCCGAGCCGGACCGCTTCGTGGCAGAGGCCGTGGCGGATCATGTCGTCGCCCGAGGTGGCGGCGTACCCTTCGTTGAACACCAGGTAGACCACCCTCAGCACGGTCGCGGTGCGGGCGACGAGCGCGTCGCCGCGCGGCAGTTCGAACGGGACGCCCGCCTCCGAGAGTGTTCGCTTCGCCCGAACGATGCGCTGGGCCATGGTGGTGGACGGGACCAAGAAGGCGCGCGCGATCGCGTCGGTGTCGAGGCCGCAGAGCAGGCGCAGCGTGAGCGCGATGCGGGCGTCCATCGAGAGGACCGGATGGCAGGCGACGAAGACCAGCCGGAGCACGTCGTCGCCGACGGCGTCGTCGAGCGCCTCGTCCGGGTCCACGCCGTGGGCCGCCTCCGAGGAGCCGCGCGCGAGGTCGTCGTGCCCGAGCGCTTCATGCTTCGCGGCCACCATCTTCTGGCGCCTCAGATGGTCGATCGCACGTCGCTTGCCCGTGGTGACGAGCCAGGCGCCGGGGTTGTCCGGCACCCCCGTCTCCGGCCACGTGCGCAAGGCCGTCAGCAGCGCGTCCTGCGCCAGGTCCTCGGCCACGCCCACGTCCCGGGTCATGCGGGTGAGCGCGGCGATGACCCGGGCGGCCTCGCGCCGCCACACGGTCTCCACCACGCGCTCGGGAGCCGTCGCTGGCGAGGATGCGGGCACCCGGTCGATCTAGCAGGGTGCCGTCCCGTGCGCGCCGGATTCAGCCGACCAGCGGACGGATCTCGACGTCGTTCACGTCGACCGTCTGGCCCCAGCGGATGCCCCAGGTGATCGCCTCGGCGAGGGACGGGAGCTCGAAGATCGCGAAGCCGCTGATCAGCTCCTTCGACTCGGCGAAGGGGCCGTCGACGACGCTGTGCTGGTCGCCCTCGAAGTGGATGCGCGCGCCGTGCTTGGTGGGTGTCAGCGACTCGCTGCCGAGGAGCACGCCCACGTCGGTCATCTCTGCGAGCAGCGCGCTCATTTTCGTGAGGACCGCGGGATCCACCGTCAGTTCGTTCTCCGCTCGCTCGTCCTGGCGATGGACCGCGAGGAAGCGGAGCGGCGGATTCTCGGGCTCGGGCATCATGCCCAGGTGCCACGGCTCGGTGCAGGGCCCGAGGAAGATGTCGGTGTCTCCCAGCACCTCGGCGAACCGGTCGAGCCAGGAGAGCGCCTCGTCGAGGGTCTTCACCTTGAGCTGGGCGTAGCTACCAATCAGCTCGCCCGCGCCTTCGAAGGGGCCCTTCTGCACGTTCCGCCGGCCGCCGGTGTAGGTGACGTGGAAGCGCTCGCGCGAGGGGAGCAGGCCGTCTCCGCCGAGGAAGATCCCGGCGTTCATCGCCTCCCCCATCATCCCGTGGATCTTCTGGATCTCCTCGGGTCCCGGCATCTCCCCGCGCTCGAGGCGGGCGTTGAGCTTGTGCATGAGCATGTATCGCATCGGTCGTTCTCCGTGTTCGAGGGGCGCTCGGCGCCCGGATTCAATCACGCGACGAAGCAGCGCGGCGTGGATCGACACGGGGCGTCGACTTTTTTCTCGGCGGGTCCGCCCTCGGGTCCGCGCACCGTCGCGAAGACGCCGAACCCCGTGATAGGTTGGCTCCCCCAGGCCATGAACGTCCTCTTCGAAGACGCCAACATCCGGCTCGAACACCACCCGCTCGACCGCGTCCTGATGGCCGTTCGCAAGGCGAGCAGCGCCAGCGCCGACGACGTGCTCGTCAGCATGCGCGCCGCGCTCGCCGTCGACACGCGCCACCTCGGGCCCTTGGCGTTCATCATGGACGTGCGCGCCGTGGTGGGGCGCAACGACGAAGGCTTCGAGCACGCCACCCGCGACCTGCGCCGCACCGTGGCGAAGCGGGCCACCCGCTTCGTGACGCTGGTGGCCACCATGGCGGGCGCACTGCAGACGCGGCGCCTGTCCGGCCAAGAAGGCGCCGAGATCCTCATCGCCACCACGGAAGACGAGGCCTTTCGCCTGGCGCGCGGCGACGCGGGGTGAGCTGCCTGTCCCTGGCCCCCGCTGCATCCGCGAACACATCGCGAACACCCCGCTCCCCACGGGGTGAGCTCGCTCAGTTGATGATCACGAACTCCACGCGCCGGTTGCGCGCGTTGCACTCGTCGGTCTCTTCCTCGCACAGCAGCGCGGTCTCGCCGCGGCCCTGCGGCGTCAGCGTCTGGGTCACCCCGTGCTCGCGCATGTAGGTCACCACGGAGGCGGCGCGGCGGTTGGACAGCGACAGGTTGCCGGCCGCGTCGCCCTCGGCGTCCGTGTGGCCCTCCACGCGCACCTCGTGGATCTCGGGGTGCTCGTTCAGCGCCTGCACCAGGCCGTCGAGCAGGTCGTAGCTCTCTTCGAGGATCTCGTCGCTGCCCGTGGCGAAGTGGATCACGTCGTTGAACACGATGTGGTCGCCCTCGATGCGGATGCCGAAGCGATTGAGGAGCGAGCCACCACAGCCCGCCGCAGCGAGCGACGACCCCAGGACCACCAGAGAAAGAATGACGTGTTTCATGCGCGCCAGTGTACCCGTTTAGGGATAGTACGCCAGCGCACAAATGTCAGCTGGCGACCTTGGTCGGCACGGCGTTGGGCACGGCCAGGTCCTTGCTGGCGGCCTCGGCGGCCAAGAAGCCGAACGTCAGCGCGGGGCCGATGGTGCCGCCGGCACCCGGGTAGGTGCGCCCCATGACGCTCGCGGTGGTGTTGCCCGCGGCGTAGAGGCCGGGGATGACGGAGCCGTCCGCGGTGAGCACGCGGCCCGCGTTGTCGGTCACGAGGCCACCCTTGGTGCCGAGGTCACCGGGGTAGATCTGCACGGCGTAGAAGGGGCCGCTCTCGATGGGGCCGAGGCAGCAGTTGGGCTTCACGTTCGGGTCGCCGTAGTAGCGGTCCTGCGCGCTGATGCCGCGGCCGTAGTCCGGGTCTTCGCCCTTCACCGCGAAGCCGTTGAAGCGCGTGATGGTGGCCTTCAGCGTGTCCGCGGGCACGCCGATCTTGCTGGCCAGCTCGTCCAGCGTCCCGGCCTTGTAGAGGTAGTTGCCGTCCTTCAATTTCTTCGGGATCTGGCTGTCGGGCATGACCTTGCCCGGCGCGATGGGCCCGGTGATGGACGACTTGCGGTACGACGCGTCGAACACGTGGAACCAGCGCGGCGCCTCGTGACCATTGGCGGCCACGTCGTCGTACATGCCGTTGACCACGTCGATGTACGGGGCGGCTTCGTTGGTGAAGCGCTTGCCGTCCTGGTTCACGAAGAGGCCGTGCGGCAGGCTCTTCTCCACCACGAGCACCCAGGCCGACGCGTTGCGCGGCACCACGGAGGTGGGCGTCCACCAGGCCTCGTCCATCAGGTCGATGGCACCGCCCGCGTCCATGCCGAGGCGGATCCCGTCCCCCACGTTGTCGGGGCAGCCGGCGGTCCACTCGGTGGTGATGGGCTTGCGCTGGTACTTCTTGCGCATCTCCGCGTTGCGCGAGAAGCCGCCCGCCGAGAGCATCACGCCCTGGTTGGTCTTGATGCGCAGCTTCTTGCCCTCGTGCGACACCACGGCGCCCACGATGCGGCCGTCCTCGGTGATGAGCTCGTCCACGCCGGACTTCAGCCACGCGTCGATCTTGCGGTCACGTAGGCTGAGCAGCAGGCGGCCGCAGAGGGCGTTGCCGGCGCACAGCTTGGTGTCGCGGCCCCACTTGGCGCGCTTGAAGTAGCGCATGAAGTAGAGGAACAGCTGCCAGGCCATGAAGGCCATGGTCTCGAAGCCGAGCCCGAGAGCCGCCTGCGCCTGGCGGGCGGTGATGCCGAACTTGCCGATGATCTGCGACTGCGGGTGCGGCTTGCGCAGCCGCAGCAGGTCCTCGCGCAGCAGGGCGCCGTCGAACACGACCGGGTCCATGGAGCGACCACCGGGCTTCCCGCCGGGCGCCTCCGGGTAATAGTCCGTGTACTTCTCGAGGGCGTCGAAGCGCAGGTGCGTGTTCTTCTCGAACCACGCCAGCATGCGCTTGGACTCGCGCAGGTAGGTCTCGAGGCGCTCGGGGGCGACCTCGCCCTTGGTGATGTGCGTGAGGTAGGCGAGGCCCTCTTCGTCGGAGTCGGGGATGCCCTTGCCCGCGATCTGCGGGTTGTTGGCCACCCAGCAGACGCCGCCCGACATGGCCGTGTTGCCGCCGAACAGGTCGCTCTTCTCGACGAGCAGCACCTTGGATCCCAGGTCGTGCGCGCGGATGGCCGTGGCCAAGCCCGCTGCGCCGCTGCCCATCACCAGCAAGTCTACCGTCTGATCCCAGTCGCTCATCGCTAGCACCTCGTCACGTCCGAACTAGAACGTGTTCTAGTGTGTGGTGGATTTCGGCGCGCGTGTCAACTCGCTCGTCGCCATTGAGGTACAGTTCGCCGCGTGAGTGAGCGCCGCGTCGACCTGTTGGTACCCGGCCCCGAGGGGGGCTGGCTCGCGCGTGCCTTGGAACAAGCGGCGGTGCACACGTCGCGACGTGAACCGGGGCAGCCCGCGTCGCCCGGTGTCGCGGTGATCGTCGTCGCGCTGTCGCTCGAGCCGGGGCGCAGCCCCAGGGAGTCGTTCGAGGCCCAGCTCGCTCAGGGCCCTGACGGCGCCGCGGCGGGGACCCCCCTGATCGCGCTCTTGCCGGTGGACGCCCAGCTCGACGACGAGCTGCGTTCGCTCGCGCAGGGCGTGTATGCCCGGCCGGTGCCGGTCGCACGCCTGGTCCACAAGATCGAGGCGCTGCTGGACCTGGCGGGCGGAGGCGTGGCGCGTCCTTCGTGGTCGCCCCCGGTCAGCGAGGCTCCCGGGACCCCGCGCCCGGTGCCCCCGCCCGTGTCCAGGCCCGTGCCCGCGCCCGCTCCCGCTCCCGCCCACGAAGCGGCGCGCGAGGAGCCGGTGCGCGAGCGGACCATGCGCCTCGACGACCCTCCGCTCTCCACTGCCAGTCGCGGGGCTGCCGGGGCGAGTGCCTTGCGGCGTTCGTCTCGGCCCCCTTCTTCATCCTCCGTGTCGGCTTCGGGCCGGCCCATGGGGCGGGACTACGACGCGTCGAGCCAGGTGTCGGGGCTCATCGAGAACACGCAGCCCGTGGCGGAGCTGTCGCCGTGGCTGCACAAGATGCTGAGCGACTGCGACCGGCGCATGTTCCCGGCCGCGCCTCCGCTCGACCTGCGCTTCCCGGCGGGTGAAGAGGGGCCGCTCGAGCTGGTGCCGCGCGGCTTGGTGGAGGCGCTGGGCGTCCCCGTGGACCCTGCTCCGAGCGATGGCTTCGACGGGCCCACCTTCGCCGGGGAGGCGCCGTGGGTGGCGCACTCGTTCCCCGCCAAGCGCCACAGCGAGTGGCCGCGGCTCGAGTCGAGCGTGAGCGGCACCGGCAGCTCACCGGGCCGGCCCGCGACGGGCTCTCAGGAGGGTCGTGCCACCGGGCAGCCCGGCTCGCCGTCGGGCTCCCAGCCCGGGTCTCCCTCCGGCTCGCCGTCGGGCTCGCAGGCCGGGGTCAAGGCGGGCTCGCAGCCTGGTTCGCAGCCTGGTTCGCAGCCGGGTTCGCAGCCGGGCTCGCAGCCGGGCTCTCAGCCTGGGTCCCATGCGGGCGCGCGGCCGAGCGACGTGGCTCCCTCCACACGCGAGGTGGTGTTCCCCGTTGCGCCGCGTCGCGACGGACCGCCGCGCGCCGGGGCGACCGAGAGCGTGATCGCGCGGCGCCCGGACACCGACTCGCGCCGGCCCGATCCGGACACGCGCCGCCAGAGCCGCCTGCCGGAGCGGCGCCGCACCAGCATGCCGCCCCCGCCCAGCTCGCTGCCGGCGCCTCCGGCCTCGAGCCCGCCCGGACAGGGGGTGGGCCTGTACGAGACCGCGGTCGAGATCCCCGGCCCGGGACACTCGTTGCCTCCAGGCCCCGTGGTGTTGATGGCGGGCACACCCACGGCGGACGGACGCGGCCGCTGGGGCACGCTCGCTCCCGAGGCGTGGCTGGACTTCGCGCTCGCGCTGCGGCAGCTCGATGGCGAGCAGCGCGTCTCGCTGCGCACCGACCGCGACATGGTGTTGGTGCACGTGCGCGCGGGCCAGGTGCTGGTCCCCCACGAGACGGAGCATCGCTCGGCCCCTCCGCCGGACGCGCACCCCCTCGCTGCCCTCGAGCGCTTGCGCCACGGTCGTCACGCCGCCCGCGAGCGCTTCCTCGCCGCCCTCACGCCCGCCTGGCACGGGCGCCCCGACGCCCTCGCGCACGGCGCCATCGGTGCCGATCCGGAGCTCGTGTTCGAGGCCTACGACGTGCCCCCCGGCGAGGAGGCCACCGAGGGCTGGCCGCTCGGCCCGCTGGTGACGCTCATGCTGGAGGCCCTGTCCGACTGGGTCAGCGTGGCGTGGCTGCGGGCCCGTTGGGAAGCCCACCTCGGGGAAGCGCTGCAGGTGAGGCCCAACGCGTCGGCGTGGGCCGCCAAGCTCGGCCTCGACGCGCTGTGGGTGGACTGGCTGCGCTCTTGCGAGGGTCAGTCGCTGGACACGCTGCTCGACACCGTGCCTCCAGGTGAGGCGCTCCCCAGCGCGCTCCTGGCGCTGGTGGGGGTGAACGCCATCCAGTTCGTCCCCGCCACGCAGGACCCCGCCCTTGCCACATCCGCTCACGAGCTGCAGGCGCGCGCGAGGCGGCTGATCGAGGCGGCCTATCGCGACACCCGCAACGCCGACTACTTCGCGCTGCTCGGCGTGCGTCCCACCGCTTCGGCGCGCGTCATCGAGCGCGCGTGCGCCGCGCGGACGGCCCCCTTGCTGGCCATCGAGCTCGAGGCGCTCGATCTGGGCGAGCTGCTGCCTCTGCGCAGCGACGTGCTCGAGTGCTACGCGGAGGCCCTGCGCGCGCTCCGCGACGACGACGCCCGCGCCCGCTACGCCCGCGCCATCGGAGCGGTCGCGGGCGCGTGAAGTTGTCGCGCGCCGGATGCGCGCCATACTTCCCATCACCGTGGCCATTCGACCCATCCTCCACTACCCCGACAAACGCTTGCGCGAGCCCGGCCTCCCGGTCGAGAAGTTCGACGACGAGCTGCAGACCCTCGTCGACGACATGGCCGAGACCATGTACGCCGCGCCGGGGGTAGGGCTGGCCGCCACCCAGATCGGCGTCCCGCTCCGGCTCTTCATCATCGACGTGGCGGTGGACGAAGACGCGGCCAGCGACCTGCGGGTGTTCATCAACCCGGACCTCGTGGAGCTCGTGGGCACCACCAGCTTCAACGAGGGCTGCTTGTCGTTCCCTGGGGCGCGCGAAGACATCAACCGCGCCGAGAAGGTCCGCGTGAAGGCGCTCGACCGCCATGGCAAGCCGTTCGAGATGATGGCCGAGGGGCTGATGGCCATCGCGGTCCAGCACGAGAACGACCACCTGGATGGCAAGCTCATGATCGACCGGCTCTCCATCCTGCGCCGGCGCCTGCTGCACCGCGCCATGATCAAGAACGGGGACTGAGCGCTGGTGAGTCGTCCTCGCGCGGTCTTCTTCGGGACGCCGGACTACGCCGTCCCCTCGCTCTCGGCCTTGGCGGACGTGGCCGAGGTGGTCGCCGTCGTGGCGCAGCCCGACAAGCCGGCGGGCCGTGGCCTCGAGCTGCGCCCGCCCGCCGTGAAGGAGCGCGCGCTCGAGCTCGGCATCCCGGTGCTCCAGCCGCGCAAGGTGCGCGATGGCGAGCTGGCGTCCCAGCTGCGCGCCATGCAGCTGGACGTCGCCGTGGTGATCGCCTACGGGCGCATCCTGCCGCGTGAGGTGCTGGACGCGCCGCGGCTCGGCTGCGTGAACCTGCATGGCTCGTTGCTGCCGCGCTTCCGGGGGGCGGCGCCCATCCAGTGGGCCGTCGCGTCGGGCGACCCCACCACGGGGGTGACGCTCATGCAGATGGACGAGGGGCTCGACACGGGGCCCATGCTCAGCACCCTCGAGACGCCCATCGGCGACACGGAGACGGCTGGGGACTTGTTCGTGCGCCTCGCCCAGCTGTCCGCGGAGCTCGTGCGCCGTGACCTGCCGCGCTTCGTGGCGGGGGAGCTGGTCGCCGTGCCGCAGGACCACGCGCTGGCCACGCACGCCCGGCCGCTCGAGAAGGCCGACGGTCGGCTGGACTGGACGCGCACGGCCCGCGAGCTCGACCATCAGGTGCGCGGGATGAGTCCGTGGCCGGGCGCCTACGTGCTCGAGGGCGAGGTGCCCGTGAAGGTCCACCGCGCCCGCGCGCTCACGCTGTCGAACGACGGGGCGCTGCCGGGCACGGTGCTGGGCGGCGACCGCGATGGCATCCGCGTGGCGTGCGGGGAGGGTGTGCTGGCCATCCAAGAGCTGCAGCATCCCAGCCGCAAGCGCCTCAGCGCCGAGGCCTTCCTGGCCGGCCGAGGCTGGCCCGCGGGCACCACGCTCCGCTGACCGTGGCTGACCGTCACGTCCGTCGCCCCTCGCGATTGTCGGCTTGCGTCGGCAGGGCGGCATGGCGGATGCTCGGCCAGGCATGAAGATCTACACGCGTACTGGCGATCAAGGTGAGACCGGCCTCTTCGGTGGGGCACGGGTGTCCAAGTCGGACACGCGCGTGGCCGCCTACGGCGACGTCGACGAGCTGAACAGCGTCATCGGGGTGGCGCGCTCCGAGAGCCTGGACGCGAGCGTGGACGGCTTGCTCGCGCGGGTGCAGCTCGAGCTGTTCGACCTGGGGGCCGAGCTCGCGACCGTGCCCGAGAAGCTCGAGAAGCTGGACCTCCCGCGCATCGAGGACGAGGAGGTGGAGCGCCTCGAGACCGCCATCGACCGCTTCGAGGCCGACCTCTCGCCGCTGAAGACCTTCATCCTGCCGGGTGGCAGCCGCGCCGCCGCTCAGCTGCACGTGGCGCGCTGCGTCTGCCGACGCGCCGAGCGCGGCGTGGTGGAGCTGGCCGCCACGTCTCCGGTGCGGCCCGAGGTCATCCGCTACCTCAACCGGCTCAGCGACCTGCTCTTCACGCTGGCGCGGCACGCCAAC
>CAZEAA010000035.1:10783-26953 GCA_964510015.1 uncultured Sandaracinaceae bacterium
CTCGGCGTGGCCGACGTGCCGTGGCTCGGGCGCGACCGCTGACCCGGCGGGGCGTGTGGGCGGACGCGGCCGGGCGCGACCCCGTTTCGTTTCGGGGCAGCCCAGCGTAAGCTCCCCGCATGGCATGGAACCGTCACGCTCGCCTCTCTTCCGTCACGCTCGCGCTCTTGGTGGGGGCCCCACTGGCCAGCGGCTGCTCGAGTGACAGCAGCTCCCTCGGGCGCCTCACGGACGAGGTCACCATCGTGCCGCTGACGGCGCGCGCCAACCCGAACGACCCGCGCAACCCCACGCGTCTGGATGACCAGCTGGGCTACCTCGCCGACGGCTTCGGGGACTACGAGCTCGGGCCTGGAGAGGCCCATCAGACCATCCTCTTCGGCGGGGCCATGCGCCCGGCGGACGGTCCCTCACCCCGGCGCTTGGCGCGCTTCGCCCACATGCCGGACCTCCAGCTCGCGGACGACGAAGCCGTGACCCGCGTGGTGCTGATCGACGCGCCGGGCATCAGCAGCTCGGCCTCGCGTCCGCAGGACACCTACGGCTGTCACATGGTCAACGCCATGGTGCGGACGCTCAACGCCGTGCACGCCGAAGACGAGCTCGACTTCGTGCTGCTCGGCGGCGACAACATCGACAACGCCCAGACCAACGAGCTCGAGTGGCTGCTGCAGCTGCTGGGGGGCGGCGGCAACATCGAGTGCGACTCGGGCGAAGACAACGACCCCGTGCCGGGGCCCGGCAACGACTCGAAGGACCCGTTCATGTCGGTGGGTCTCGACGTCCCGTACTACTGGGTGATGGGCAACCACGACGTGCTCATCCAGGGAAACTTCCGCGTGACCGACGACTGGAAGCAGACCTCCATCGGTGGCTATGCCGCCACGCGCACGCGTGACTGGTCGCGTCCCGGTGGACCGGCCGCCAACAACGTGCCGCCCGACCCGAATCGCTTGGCGCTCACGGCCGCCGAGCTGCTGGAGCGCGTGGTCGAGGACGACGACGGACACGGCCTCGCCACGGAGCAGGTCGTGGCCGAGCGCGCCTTCTACACGTTCGACGTCCCGAACACGCCGATCCGCTTCGTCATCATCGACACCACGGCGGCCACCAGCGGCGCCGACGGACTCTTGACCGACGCCGACCGCACGCGGCTGATCGCGGCGCTGGACCAGGCCCAGGCGGACGAGAAGTGGGTCATGCTCGCCTCGCACCACGCGGCCGGCTCGCTCACGTCCACCGGCGGCGCGTTCGGCACCGTGGACGACCCCACCGCCATCACCACCGCCGAGTTCACGGACATCGTCACCTCGTACGACAACGTGCTCTTCAGCTTCGTGGGGCACTCGCACCGGCACCGCATCGCCCCGCTCGAAGGCAACGGGCGCACCGTGGTGGAGGTCATGACCGCGGCCGTGGCCGACTTCCCGCACCAGTCCCGCATCGTGGAGATCTGGGACATGGACAACGGCTGGGTGATGCTGCGTGGCACCGCCGTGAACTTCGTGTCGGATGGCGACTCCCTCGCGGAAGAAGCCCGTCGCCTGGGCATCGTGGACTACACTTCCGGCTGGGCGGACGCCAACGAGTCCGTGTCGACCGACCGCAACGTGGAGATCTTCCTGCCCGCGCCGGGCACGCCCTGAGCGGCGAGAGAGCGAGTGGACGAGTGAGCTACCAAGCGTACGCCGGCACCGACGTCGGCCTCGAGCGCGAGCACAACGAAGACTTCGTGCTCCACGACGAGGAACTCGGCCTCTTCGTGGTCTGTGACGGCATGGGCGGGCACGCGTGCGGCGAGGTGGCCTCGCGCATGACGGCGGACTGCATCAAGCGCGTCGTGCACAGCCAGCGCGGCATGGTGGAGGCGCTCTCGGCCGGTGTCGCGCCTCCCAACGCGCTGGCCGAGCTGCTGCGCCACGCCATCGAGACGGCGAGCCAAGAGGTCTATCAAGCGTCGGTGGCGGACACGAAGAAGCGCGGCATGGGCACCACGTGCACCGTGCTGCTCCTGGCCGGCCGCTTTGGCGTGATGGGCCACGTGGGGGACAGCCAGCTGCACCTGCTGCGCGACGAGACGGCGGTGCAGCTCTCGCACGACCACACCTTCACGGCGGAGGCCGTGCGGCGCGGCGCGATGACCGCCAAGCAGGCCGCGGAGTCTTCGCACGGCAACGTGCTCATGCGCTGCGTGGGCACCCGCGACACCGTGCAGGTGGACACGTTGGTGTTCGACGTGGCGCCGGGCGACATGCTGGTGCTCTGCTCGGATGGCCTCTCGCAGTACGTGGAGGGCGCCGAGGAGCTCCTGCGCATGCGCGGCGGCCGGGCCCCGAAGGACTTCACGCGGCAGCTCATCACGGCGGCCAACGCGCGCGGTGGCTCCGACAACATCAGCGTCATCAGCGTGCTGGCCACGGCGCCCGCCGCGGAGAAGGGCGCCGCCTCCCAGAAGCGTCCCGACGCGCTCGACACCCTCGACACGCTGCGCGGCATCCACCTCATGGAGGGGCTCTCCGTGCAGGAGGTCATGCTCCTCCGGCAGGTGTTCCGCGAGCAGCCCTACGCCGCCAGCGCGTTCATCACGGTGGAGGGCGAGGTCGGCACCGAGATGTTCGTGTTGCTGGAGGGTTCCGCCGAGGTCCGCCGCGGCAAGGAGCGCGTGGCCACGCTAGGCCGCGGCGCCCACTTCGGGGAGATGGCCCTCCTCAATGACCGCCCGCGCGCGGCCTCCGTCGTCGCCTCCACGGCGTGCCGCACGCTCGCGTGCGACCGCGGCGCGCTCAGCTCGCTGCTGTCGGAGCATCCCACCCTGAGCGCCCACTTCTTCCGGGCCCTCGCGTTGGCGCTCAGCCAGCGGCTCGACGACCTCTACTCGTTCTACGACACCGGCGCGAAGCGCGTGGACGAGGCGACGAGCACGGGCCGCCCCACGCTCTTCCACGGCACCCGTTGAGGGCTCGCGCGCCGTCGCCGCCGCAACTGGCGCCGTAATTGGCGAGACCCACCGCGCTAGCAGTGGGTCTCAAATGAATCCGTACCGATAAAGCCGTTGGGATAATGGAGTCGAACCCCTGCTACGAGCAGGTGGGAGCCGGTATCGTGCGCGTAAGGCTTCCCGATGAGGATCGTCGGGCCGGCACACGGCTCACGTTGAGGCCCCCGGTTCGACATGAGTCAGGGATTCTTTCTCCGTTTCAACGAGCTCCCCAGAGGGATTCGCCCTCAGCGTAGCAGCGCCCAGAAGCGGATGCACACGACTTCCGAGGGGTGCCGAACGACGCGCTCAGCCACCGTCGCGCAGACTCGCCAAGTACTCCGCGCAGATGGCGGGGTAACCCTCGCGGTAGCTGGGGTAGGCGAACGCGTAGCCGGAGCCCACCAGGCGCGCGTTGCTGCACCGCTTGTTGTTGCCCTCGGAGCGGCGGGTCACGCGGGCTCCTTCGCTCGGCTCGGGCGCCGCGGCCAGCGCGGGGGGCCAGGGCGCCTTCACCTGCTCGGCGATGAACGCCATCACGTCGGTGAGCGGCGCTTGGTCGTGGTCCACGCCCAGGTACGTTGGCTCGGGTGCTGGCAGCGTCAGCAGGTGCGCTAGCGCGCCCGCACAGTCGTCCACGTGGATGCGGTTGGTGAAGCGCGTGTCGGAGGGCGCGGCCGTCCCATCGGCCACCGTCCGCACGAGGCGCGTGCGCGTTGGCCCGTAGATGCCGGCGAGGCGCAGCACCACCCCGCGGGGGCCGAGCTGCTGGTGCCAGCTCCGCTCGGCCTCCAGCAGGATCTCGCCCGAGAAAGAGGCCGGCTCCGTGACGGACTGCTCGTCGACCACGGAGCCGTCTTCTTGCGCGTAGACGGCCGTGCTGCTGGTGAACACGGCGCGCACCAGCCGGTCGGGGTCGAGCGCGCCCAGCACGTTCAGGAGGCCGCGCAGGTAGGCAGCCTCGTAGCTCTCGCGCGTGCGTCCGTCGGCGGCGGCGCAGTAGACCAGGGCGTCCACCTCGGGCAGCCCGGCGAGCGTGCTCGGGTCGCTGAGATCGGCCGCGATGCCCAGCACGCCCTCGGGCAGCTTCGCGACGCTGCGCCGCAGGCCGTATACCGTGTCTCCACGCGCGACGAGCCGGCTCGCGAGCGCGCTCCCGACGTAGCCACACCCGGCGATCAGGACTCGCACTCGACCAGCCTGTCTCCGCCTTGCCGCTTGGCGCGGTATGCGGCTTCGTCTGCCCGACCGAGCAGCGTGATGGCGGTGTCGCCCGGCCGCGCGCAGGCCAGGCCCACGCTCACCGTGACGGGGCGTGAGGGGTCGAACTCCGAGCCGGCCTGCTGCACGGCGGCGACCACCCGCGCGGCCCCCGTGCGCGCGTCTTCGAGGCTGGTCCGAGGGTAGAGCACCAGGAACTCGTCGCCGCCGAAGCGGGCGACCACGTCCGTGTCCCGCGCGCTGTCCTGGATCACCTTGGCCAGCGTCACCAGCAGCGCGTCTCCGTCGGCGTGCCCGCGCTCGTCGTTCACGCGCTTGAACTTGTCGAGGTCCATCATGGCGACGGCCAACGGCCGCTTGGGCGACAGCGCGTCCAGCTCCACGGTGAGCTGGTCGAGCAGGGCCCGCCGGTTCAACAGCGAGGTCAGCGGGTCTCGCGAGCTGAGCGTCTCGAGGCGCGCGTTGGCGTCGAGCAGGGCCTCCTCGCGCTCGCGGTTGGTGCTGACCAGCATGCCGATGATCAGGTTCGAGACGATCAGCAGCACCACCGCGATGGAGGACGTCAGGACGCCCTGCACGAAGGTCGGCGGTGACGCGATCAGGCCCTCGGGGGCGTGCGGCCCGTAGGCGATGACGTTCGTGGCGGCGAGCATGACCACGCCCGTATACAGCGCCGCGCCGAAGAACGTGAGCAGCATTCCGATGCGGCTGCCCACCACCAACGTGTTGATGATGGACGCGAAGAAGTAGAGCGCGACCAACACCGTGGTGACGCTGCCCACCCAGTGCACCAGCGCGGTGATGAACACCAGGTCGACGATGCCCCCCAGGATCGGCCGGGCGAGGCCACCACGGCCGCGCCAGATCATCCACTGCTCGATCGCGACGACCACCACGTAGGCGGCCACCCACGGGCGCTTCTCGGAGAGCCCGGGATGCAGGTCCGGCATCAGGAACACGACGTAGGCAGCCAGCAGGAAGCGGGAGGTGGCAGCGTTGAAGAGGAGCTTGTTCGACATGGGAGCTCGCCGTTCTGACTATCGGCGGCGGGGGGCGGCAGCATACCCCTGCTGCGCGGCCTCGTGTCTCGAAGGTAGCCCAAAAACACCGCCCGACGGGTCGCTCCGGCGTTGACAGCCACCGAGCCCGGCGCTAAACACGTCTTCTCGTGTCATCAGTCAATCCGAATGAAGCGATGAAAGAGTCGGAGGCGCTCAGCCTGGAGCGCGCCGCCGGACTGTTCGCGCTGTTCGGCGACGAGACCCGCGTCCGCCTCATCTGGCTGCTGTCCGAGGCCGAGCTCTCGGTGGCGGAGATCTGTCGGGTGACCGAGCTGGCCCAGAGCCGTGTGTCAGGCCACCTCGCCAAGCTGCGCGACGGGGGTCTGCTCGCGGGGCGCGCGCGCGGCACGTCCAACCTCTATCGCGTGGACGCGGACCAGCTGCCTCCCGAGGGCCGGGCCCTGCTGGCCCTGTTCGCCGAGCGGCTGCGCGACTCCGTGCTGGACGGAGATCGACGCCGCCTCGATGAGGTGCTGCAGGCGCGCATGGGAGGCGAGACCTGGCCCGAGAGCATCGCGGGCGAGATGGAGCGGCACTACTCGCCAGGGCGCACGTGGGAGGCGCTCGGCAACGCGCTGTTCGGCCTGCTGCAGCTGGGCGAAGTGCTCGACGTGGGCTGCGGGGATGGGCACATCGCCTCGCTGCTGGAAGGTCGCTGCGCGCGCTACGTGGGCATGGACGTGAGCCCCAAGGTCATCGACGCCGCGCGGCGCCGTGAGCAGGGCCGAGCGGAGGGCTCCCCGAGCGTGCGCAGCGTGCGCTTCGAGGTGGCCGACATGCACTCCCTGCCCCTGCCGGACCAGTCGGTGGACGTGGTGTTGCTGCTGCACGTGCTGAGCTACTCGAGTGAGCCCGCCCTGGCCCTCCGAGAGGCCGCGCGCGTCCTGCGTCCGGGCGGGCGGGTGGTGGTGTCCACGCTCCTCGAGCACCCCCACGCGGACGTGACCGCGCGCTACGGGCACGTCAACGCCGGGGTGAAGCCCACGGACCTGCGCAGCCTGCTGGAGCGCGCTGGCATGACGCCACAATTCTGCGAGATCACGTCGCGCGAACGCCGCGCGCCCCATTTTCAAGTCCTGACCGCGATCGCTTTAAAGTGAGCCCCCCATGACCTCCCTTCACGACCAACTCCGCGCACTCCTGGAAGAGCGCCTGCTCTACATCGACGGTGCCATGGGCACGATGGTGCAGCGCCATGGCCTGGTGGAGGCCGACTACCGTGGCGAGCGCTTCCGCGACTACGCGAGCGACCTCAAGGGGAACACCGACCTCTTGGTGCTCACGCGGCCCGACGTCATCCGCGGCGTCCACGAGCAGTACCTCGCGGCGGGGGCCGACATCCTCGAGACCAACTCGTTCAACGCCAACCGCATCTCGCAGGCCGACTACGGTATGGAGTCGCTGGTCTACGAGCTGAACGTGGCGTCGGCCAAGCTGGCCCGCGAGGCGGCGGACAAATACAGCACCAAGGACAAGCCGCGCCTGGTGGCCGGCACGCTCGGGCCCACCAACCGCACGCTGAGCCTCTCGCCGGACGTGAACGACCCGGGCTTCCGCGCGGTGACGTTCGACGAGATGCGCACCGCCTACGCGGAGCAGACGCGCGGCCTGCTGGACGGCGGCTCCGACGTGCTGTTGGTGGAGACCATCTTCGACACGCTGAACGCCAAGGCGGCCACCGCGGCCATCGACGACGTGTTCCGCGAGCGCGGCGTGCGCGTGCCCGTGCTGGTCTCCGTGACCATCATCGACAACAGCGGGCGCACCATGTCGGGCCAGAACATCGAGGCCTTCTGGACCTCGATGGAGCACGTGCAGCCCCTCACGATCGGCATCAACTGCGGCCTCGGCGCTGCGCAGATGCGCCCGTTCGTGCAGAACCTCTCGAACGTCGCCACTACCTACCTGAGCGCCTATCCGAACGCCGGCCTGCCGAACGCGATGGGCGAGTACGACCAGAGCCCGCGCGAGATGGCCAAGCTGATGCGCGAGTTCGCGGACGACGGCCTCGTGAACGTCATTGGCGGCTGCTGCGGCAGCACCCCCGACCACATCGCCGCCATCGTGGACGCCACCAAGGGCGTACGGCCACGCCAGCCCTCGGCCGTGAGCCACAACGCTCGCTACAGCGGCCTCGAGCCCCTGGTGCTGACCAAGGACTCCGGCTTCCAGATGATCGGCGAGCGCACGAACATCACCGGCAGCAAGAAGTTCGCCCGCCTCATCAAGGAGGGCAACTACGACGAGGCCGTGTCCGTGGCCCTGCAGCAGGTGCGCGGCGGCGCCAACATCCTCGACGTCAACATGGACGAGGCCATGCTGGACTCGGAGGCCGCGATGACGCGGTACCTGAACCTGCTTGCCGTGGAGCCCGAGATCGCACGCGTCCCCATCATGGTGGACAGCTCGAAGTGGAGCGTCATCGAGGCCGGCCTCAAGTGCGTGCAAGGCAAGGCCATCGTGAACTCCATCTCCATGAAGGAGGGCGAGGCCGAGTTCATCGACAAGGCGCACAAGGTCCGTCAGTACGGCGCCGCGGCAGTGGTCATGGCCTTCGACGAGGCTGGCCAGGCCGACACGGTCGAGCGTCGCGTGAGCATCTGCAAGCGCGCCTACGACATCCTGGTGGACCAAGTGGGCTTCGCCCCCGAGGACATCATCTTCGACCCGAACGTGTTCGCCGTGGCCACGGGCATCGAGGAGCACAACCGCTACGCCATCGACTTCATCGAAGCCACCAAGCAGATCAAGGCCATCTGCCCGGGCGCGCGCATCAGCGGCGGCATCTCGAACCTGAGCTTCTCGTTCCGCGGCAACGACAAGGTGCGCGAGGCGATGCACTCGGCCTTCCTCTATCGCGCGATCGCTGCCGGCATGGACATGGGCATCGTCAACGCGGGCCAGCTCGAGGTCTACGAGGAGATCCCGAAGGACCTGCGCGACGCGGTGGAGGACGTGCTCTTCGACCGGAGGCCGGACGCCACCGAGCGCCTGGTCACCTTGGCCGAGACCGTGAAGGGCGCGGGCAAGACGCAGGTGGAGGACCTCGCCTGGCGCGACGCCGACGTGCGCGAGCGCCTGCGCCACGCGCTGGTGAAGGGCATCACCGACTTCATCGAGGTGGACACCGAGGAGGCGCGCCAGCAGCTGGCGAAGCCGCTCGACGTGATCGAGGGGCCGCTGATGGACGGCATGGCCGTGGTGGGTGACCTCTTCGGCAGCGGCAAGATGTTCCTCCCGCAGGTGGTCAAGAGCGCGCGCGTGATGAAGCGCGCCGTGGCCTACCTCGAGCCGTTCATGGACGCCGAGAAGGAAGGCAGCGGGCAGAAGGCGCGCGGCAAGATCCTGATGGCCACCGTGAAGGGCGACGTCCACGACATCGGCAAGAACATCGTGGGCGTGGTGCTCGGCTGCAACAACTACGAGGTGGTGGATCTGGGCGTGATGGTCGCCGCCGAGGAGATCCTGCGGCGCGCGCAGGAAGAGAAGGTGGACGCCATCGGGCTGTCGGGCCTGATCACGCCGTCGCTCGACGAGATGGTCTACGTGGCCAAGGAGATGAAGCGCAACGGGTTCACCATGCCGCTGCTGATCGGTGGGGCCACCACCAGCAAGCAGCACACGGCCGTGAAGGTGGCGCCGCAGTACGACGGCGCGGTCATCCACGTGATCGACGCGAGCCGCGTGGTGAAGGTGGTGAGCAGCGTGCTCGACGAAGCCAACTTCGCCGAGTACGTGGCCGAAGTGCAGCGCGACCAGGAGAACACGCGGGGCCTCTTCGCCGAGCGCCGCAACCGCCCGCGCGTGCCCATCACGGTCGCGCGTGAGCAGCGCGCACAGCTGACCTTCGACGAGACCACGGTGCCGGTGCCCAGCTTCACGGGCCTGCGCATCCTCGAGGACATACCGCTCACCGACATCGTCCCGTTCATCGACTGGACCTTCTTCTTCGCGGCCTGGGACCTGAAGGGGCGCTTCCCCAAGATCCTCGAGCACGCCCAGCACGGTGAGGCGGCGCGCGAGCTGTACGAGAACGGTCAGCGGCTGTTGGCCGAGATCATCCGCGACGGCTCCCTGAAGGCCAGCGCGGCCTATGGCTTCTGGCCCGCCAACACGGACGGTGACGACATCGTGGTCTACACCGACGAGACCCGCACTGCGGAGCGCCTGCGCTTCAACATGCTGCGGCAGCAGGCGGAGAAGCCGCCCGGTCAGCCGTACCTGTCGCTCGCCGACTTCATCGCGCCGGTTGGCAGCGGCGTGGCCGACCACGTGGGTGCGTTCGCCATCACGGCCGGCATCGGCGTCGAGAAGATCGCGGCGCGCTACGAGGCGGCCCTCGACGACTACAACGCCATCATGGTGAAGGCCCTGGCTGACCGCCTGGCCGAGGCTGGCGCGGAGTACCTGCACGCGCGCGCGCGCCGCGAGTGGGGCTATGGCGAAGGCGAGAACCTCACGGCAGACGACCTGGTGGAGGAGCGCTACCGCGGCATCCGCCCCGCGTTCGGCTACCCGGCGTGTCCCGACCACACCGAGAAGACCAAGCTGTTCGCGCTGCTGGAAGCCGAGCGCGCAGGGGTCAGCCTGACCGAGCACTTCGCCATGATGCCGGCGTCGAGCGTCAGCGGCATCTACCTGGCGCACCCCGAGGCGCGCTACTTCCCCATCGGTCAGCTGGACCCCGACCAGGTGCGCGACTACGCGGCGCGCAAGGGCGAGACGCTGACGCACGTGGAGCGCTGGCTCGGACCGAGCCTGGCCTACGACACCGAGTGAGGCGGCGGAGTCTGCGGTGGGACCGACTGCCGCTGCACCGACGGAGGAGGGTCCGCTGCCGGTGGCACCGGGGCGGGTCGCGCCGCGTCCGTAGGGGCCTGGTGCACCACCTGCTGGGGCAGTGGGATGTCGATGCCCTCGCGGGTGAGCGCCTCCACCACCACCGTGGCGAGCGCCGTCTTGGCGATGAGCCACTCGTTGTGTTCCCAGATCCAGATGCGCACGCTGAGGTTCACCGCGCTCTCCCCGAAGCTCACGAACACGGTCATGGGGGGCGGGAAGTCGAGCGCGGCCTCGAGCGTGCCGGCTGCGTCGGTCAGGAGCTGCACCACGTGGCGGAGGTCCGTGCCGTAGGCGACGCCCACCTCGACGTCCACGCGCCGATGGCGGTCGCTCGCCGTCCAGTTCACCACTTCGTTCGAGATCAGCTGCGCGTTGGGGATGATCACCTCGGCGCCTTGGCGCGTGCGCACGGTGCTGGCGCGGATGCCGATGCTGGTCACCTCACCCACCAGCGCGCCCACCTCGATGACGTCACCGATCTTCACGGGGCGCTCGAAGATGAGGATCAAGCCCGACACGAAGTTGTTCACCACGGTCTGCAGGCCGAAGCCGATGCCCACGCCGAGCGCGCCCATGATGAAGGCCAGGTTGGAGAGGTCCACGCCGGCCGCGGCGACGGCCAGCGCGATGCCGAGCCCGATGATGGTGTAGCGGCTCAGCATGGACACCGTGGGCGCGACGCCGCGGCCCAGGTGGAGGCGCGGCAGGACGTCCTCGTCCAGCACGAAGCCCATGAAGCGGCTGGCGTAGTAGGCGAGCAGGATGGCGAGCACAAAGGTCCCGATGCGCGCTAGCGAGAGGGTGACCTCGCCCACACGGAACGTCGCCTCCACGGCGCCCAGGAGCACGTCGCTCACCGGCTCGAGCAGGTGGAACTCTTCGAGCGTCAGCACGCCCCACGCCATCCAGCAGCCCAGGTGCACCAGCCTCCGGAACGACGCGAGCACCACCTCCGGGCGCGACTGCAGCGACTTCAGCCGGACGGCCGCGGGGGTGCGCAGCAGCACCTCGAGGAACGCGTCGATGGCCTCGGCGAGGACCGCGAGCGTCCCGCTCAAGTACACCGTGGCCAGCGCGCCTTCGCTCAAGAGCTGCGCGAGCGTGACGTAGCCGAAGACGTTCGAGCCGATGGCGATGAGCAGCGTGCCCAGCGCGAGTGTGCACAGCCAGCGGGCGTTGCGACCCAGCAGCCAGTCCGTGCCTTCGTCCGGTCCCGAGGCCAGCCCGGGGGACGTGATCGTCGGCGCACGGCGAGCTTCTCGCAGCACCGCGAGGAGCGGAAGGCAGCCAGCGATGCTGGCCAGCAGCAGCGTGACGCGGTGCCAGTGCGAGGCCTCGTGGGACAGGACACGCATCGCGTCGATGACCACGAACGGAAGCGCGAAGACCAGCACACGTCGCTGGGCGCGCGTTCGTAGGACACCCACCAGCGTGGCCACCGTAGCCAGCAGCACGAGGTCCCTCACGAAGGCGGGCGCGTACGGGTGGATGCCGCGCGTGGCCACCAAGGCCACGAACAGCGCGGTAACGAAGGGGCGGCGCACGCTCGGGGCCGAGATCGGGGTGGCGTGGCTCGCGGCGTAGCGTCCGGCCGCGAAGATCAGCAGGAACAGGACCAGGTGGAACGGGAGGCGCTCGTCGCTCTGCCGCAGGAAGCGGTGGAGCGACTCCTGTGCCCCGCGCGCCCCCACGAAGGCGTGCGCGTCCTGCTCGGTGGGCGTGTGGGGATGGATGAACCCGCGCGTGCGCTGCGTGAGCTGGCCGCGCAGGTCGGCTTCGTCGCCCTCGATGCCGTTGAGCACGCCCGTGACCACCAGCTGCACACGGGCCACGTTCCGCTGGACCTGCAGCGTCTTGGCGAGGCTCTCGTCCACGCGCCGCTCGGTGCGAGTGATGTCGCGCAGCACGCGGCGCACCTGCTCGAGGGCGGCGTCCGGTAGGCGCGGATCCACGTCACGCGTGGCCTCCCAGCGGGCGCGCATGGCGGCCAGCTCGGAGGCCACCTCTTCGAGACGAACCGCGTGTTCCTCGAGGTCGGCCTGGTACTGCTCGAGGTCTCCCTGGGTCGCCAGCCACGTCTGGCGCGCCTCGTCCAGCTCGCGCAGCCCGAGCCGGGTGGTGGGAGCCTCGGCTTGCTCTGCCACGCGGCGCTGCAGGGCCGGCAGCGCTGACTCGATGCCCTTCATGTGACGGCTCGGCTGGAGTGACACCTCGAGCGCCGCGAGCGACGCGCTGCTCGCGTTGGTCGCGCTGGCGATCTCGGAGGCCGCGAAGGGCGTGACCCGCGGCGCAGGGACGCCAGCGTCCGTCTGCGCTTGCGCCCGTGTGTTGGGCGCGCCGGCCGCGCACACCGCCAGCAGACCCAGCAGCGCTGCCGCCCACGGCTGGCGCGTCGGGGGGGCGGTCACGAGGGCGCCCTCTCGGCTTCGCGCGCCCGCTGCACGTCGGCGAGGACACGCCGTACGCTGAACAGCATGACCTCGGGCATGGGAGGCTTGAGCGCGAAGCCACTCACCCCGAGCGCCTGCAGGACCTGCCAGTCGGGGTGACCGTCTTCGCTGACCAGCGACAGGATGCGAGGCGGGCGCGGCAGCGCTGAGCGCAGCCACGCGCTCAGCGTCACGGCGCTGGTGTCCGGCAGCTCGAGGTCCAGCAGCACCAGGTCGATGTCGGCTGACGCCTCGAGCGCGCGCTGCGCCTCTCCACCCGAGGCGGCGTGCGTGACCTCGATGTTCGTGGGGGCCGCGTCCAGCAGCTGGCCGATGCTCGCCCGCAGCTCAGGGTCGGGGCTCACCACCAGCACGCGCGCGCTCGCCGGGGTGCGCGTGGGCAGCATGGGCTCGGCGGCTGCCAGCAGCTCGCTGCGAAACGCCGCGCACGACTCCGTTCGCGCTCTGGGGTCCTTCTCGAGCGCGCGCAGGATGACGGCCTCGAGCTCCACCGAGAGGTCGGGGCGGAAGGTCCGCAGGCGCGGCGCCTCCGCGTGGATGTGCGCGTCGATCTGCGCGGCGGGCGAGTCCGTGGTGAAGAGTCGACGGTAGGTGAGCAGCTCGAACGCCATGACGCCCAGGGAGTATACGTCCATCCGAGGAGCCAGCCGGGGGTGCAGCGCCCCCGTGGCTCGCTCGGGCGCCATGTACTCGGGCGTCCCGGCCACCCGCTTCACCGGCCCCGGAACGAAGGCCGCCGCCGGCGTGGCGAGTCCGAAGTCTGCGATGCACACCCGGCCGGCAGGGCCGATCAGCACGTTGCTGGCCTTCACGTCGGCGTGCACCAGTCCGCGCTCGTGCACGGCGGCGAGCCCCGTCGCAGCCTGCACCAGCACCGACAGGGAGAGCGTCAGCGGGGCAGGGCTCTTGCGTGCCTGCAGGTACTCTTCGACGGTCTTGCCGGGCACGTACTCCATCACGAGCACGGGCCGGCCGTGGTGCTCGGCGACCTCGAAGAGCTGGATCACGTTCGGGTGCGAGAACAGCGTGAGCGCCTTGGCCTCGACCATCAACGCGTGCTCGCGCTCGGCGTGCTGCTCTGGCCCCAGGATCTTGAGGGCCACGTTGCGATGCCGCGTGTCGTCCCGTGCCAGCAGCACGGCGCCCATCCCGCCCGCGCCCAGCTTCCCGATCACCCGTACGCCGGCGATGGTGTCGCCCAGCTTGGCCAGGCCATCGCGCTCGCCGGGCGGCGACGTCGCGCGGATCAGGCGCACGTCGTCGCTGCGGCCCGCGCCGCTGGGGAGCTGGCTGAGCGCGCGCAGCAGGGCGTTGGCCTCTGCGGCGGAGCTCGGTCGCGCGGCCGGGTCCACGCTCAGCATGCGCTCGAAGAATGTGTCGTGAGGCAGCCCCAGGTCGGGCCGCAGCTGCGAGGCTCGGTACGGCGTGCCACGCAGCACCAGCTTGATGGCCTCCCCGGGGGGACGAGAGTCGTCGATGGGAATGGCGTCCACACCCGTGAGCAAGCGGAAGCCCAGCGCGGCGGCCGAGTAGAGATCAGCGCGCGTGTCGGCGCGGCTGCTCTCGATCAGCTCGGGAGCGCCGTAGCGGGGGATCAGGCCGGTGGTGATGGTGAAGGTGCTCAGCGTCGCGTCGCGCGCGGTGCGCGCCCCGCCGAGACCCAGCAGCTTGAGCCCGCCCTTTTCGGTCAGGAACAGGTACTCGGGGCCCAGGTGGCGGTGCAGGAAGCCCTGCGCGTGCACCTCACCGAGCGCTCCCAGCAGGCGCTGCATCCACGCATGCCACACGGCCAGCTTCGGGAGCTGCCCGCGCGCGAGCCAGCCCGCCATGGGTTCGCCCTCGAGGGGCTCGAGCACGCAGTACGGCGGGTCGTGCTGCTCGTCGAGGTCGTAGACCGAGATCAGCCCCGGGTGCCGTCCGCTGCCGAGGATGCGGGCCTCCCGCGTCCAGCGCTCGCGCTTCACCTCGCGCTGCGCGTCCTGCTCGAAGCTGAGCAGCCGCACGCTGACGGGCCGGTCGTAGCGCACGTCGTAGGCGCGGAAGAGCTGCCCGAGGGCGTCCTCCAGCAGCTTCTCGTCTATGCGGTAGCGGTCAGCGAGCAGCATGCAGTCATTCGCGGCGCTCGTCGGGCGCCTTTCATCAGCGTGTCACGTACACCGCGGTGCTCCGCGTTCCCGGCGGTGTGAAGACGGCGTGCAGCGGCTCCTCGAGCTCCGGAGCGTCCACGAAGTTGAAGAAGCGACGCGCGTCCTCGGGCGCCAGGTTCACGCAGCCATGGCTGGTGCGCAGGCCGAAGCGGTCGTGCCAGAACGCGCCGTGCAAGGCGTAAGAACCGCGGAAGTAGACCACCCAGGGCACGTCCTGGATGAAGAAGGCCGACGAGAGGTTGTCTTCGTTGTCCATGGTGGCCGACACGTGCTTCGACTCCACGCGGAACAGGCCCGTGGGCGTCGGGTGCTCGTCGTCGCCGGACGAGATGAGCGTCACGAAGGTCATGCGGTCGCCCTCGTAGAGCGCCGCGAACTGGTTGAGCAGGTCCACGTGCACCCAGCGCTCGTTCGCGAAGATGCCCTCGGGTCGGCTCACGCGGTCCACGCGCGACACCTGCAGCGAAGCGATGTACTTGCCCTCACGCGTTCGGTACCACTGGCCCGCGGCCTGCTCGGTGGCGGCGTAGGTCTGGCGCGAGTGGCGCTCCACGGCCACGCAGCCGGGGGGCTCGGCGTTGGGGCGGCGCGGCGCCGAGCAGAGCTTGGCCGTGGGGTCGGTCACCCACAGAAACGGGACGACCGTGTTCTCGTCCACCTCGATGCCGTGGAACTCGGGGCCGCGCACGGTGGTGGTGCCGGTGCGCGGGATCCACCAGTAGCGGGTGCCCTGGTAGAGCTCCTGCTGGTAGATGTTGATGATGCGGTTGACCGTGAAGAAGTACCCCTCTTGCAGGGTGCGCAACGTGAGCGGCCCGGTGTCCTGGCCCTGGCGCGGCGGCCGACGGAAGACCGGCACGCCCTCGCTCGCGATCACGCGGCCGATGGGGTAGGGCATGCCCGACTCGCGGTTGGGCAGGCGCGGCGTGAAGCTCAGGGTGGGCTCCTCGTCGCGCACGCGCACCTCGTCGTCGATCACCCAGCCGGAGGCGCGCAGCTTCCACCAGACCTTGCCGGCCACCTCGCGCCGCTGCGTGGCTTCGAAGCGCGCGCCCGTGCGGATGAGCCCGATGGCCCGCGCGTTGAGGTCGGGCTCCACGCGCACGAAGGTGCGCTCCTCCATGGTGATGCCGAGGCCGATGGTCTCTTCGGCCACGGGCGGCGGTTCGGGGGGCGCGTCGGGCAGCACGGCCTCGCGATCGAACTCGGGGGCCTCGGAGTCGTCCTCGCCGCCGCCACAGCCGGGAAGCCCCGTGAGGGCCAGGGCCAAGAATGCGCAGAGGACGGAGCGGTGACGGAAACTCACGGAGAGGTGGTGACGTCCGTCGCCGCGGGAGTCAACCCCGACTGGGCCGTGGGCAAGGCGCAGCAGTGCCGTGCAAGGCGGCCGCCAGCAGCCGGCTGGCGAGGCGCCGCCACCCGAGCGAAGGCCCACTGCACCAGCTGCTCAGCGACAAACTGGACGACTACCT
>CAZEAA010000036.1:0-1060 GCA_964510015.1 uncultured Sandaracinaceae bacterium
GCGCCACCAGCAGCAATGACTTCCACGCCGCGCTCAACTTCGCGGGGGTGTGGCGCGCGCCGGTGGTGTTCGCCTGCCGCAACAACGGCTACGCCATCAGCCTGCCGTCAGCGAAGCAGACCGCGTCGAGGGACTTCGCGTGCAAGGCTGCGGCGTACGGCATCCGCGGCGAGAAGGTGGACGGCAACGACGTGCTGGCCGTGTTCCGCGCCACGCGTGACGCGCTCGAGGCCGCCGCCCGCGGAGACGGGCCCACCTTGCTGGAGCTGGTGACATATCGCCTCGATGCCCACTCGAGCTCCGACGACCCGCGCTTCTACCGCAGCGACGAGGAGGTGGCGGCGGCCGCGGCCCACGAGCCCATCGCGCGGATGAAGCGCGAGTTGGTCGACGCCGGCGACCTGGATGACGCCGCCGACGCGGCCCTGCGCGAGGCCGTGGAAGCCGAAATCGCGGACGCGCTGCGCGTGGCCCAAGCCCGCCCCAAGCCGGCTCTCGACACGCTCCACAAAGACGTGTACGCGGACACCCCATGGCACCTGAGAACGACAGCCGAAGCCGAGAGGGGAGGGACCACGTCATGGAAATGAACATGGTCCAAGCCATCAACGCCGGGCTCCATCAAGAGATGGCCGGCGACCCCGACGTGATCGTGCTGGGCGAAGACGTGGGCCGCGTGGGCGGTGTCTTCCGCGTCACCCAAGGGCTGCACGAGGCCTTCGGCGAGCAGCGCGTGATCGACACCCCGCTCAACGAGAGCGGCATCCTCGGCACCGCCATCGGCATGGCCCTGTACGGCCTCAAGCCCATCCCCGAGATCCAGTTCGCGGACTTCATCTACCCGGGCTTCGATCAGCTGGTGAGCGAGGCGGCCAAGTACCGCTACCGCAGCGGCGGCGAGTACACGGTGCCCATGGTGGTGCGCACGCCCTTCGGCGGCGGCATCAAGGGCGGCCTCTACCACAGCCAGTCGCCCGAGGCGCTCTTCATCCACACGGCGGGCCTGAAGGTGGTCTGCCCCAGCAACCCCTACGACGCGAAGGGCCTCTTGCGCGCCAGC
>CAZEAA010000036.1:1160-26761 GCA_964510015.1 uncultured Sandaracinaceae bacterium
GAAGGTGGTCTGCCCCAGCAACCCCTACGACGCGAAGGGCCTCTTGCGCGCCAGCCTCAACGACCCGGACCCGGTGCTCTTCTTCGAGCCCAAGCGGGTGTACCGCGCGGTGAAGATGGACGTGCCCACGGCACCGTACGAGGTGCCGCTGAGCCAAGCCGCGGTGGTGCGCGCGGGTACCGACGTCACCGTGGTGGCCTGGGGCGCGATGCTCTACGAGGCCCTCGCCGCCGCGGAGCAGGTGGCCGGTGACGACCACATCGAGGCCGAGGTGATCGACCCGCGCACACTGTGGCCGCTGGACCTCGAGACCATCCTCGAGAGCGTGCGCAAGACGGGGCGCTTGGTGATCGTGCACGAGGCCCCGCGCGCGTGCGGCTTCGGCGCCGAGCTGGTGTCGCTGGTGTGCGAGCACGCCTTCGTGCACTTGGCGGCGCCGCCCAGGCGAGTGACGGGCTTCGACACGCCCTTCCCGTACGCGCTCGAAGACGACTACCTTCCGCTCGCGCGGAGGATCGTGCCCGCGCTGCGCGAGACCGTCGGCTTCTAGGAACACCATGAGCACAGAGTTCGAGTTCAAGCTGCCCGACCTCGGCGAGGGCATGACCGAGGGTGAGATCGTGGAGTGGCACGTGGCCGTGGGCGACACCGTCACCGAGGACGCGCCCATGCTGGAGGTGATGAGCGACAAGGCCACCGTCACCATCGGCGCACCGCGCAACGGCTGGGTGCGCGAGCTGCGCTTCGGGCCCGGCGACGTGGCCAAGGTGGGCGACGTGCTGATCGTGATCGGGCTGCTCGAAGCGGACGCGTCGAAGACGACGGGCAACGCTTCCGTAGAGGGGAAGAGCGCCGACGTCGTGGCCTCCGGCAAGCCGAGCGAGGGGCCTGCCGCCACCGCCGTGGGCGACCTGCGCGACGTGCTCCCGGGCGCGGGCTTCTTCCAGCGCAGCGCCGCGGCCAGGCCGGCCACCGCGGAGGCTCCGGCCACGGCATCGGGCGCGTACTTCGAAGCCAAGCCGCAAGCCACCCCCGCCGTGCGCGCGCTGGCGAAAGAGCTCGGCGTGGACCTCCGCACGGTGCGACCGACCGGCCCGCAGGGGCGCGTGCAAGAGGGTGACGTGCGGCTCGCCGCCGTCCCCGCCGCCGCCGCACCCGCTGCGGCCGACCCGGGCGAGATCCGCCGGCCCTTCGTGGGCATGCGCCGGCGCATCGCCGACCGCTTGCAGGCCTCGGCCCGCACCGCCGTGCACTTCACCTTCGTCGAAGAGCTGGACGTGGGGCCGCTGCTGGCGCGCCGCGATCACCTCGCCCCGCAGGCCGCGGCCGACGGAGTGAAGCTCACCTACCTGCCCTTCATCATCCAGGCCGTCACCCGCGCGCTGGCCGCGTACCCCATGCTGAACAGCTACCTCGACGAGGCGCGCAACGAGCTGGTCACGCGCAGCGCCCTCCACATCGGCGTGGCGGCGGCCACCGAGGCGGGCCTGCTGGTGCCGGTCATCAAGCACGCCGAGCGGCTCGACCTGCTGAGCATCGCGCGCGAGATCGAGCGCCTGGCCGAGGGCGCGCGCGCCGGCACGTTGAAGACCGACGAGTTGTCGGGCAGCACCTTCACGGTGACGAGCCTCGGCAAGCTGGGCGGCCTGCTGGCCACGCCGGTGCTGAACTACCCCGAGGTCGGCATCCTCGGCGTGCACCGCATCAAGGACAAGCCGGTGGTGCGCCACGGCGCGGTCGTGCCCGGGAAGCTGATGATGATGAGCTTCAGCTTCGACCACCGCGTCATCGACGGGCACGTGGGCGCGAGCTTCGCCTATGCGGTGCTGGACGCGCTCGAGCACCCCGAGTCGCTGGCCTGAGAGGGCGTCGGTAACCGCCCGCTCGCGGCTCACGGACTCGCGCGGCTCGCCCCTCGATCCTCGTCGGGAGCCCCCGCAACGCAGAAGGCCGCGCACCGGGGAGGTGAGCGGCCTTCGTCATCGGGCTCCCCGGGGTCGGGGTCAGTCGGTCAGCGGCAGACGCCGTCCACGCAGGTGTCGCCGGCGTCGCAGTCCTCGCTGAGCTCGCAGTTCGAGGTGGCCTCGTTGCTGGTCACGCAGAAGTTGTTCTGACAGACGCGGAACTGGACATCGAAGGCGAGGCACTCGGGGCTGTTCTCGCAGGGCGTGCGGCACACGCCACCCACACACGGACGACCGGGCTGGCAGTCGCCGTTGTCGGTGCAGAAGGGCTGCGGGCGGTCGTCGTAGACGCAGATCCCACCGAGGCAGTACTGGTCCGCGGCGCACGTGGTGTCGTTGGTGCAGCCGGTGACGCACTCGGCGTCCACGCAGATCTCGCCGGCACCGCACTCGGTGTTGTTGGTGCACTCCGGGACGGGCGGGAGGTCCACGCAGACGTTGCTCTCGCAGGTCTGGCCCGCAGGGCAGGTGGAGGAGTCCTCACACCCCTCGCGGCACTCACCGTTCACGCAGATGCGGCCCGTGCCGCACTCGTGGTTGAACTGGCAGGTGGCCGAGTCCGCGCGGCAGGTCCCATCCACGCAGGTGAAGCCCGCCGCACAGGGCTCGGTGGCCGAGCACTCGCAGGCTCCGGTGGCACCGCAGGTGTTGTCCACCTGGCAGACGCCATCGACGCAGATGAGGTTCTCTCCGGCCGGGCAGTCGGAGCTGCGCGTGCACGTGCCCGGGTTGGGCTCGGGCTCCGGCTCGGTCGGGTTCAGACACTGGCCCTCGCGACACTCGGTTCCCTGCGGGCAGTCCGAGTCGCCGTCGCACTCCGTGACGCAGCCGATGTCCGTGCACACGCTGCCCTCGGGGCACTCGTAGTCACCGTTGCAGTCCGGGCGCGGGGGCGGGTCGACCGGGCGGCAGCCGAGACCGTCGCAGAGGAAGCAGCCTTCGGCGTCACAGTAGTAATTCTCGGACCGACAGCCCGACGTGAAGGCGGCCGTGACGATGAGGGCGAACATCAAAGCGTACGTTTGGCGCATGGTAGTCTCGGGAGGATCCACGATCCGTGCCAGCACCGGGAAGGAGCGTGGCGGGAAGGACCCTGGAACGAAGGATAGCCTGATTGTGCGGAGGGCGTGAGCCGTGGTCCAACAACCGCACCGTCGAGCCGGGCTCTTCCACGACACTGCGGTGCACACTCGACGGGCTGGCCGTGAACCCACGTTCACGCGGGGTTGAACGGGTGTCGATGTCCAGCGGGGCTGAAACTAGATTCGACCGGCGATAGCGGATACACTCGCCGATATGGGCAACGACGAATTCTCGGACGAGCGAACCATCGTGGGTGATGCCACGGCGATCGCCGCCCAGATCACGACGTTGGCCGCACGGGAGAACGCCTACGTCATCGTCATCGCGGGGCCCAACGTGGGCGAGATGTACCGCCTGCCCCCGGGCGAGGCGACCATCGGGCGGGGCAGCGAGGCCACCATCCTGCTCCCCGACAACGAGATCTCGCGGCTCCACGCCAAGATCGTGAACCGCGGGGAGACCGTCATCGTCTCGGACAACAACTCCACCAACGGGACGTTCGTGAACGGCCATCAGGTGCGCCTCCACGCCCTGCAAGACGGCGACAAGATCCAGATCGGCACCACGACGATCTTGAAGTTCAGCTATCACGACGCGCTCGAGGAGAAGTTCCAGCGCCAGATGCTGGAGTCGGCGCTGCGCGACGGTCTCACCGGGGCGTTCAACAAGAAGTACTTCAACGAGCGGCTCACCGGCGAGGTGGCCTTCTCCAAGCGCCACGGCACGCCCGTCGCGCTGATGCTCTTCGACATCGACCACTTCAAGCCCGTCAACGACACCCATGGCCACCTGGCCGGGGACTCCGTGCTCGCCACCTTCGCCGAGCGCGTCAGCACCATGATCCGCCGCGAAGACGTCTTCGCACGGTACGGCGGCGAAGAGTTCGCCGTCCTCAGCCGCGGCCTCGACATGGCCGCCGCCCGCGCCTTCGCCGAGCGCATCCGTCAGTTGATCGCGGAGTACGAGTTCGCGTTCGACGACGCCATCATCCCCATCACCATCAGCGTCGGCGTGGCCGCCACCCCACAGGTCGTCGTGGAACACCCCCACGACCTCGTCGCCGCCGCCGATCAGGCGCTGTACGCCGCCAAGCGCAACGGACGCAACCGCACCGAGATCTACACCCGCTGACGCAGGCCTCCGTCTCGGTCTCGGCCTCCGCCTCCGCCTCGGTCTCCGCCTCCGCCTCCGCCTCGGTCTCCGCCTCCGCCTCGGTCCCGGTCTCGGTTTCCCCGGTTGACGTTGCGGTCACGGGCCCGCAGGCTCTGCTCTCCCTGTGACCGACGCGCTCGCCCTACGGCTCAATCACGGTGTTCGAGGACACCGTCGCATCTCCTTCGAGTCTCGCGTTCCCTTCGGACCAGGGCTCTTGCTGTCGCGCTACCGGCTCGGGAACGGGCTGCGGGTGTACGTGCTGCCGGACGCGAGCGCGCCGGTGGTCAGCTATCAGACGTGGTTCCGGGTGGGCTCGCGGGACGAGGAGCCGGGCAAGACCGGGCTCGCCCACATGTTCGAGCACCTGATGTTCTTCGGCACGGCGGCGCACCCGACCGGGGCGTTCGACAAGCTGCTCGAGGCGCAGGGCGCGGAGAACAACGCGTCCACGTGGACCGACTGGACGCAGTACCACGAGAACCTGCCGAAGTCGGCGCTGCCGCTGGCCATCAAGCTCGAGTCGGACCGCATGGCCAACCTGAAGCTCACGCCGGCCGAGTGGGCGCGCGAGCGCGAGGTGGTGCGCAACGAGCGCAGCCAGTCGGTGGACGACGACGTGTACGGGGCGGCGTCGGAGCAGCTGTGGTCGCTGGCGTTCGCGAAGCACCCCTACGGGTGGCCGACCATCGGCTGGGCGAAGGACATCGAGGGCTACACGCGCGAGGACTGCCTGCGCTTCTATCGGCGCTGGTACGCGCCCAACAACGCGACGCTGGTGATCGTGGGCGACGTGGACGAGGCCGACGTGCTGACGCGCGTGCGCGACGCCTACGGTGGGCTGCGCCCGGCCTCCATCGAGCGAGGCGAGACACCGGCGGCGCCGCGGCTGTTGAAGACGCGCCGCAAGACGCTCACCAAGCCCACCCCTACGGCGAAGTTGCTGATGGGCTACCGCGCGCCCGGCATGCTGGACCCCGACAACACGGTGCTCGGCGTGCTGCGCGAGCTGCTGACGGGTGGTCTCAGCGGCCGCCTCACGCGCGCGATGACGCGCGAGGACGAGCTGGCCTCCATGGTGTACGCGAGCGCGGCGCCGTTCCGCGAGGGGACGCTCTTCGAGATCTTCGCGGACCTGCGCGACGGTGTGAGCGTGGCCGCCGCCGAAGCCCGCGTGGAGCGCGAGCTGCTGCGCCTGGTGAAGGAGCCGGTCAGCAAGACCGAGCTCGACAAGGTGCGGCACCAGGCCGAGCTGTCGTTCCTCACGAGCATGGAGACGGCCGCCGGCAAGGCCGAGCAGATCGGCTTCTACGACTCGGTGCTGAACGACCCGAGCGAGGTGTTCGTGCGCGCGGACGCGTATCGCACCATGACGCCGGCCGACGTGCAGCGCGTGGCCCAGCGCCTCTTCGACGGACGCGCCCGCGTGGTGGTCGAGGTGCAGCCCGCCGTGAAGACGGCTTCCGGGAAGGCGAAGACCAAGCGCGCGCAGGCCGCCGCGCGCAGCACCACGCGCACGCGTCGCGGGGAGCTCTCGTGAGCGGCTTCAGCTTCGCGTGCGAGCGCACGGCCGTTCGCGGCATGCCCATCTTCCTCGAGTCCAGCCACGCGCTCCCGGTGGTCGACATCGCGCTGCGCATCGCCACCGGCGCGGAGTTCGACCCGGAGGGGCTCGAGGGCTTGGCGCGGCTCACGCTGAAGACGCTGCGCATGGGTCCGGAGGGCATGTCCGAGCAGCGCACCGAAGACCTGCTCGCGGGCCTCGGCGCGCGCCTGCACGTGTCCACCGCGCGGCGCGCGCTGCGCATCAGCGGCTCCGTGCTCACGCGGCACCTCGAGCCCTTCTTCGAGCTGCTTTCGCGCATGGTGCTGCGGCCCGCGCTGCGGCCCGCCGACCTCGCCCGTCAGCGCCGTGAGACGCACGCCATGCTCATGGCGCAGCTGGACGACGACGACTCGTTGGCCGCGCGCCACGTGCGCAAGCTGGCGCTCGGCGATCACCCCTTCGCCCGCTCGCTCGTGGGCACGCCCGCATCGCTCGCGCGGGTGGACGTGGCCAAGGGGCGCGCGTTCCTGGCCGAGCACCTGCGGCGCGGGAACCTCGTGTTCGGCTTCGCTGGCGACATCACGGGCGCGCAGGCCGAGGACCTGGTGCTGCGCTACTTCGGTGACCTGCCGGCGGGCCGCACGAAGCGGCCGACCCCCAGCACGCCCAAGCAGCCGCGCGGCCGCCGTGTACGCGTGGTGGACAAGCCCGAGCGCACGCAGACGCCCATGGCGTTCAGCACGCTCGGCACGCACCTCACGGACCCGCACCTCGACGGGCTGATCGTGGCGAACACCGTCTTCGGTGGGACCTTCGCCAGCCGCCTGAACGGCGAGCTGCGCACCAAGCGCGGCTTCACCTACGGCGCCAGCAGCTCGCTGGGGCGCGCCGAGAAGCGCGAGCTGTGGTCCATGCAGAGCGCCCCCGAGGCGGAGCACACGCTGGCCTGCGCGCGCATCCACCTCGAGCTGATGGAGCGCTGGGTGGAGCGCGGTGTCTCGCAGCGCGAGCTGGGCGCGGCCAAGCGCTTCCTCGCGGGCAGCTACGCCTTCGACGTGGAGACGCCCAGCAAGCGCCTCGAGATCCGGCTCGACCGGCACGGCGTGGGCCTCGACCCCGACGCGTTCGTGAAGTACCCCGAGCGCATGCGGGCCGTGACGCTCTCCCAGGCCAACGACGCGCTGCGCGCGCGGCTGTCTCCGGACGACGTGGCGCTGGTGGTGGTGGCCGAGGCCGAGCAGGTGCGCGAGGGCCTGCTCACCCTGCCCGGGGTCCACGAGGTGGACGTGCGCCCCTACACGCAGCCCATCGACTGACGAGAGCGACGACAGCGACGAGCCTGACGACACGGACGAGCGGAGCCGCTCGAGCCCGGGTCAGGCCGCGACGCAGTCCACCACGGTAGGCGCGAGCACGCGCACGAGGTCGGCCCCGGTGATGGCCACCAGGAAGCCGCGCGCTCCTCCGTTGATGTAGAGCGCCGGCAGCGCCAGCACGCTCTCCGGTGCGAAGATGGGCAGCGGCCGCTTGAGCCCGAACGGCGACGTCCCGCCCACCTTGTAGCCCGTGTGACGCTCGGCCACCGTCGGATCGCACGGGCGCACCAGCTTCACGCCCAGGTGCCGCGCCAGGTTCTTGGTGCTCACGCTCGCGTCGCCATGCATGAGCGCCACCAGCGGCTTGGCCTTCTCGTCTTCGAGCACGATGGTCTTGATCACCACGTGCTCGGACACGCCCAGGGCGGCCGCGCTGGCCTCGGTGCCACCGCGCTCCACGTAGTCGTAGAGGTGGCCTTCGTAGGTGACCTTGGCGGCACGCAGGGCGCGCACCGCTTGGGTCACGGGGTGCTTGTCGGCCGACATCGCGCGACCTCAGGGCGCAGGCAGCGGGGAGACCAGCACGCCCTCGGGTGGCAACGCGCCTGCCGCGTCAGAGGTCGACACGTCGAGTTCGATCGTGCCCGCGTACATGCTCCCGTCACTCTCCGTGATGTTGAACACCTCCGTGGGGCCGTTGATCTCGCCGTCTCCATCGAGGTCGATGATGACATCCGCGGTGTAAGGCCTGCCTGGGACGGCCAGACCCCTCAGTTCGAAGGTGCACTCGATCTCCCCACCGACCTCGGCACACTTCACAATCTCCTCTTCGAAGATGGGGACGTCGCGTCGGTAGAGCCCCACGACCCGCCGCAGGTTGGCCGCTTCATCGACTTCGATCAGGTGAATCTCCACGAAGCCCGTGGTGAGCGGGAGCGCCACGAGGTTGATGCTCACCGTGTTTCCGGCGTCGGCCGGGTCGGTGATGTTGTCGAAGGGCGCCACGTGGCTGAAGCAGTTCGGCAGATCCGCGTCCTCCCCCATGCAGGTCGACGCCCAGTCGCAGGCATTTTCGAGGCGCCATGAGTGGTCCAGCCCGTTGTTGAACGGACTGGTCTGCACGAATCCGTCGCCGCTCTCGTCCGCCCAGAAGTTGAAGGCGTGTGGGCCCTCGCCAACGGCGAAAGGCATGGTGAAGCTGCGATCGGGATCGGACAGCGGGTCGATGATGGCCAGTGCGCGAATGACCTGGGCGTCGTCGCGCGTGACGGCCTGGAAAAAGACCCGGTCGGTGAGATGCGGCGAGAAGTCCCGCACGGTCATCTCCAGATCGCAGCCGATGTCATCCACGCTGACGTAGCTGTCGAGGTCGGCCACGATGGTGCAGCCGGAGGAGGCGAGCGCGAGCAGCGCGCCGACGAAGAGACGTGAGGAGTGGGTCATCAGAAGGTCACCTGCACGTTCATGTTGCAGCCCTGGGGTCCACAGCCACCCGAGACATCGGTGTGCCGGGTGCTCGCGCTGGACTCGTCGTCATCGTCGTCGGGCGCATAGCGCTTCCGCTGGATGAGCAAGAGCACGAGGCCGGTCACCGCGGTGGCACCACCGACAGCCAACATGACGTCCGTGGCGATGGTCCTCCGGCGCGCCTCGTCGAGGACCTCGTCGAGGGTGCTCCCCTCGGGAAAGCCGCTGATGCAAACGTCGTTCGGGCAGTTGTCGCGCAGGTCGGCGAGGTTGGTGGTCTGTGTGATGACGCCCAGGACGATGCCGCCAACGAGCACCCCTGCGCCCGAGCCCATGATGACGAGCGGCGTGGGGTTGTTGCGCCGACGCTCACGCTCGCGCGCTTCGCGCAGGCGCTCGGCGTCGGTGCGGTGCTCGTCCGCCTCGGCGGCGATGCGCGCACGCTCGGCCTCGAGGGCCGCCCGCTCCTCCGCGCTCATGTTGGCCTCGCGCCGCTGCTGCTCGAGCGTCGCTTCCATGGCGGCCAAGCGGCGCTCGAGGGTCTCGCGATCGGTCGGGTCGGGGGACTGCGCCAGGTACTGCCGCAAGCGATCGACGGCCTCGGCCACCTGTCCCGCGTCGCGGTGGGCGAGGAACGCGTTGTAGAGCAGCTCGGGCCGCCCCGAGAGCTCGTAGGCGCGGTCGAACTCGGCCGCGGCCTCGTCGAAGCGCCCCTCCCCGTACATCAGCTGGCCGACGCGGAAGTGCGAGCGTGCGCTCTCTTGTTCCGTGGGGGGCTGGGTGGGCGCGGGCGCACCCGGCTCCTGAGCGCTGGCTGTCACGCTGGTGACGAGCGAGAGGGCCAGCAGCAGGACACGCACGGAGGTGCGTACCCAGGACGAAGGGAGCGACAAGTCTCGGAAGGTAAGCATGAGTCTCCGTTCACTACGAGGCCGCTCCAGAGTTGGATCGTCCCGGAAGGAGGATCACCGAGCAGCGCCCCGACGTAAAGGATGGAGCATCACGTCAGGCCGTGGCTGGCGCGAGCGCCCCGGCGTCCACCATCGCGCCCGCCTCGGGCTTCCCGGCCCGGCGCTCCCGCGTACGCAGCTCGCGCTCGGAGCCCAGGTAGGGCTCGCGGGTGCCCATCACGTGATCGAAAAACGGATGGGTCACGCACCAGTTGGCGTTCTGGTTCGGCCCCATGTGATGGTCGTAGTGCCAGGGCAGGTGCTCCTTGGCCCACTCCACGTCGAGGTGCGAGCGCCGATGCTTCACGTAGTAGTTGGCCGCGCTGTACCACATGGTGCCCACGAAGAACGGCGCCACGGGGATGAGCGGCACCAACACCGCCGCGCCGAGCGCGAGGGCGGCCACCTCCTTGCCCTGTCCGTTCAGCTTGAACGGGTGCGTGGCGTAGTGCTCGTCGTAGTGCCGATGCTTGCGCACGTTGCGGTGGTGCTCGTGCCAGTGGAACGCCCACAGCGATTCCTTGTGACGACCGCGCCCGTGCAGGATGTGCTTGTGCACCGCCCACTCCGTGGCGTTGGCGGCGAGCAGTCCGAGCGGGATTCCGAGCATGGGCTTGTCCTTTCGTGGGGGGGCGAGGCCGACCGTGTAACGCGACCAATCGGTCACGTATTTAGAGTGACCCTACCGTCATGGTTTGTCAATACCCGCGTGAAGGTTCGCCGTTTTGGGTATGCTCCGTGGCCGATGGCATCCCCCCACAAGATCCCCAAGGAGCGCCCGGGCCCCGTTGGCGGCAAGCGCGATCAGAATCGCCGTGAGCGCACGGCGGGGCTGGTCTCGGCCGGGCTCCAACAGTTCCTCGAGCGCGGCATCGAGACCGTCACCATCGACGAGATCACGCGTGAGGCCGGCGTCGCGAAGGGCAGCTTCTACCGCTACTTCGACGACAAGGAGGACCTCGTCGCGGCGATCATGAACCCCCTCGCCGAGCAGATCCGGCAGGGCATGAGCGCGTGCCGCGGCGCGCTCGTGATCGCGAAGACCGACTCGGACGTGACGGCCGCCTACATCGCCCTCGGCGCGCACATCGCCATCGCCGCGAGCACCATGCAAGACGTGGTGCGGCTCTACCTGCAAGAGCATCGTGCGCCGTCCGTCGGTGCGCGCGCGTGCATCGGCGAGCTCTCGCGTGAGCTGTCGGATGCGGCCATCGCGCTGTCGATCGTGGCGGTGGAGCGCGGCCTCCTGGACGTGCCCGATCCGCGCGTGTCGGCCACCGCCGTGGTCGGCGCCGTGGAAGCGCTGGGCCTGCTCTACCTCGACGGCCGCATCGACCTGTCCCCTGCGGAGCTGGGCGCGATGCTGGTGCGCATCGTGCTGGACGGGATCCGCAAGCGCCCCGCGTGACGCTGGGGAAGTGAGCCCGAAGAGGGCCCACTTCCTTCCCCTTTCGGTGTGCTTCGGGTCACACTGTCGCGACCCATGAGTGTTCTCGCTCACAAGCGCTGGGCTGCGTTGGCAGCCGCATGCGCCTTGGCGCCCAGCGGAGCACGTGCACAGGTGAACGCGGGACCCGACGGAGGCGTCCCGGACGCGGGCACGAGCCTCGACGCGGGCGCCCTCCTCGATGCCGGGTTCGATGCCGGGTTGGGTCTCGACGCGGCCGTGGCCGACGCGCTCCAGCACGCGCCCGCGGCCCACGGCGCCGCGCAGTCGGGCGGCCCGGGCGGCACCTTCACCATCGTGATCGGCATCCTGGCCGTGGGCCTCTGCTACCTGGTGGCGAACACCCTGGTGGAGCGCGTGCAGCGCCGCTTCTTGGTGCTGGCCGGCGTCGAGTACCTCTTGCTGGGCTACCTGCTCGGCCCGCAGGTGCCGCAGCTCGCGGCGCTCAACAACCTCGGCTCCATCTTCCCCGTCATCGCGCTGGCCGCGGGGTGGGTGGGTCTGCTGCGCGGCACCCAGTTCGACGCCGAGCAGCTGCGCGCGTCCACGGGTGCCACGTGGTCCATCGTGTTGCTTCACCACGTGCTCGCCGGCGTGCTGACGGGCGGCGCGGCGTACGCGCTGCTCACCAGCGGTGTCATCGGAGCCGTGGACCCGCGCACGGCCGGCGTCTGCGCGGCGGTGCTGGCGTGCTGTGCGGCGGCCGACTCGGCCGAGCCCTTCGAGCTGCTGGCGCGTCGCTACAAGATCGAAGGGACGCTGGCACCGCTCCTGAGCCGCGCCGCGCGCTTCGGCGATGTGTTCGTGATCATCGCCTTCGGCGTGGTCTTCGCGGTGTTCCACGGCCACTCCGAGGGCACGGGCGACGCGGCGGAGTGGTGGCTGATCACGCTCGGCCTCGGAGCGGGCCTCGGCGCCCTCTTCATCCCGTTCATGGGTGGCGACGACTCCGAGAACGGACGCTTCCTCGCGCTGGTGGGCATCATCACGTTCGCCTCGGGCGCCGCGTACTTCCTCCGGCTCAGCCCGCTGGCGGTGAACGTGGTCCTCGGCATCTTCCTGGTGAACCTCAGCAAGAGCGGCCCGCGCATCCGCGCCACCCTGCAGAGCACCGAGAAGCCCATGGCGCTGGTGCTGATGATCCTCGCCGGGGTCCTCTGGCAGCCGTCGCCGCTGGTGCCCACGCTGGTGGGCCTGGTGGCCTTCGTGTTCTTGCGGCTGGTGGGCAAGCGGCTCGGCAGCTTCATCGGCGCGCGGGGCAGCGACCTGCGCAACGACCTCTACCGCGGCCTGCTCGCGCACGGCTCGGTCACGGTGGCCATGGCCATCTCGTTCCGCCTGGTCTACGAGCGCATCTTCCCGGACAGCACCGCCATCGACATCGCCTACTCGGTGATCCTGGGCTCGGTGATCGTGAACGACCTGATCGCCCCGCGCATGTTCCGTGCCCTGCTGGTGGACGCCGGCGACCTCGACCGCGAGCTGGTCGAGAGTGCCCACCCCGGTCCAGCGGGGGACGACGGGAGCGATGTCCCCAGCGAAGAAGGACCGGCGTGGGACGGCACATCAGAGCCGGGCTCAGACCGAGACACGGATGACGACGACGTGGGCGACGTGCCCAGAGGCGAGGGGGCGCGCTGATGTACATCGTCGTGATCGGCCTCGGTGAAGTCGGACGTCACCTCCTGAGCGTGCTCGACCACGAGGGCCACGACGTGGTCGCCGTGGACGCGTCCACCGAGGCCGTGACGTACGCCGAGGAGCACTACGACGTGGCCTGCATCGTGGGCTATGGCGCAAGCCAGGACGTGCTCGACCGCGCAGGGGTCTCGCGCGCGGACATCGTGGTGGCCGTCAGCAACCACGACGAGGTGAACCTGATCGCGGCGCTCGCGGCCAAGCAGCTGGGCGCGAAGCAGGCGGTGGCGCGCGCGCAGGGCGACGAGTGGGCCAACTGGACCGAGGGCATCCGGTACGGGCTCTTGGGCGTGGACGTGGTGATCAACCCGCGGGTGCTGGTGGCGCAAGAGCTGGCGCGGGTGGCTCGCTCGCATGGCGCCAGCGACGTCATCGACCTGTCGGAGAACCGCGTGGAGCTCGTGCAGATCGAGCTGCAGGGTGAGTCGCGCCTCTTCGACAAGGCGCTCAAGAGCATCGACCTGCCGACCAACGCGCTGGTGGCCGCCATCGTACGTGACGGCGTGCTGGAGGTGCCCGGCGGGGACGACATCTTCCGTCGCGGCGACCGCGTCTACCTGATCGGTTCGCCGGACGGCGTGCTCGCCGCCGAGCGCTTGTTCAGCCGCACGCGCGAGGCGCGACGCGTGTGCATCGTGGGCGGAGGGGTGGTGGGCAAGTCCCTGGCACGCGAGCTGCGTCGCTCGGGCGCGAAGGTCATGCTGATCGAGAAGGACCGCGAGGTGGCCGAGGCGATCAGCGTGGAACTCGATGGCATCGATGTCGTGCACGGCGACGGGACACATCAGGGCCTCCTCGAAGAAGAGGAGGTGGACACGTACGACCTCTTCTGCGCCGTGACGCCGCTCGACGAGGTCAACCTGATGGCGTCGCTGCTAGCGAAGCGCGCGGGCTGCTCGCGCACTGCGGTGACCGTGCAGCGCGCCGACTACGTGCCCATCTACAAGCAGCTGGGCATCGACATCGTGCTCTCGCCGCGCACCGTGGCCAGCGACCACATCCTGCGCTTGTCGCGGGGCGGCGTGCTGCACAGCCTGACCGTGCTCGAAGACGGACAGGCCGAGGTGGTGGAGCTGACGGTGAGCCCGCGCAGCCCAGCGGTGGGGCGCGAGCTGACCAAGATGCGCGACCTCTTGCCGCACGGTGCGCTGCTGGGTGCCATCATCCACGGTGACCAGGTGGTCATCCCGCACGGCAGCACCAAGCTCTCGGCCGGCGACCGCGTCATCGTGATGACCAAGCGCCACGCCCGCAAGGCCGTGGAGCGTCTCTTCCGACCGAGGCACACGTGAAGCGCGAGCGCGCCACGGATCTCCGGCGCCTCCGCCAGAGCGGCGCCCTCGGGCTCTTCGTCGGAGCGTTCCTGCTGGGCTATGCGGTGCTCGCCGGCCTGCGCCCCGAGCTGCCGTTCGCGGACAACGAGAGCACCCTGCTGCTGCTCGGAACGGGCGCGCTGGTCTACGGCCTCGTGGCGCGGCACAACGAGCGTGACTACCGGACCGTGTTCCGGCCCGCGGGTGCCGTGGTGATCGGGCTAGGCGTCTGCATCTGGCTCTGCCTCGGGGTGGCGTTCCTCTTCGAGCTGATCTCGGCCGACGCCGGGACGCCGGACGCGCGCCCTGGCTACGTGGCGCTGGGCTTCGCGGGAGGCACCGCGCTGATGCTGGGCGCCGTGATGACGTGGATCGGAAAGGCCCGTGAGACGCGCAAGCGCTCTCAGTTCACGCGCCGCGAGGCGATCTTGGCGGTGTGTCTGATCTGGCTGGCCGCGAGCTTGGTGGGTGGGCTGCCCTTCCTCTACGGCGCAGGGATGGCGCCCGTCGACGCGTTCTTCGAGTCGGTCAGCGGGCTGACGACGACGGGGGCCACGGTCATCACCGACATCGAGGTACGCCTCTCGCGGCCGCTGCTGCTCTGGCGCTCCGTGATCCAAGGCCTTGGAGGGATGGGCATCGTCGTGCTGTTCGTGGCGGTCTTCCCGAACGTCGGCGTCGGAGGCAAGCACATGTTCCGCGGTGAGGTGACCGGCACCTCCGCCGAAGGGCTGCGTCCGCGCATCGCCGAGACCTCGATGGTGCTGTGGCGACTCTATGCGACGTTCACCCTCATCCTGACGGTGGCGCTCTGCCTGACAGGCGTGAACACCTTCGAGTCGCTCTGCCATGCGTTCGCCACGATGGGCACGGGTGGCCTCTCGACGCGTGACGGATCCGTGGGAGGGCTGCACAACCCTGCCGCCGAGTACGTCATCGCCGTGTTCATGCTGGTCGGCAGCGTGAACTACGCGCTCTACTACGTGCTGCTGCGCGAGCGCTCGGCGAAGCGCATGTTCCAGAACGTGGAGCTGCGCGTCTTCCTGGCGTTGGTCGCGGGGACGACGCTTGCCATCACGGCCATGCTCTACAGTGGGGGTGTGCACGATCATCTCGAGCTCGCGTTTCGCCGCTCCCTGTTCTTCGTTGCGACGACGGTGTCGTCCACGGGCTTCTCCACCGACGACTACACCGCCTACCCCTCGCCCGCGTTCGGCTTGATGATCTTCCTCATGTTCGTGGGCGGCTGCAGCGGCTCCACCGCCGGCGGCCTCAAGATCGAGCGCGTGGTGCTGCTGGTGAAGCAGGCGCTCGCGCAGGTGAAGAAGAGCTTTCGACCGAGCTCCATCTTGAACGTGCGCATGGGGCGCAGCGTGGTCGAGAACGAGGTCCTGGCCGACGTGGCCGCGTTCTTCCTCATCTACATGGGCAGCTTGGCGATGGGCGCGTTCGTGGTGTGCTGGATCGAAGGCTGCCCCATACCGACGGCGTTCGGCGCCATGCTGTCGTGCCTCAGCAACATGGGCCCCGGGCCCTTCCACGACCTGCCCTGGCGCGCCATGAGCGACGTCGGGAGCACGGTGCACATCGACAATTTCGCGCACTACCAGCCTGCGACCAAGGTGGTCTTCTGCCTCGGGATGCTGCTCGGTCGCCTCGAGTTCTTCACCATCTTCGCGCTCTTCGTGCCGGGGTTCTGGAAGCGCTGACATGAGCTCACCCACTTCACCGCCGACCGAAGGACACCGCGAGGGACGCTCGCTGCTGCAGCTCGTCATCGTCATCGCGCTGATCGTGCTGCTGGTGTTCTTGCATCAGTGGGCGGGCTCGGCGGTGGTCGGCGATCTCGACCCCACGGCGATGCTGGCGCTCGGCTTCGTGGTGCTGGGCAGCTACACGATCGGCTCGCTGGCCGAGGTGGTGCGCCTGCCGCACATCACGGGCTACCTGCTGGCGGGTCTGTTCTTCGGTCCGTCGATCGCCCATTCGCTTGCCCCGTACGTGGCCTCGTGGTTCGGCTTGTCGGCGCTGTGGCCGCCCTTCGACCGCGGCGTGCTGAACGAGAGCGTCATCAACCAGCTGAGCCTGTTCGACACACTCGCGGTGGCGCTGATCGCCATCAGCGCAGGTGGCGAGCTGAAGCTGGCGGCGGTGCGGCGGGGCTTGCGCGTGATGCTGTCCATCATCGCGGGGCAGTACACGCTCGTGATGCTGAGCGTGACGGGCTTCGTGGTGCTGATCAGCGGCTTCATTCCGGCCATCGCGCTGCCGGGGTTCACGGTCGACTCCCCGTATCAGGCGATCGGGCTCGGTATCGTGGTGGCTGCCGTCGCGTTCGCGGCGTCGCCGGCCGCGGCGCTCGCGATCATCAGCGAGACGGGGGCCAAGGGCCCCATGAGCCGCACGGTGCTCAACACCATCGTGTTCGAAGACATCCTCGTCATCTTCACCTTCGTGGTGGGGAAGTTCCTCGCCGCGACGATGCTGGGCACCGAGGTGGAGCCCATCAGCACGTACCTCGCGCAGCACGTGGGCGGCGGCATCGGCCTCGGGGTGGTGCTGGGCGTGGGCGTGGTGCTCTACCTGCGCTTCGTGGGGAAAGAGCTGATGATCTTCTTGGTGGGCGTCGTGTACACGGCCACGCTCATCGCGAACCAGCTGCACGCCGACACGCTGCTCATGTTCCTCATGCTGGGCTTCATCGTGGGCAACTTCAGCAAGGCCGGTGAGCACCTGATTGAGAAAGTGGAGCAGCTCGCGCTGCCCACGTACGTGGTGTTCTTCACCATCGCCGGCGCGCGCATGCACGTGGACCAGCTGCAGCAGGCCCTGCCCTTCGCGCTGGCGCTCTGCTCGCTGCGCCTGCTCTCCATCTTCATCGGCGTTCGCAACGGAGCCCGCCTCGGTGGGGCTGAGCCCGCCACCGTGAAGTACGGGTGGCTCGGGTTCATCGCGCAAGCGGGTGTGGCCCTCGCGCTGGCGAACCAGATCATGGGGATGCACGGGCAGAACGGCGTCGCGCTCGGCACGCTGGTGATGGGCGGCATCGCCGTGAACGAGCTGTTCGGGCCCGTGCTGTTCAAGCTGGCGATCAGCCTCGCCGGGGAGAGCAAGTCCGGCGTCACAAAGTCCGCGGACGTCCCGGAGACGTACGCCGCCGAGGTGGCTGCGCCCAGCTCGCCCCCACGCGGTGCTAGGTTGCTCGCCGGCGCGGCAGGTGAAGAGGCGCTGGACGCGTGGCCCGAGCAAGACAGCAAGAGCCCTTGGGGTCAGCCGCTCACGTCGGGTTCGCCAGCGCTCGACCAGCGCGTCCAGGATCTCGAGCAGGACCTGCACGCCATCGTGCGCGACGTGTCCTCGGGACCGCTGCGTGAGTGGCGCGCCGACGCCGAAGCGTACCTGCGCTCGCTGCGACGCGAGTTCCTGCGCCATCATCGCCGCATGGTAGTGCGCGCTCGCAGCCTGAAGGAGCGGCGCCCGTCCGAGGCGGCCTCCGAGTTGCGCAGTGAGCAAGCCGAGCTGGCCGAGCGCTGGCGCGGCATCGTGCTCGGCCGAGGCGCTCGCATCCCGCAGGCCACCTGGAAGCCCGAAGAGATCGTGGTGGCCCTCGACACCATCGTGTCGAACCTGCCGCAAGCGGTCACGGTGCCCTACGACCCCCTTTCCTACACGGGGCGCAGCGACGAGACGCTGGTGCAGTTCGCGCAACGCGGTCTCCTGCGCGCCCGGCGCGGCGCGCTGCGGCTGCTGGGACAGCCGGAGCCCTCGCGTCAGCTGCCCTTGCGGGACCTCGGACGCTTCCACCTCAGCGGCACAGCCCCTGACAAGCTGCAAGCGCTGGTCGCGCTCTTCGTGCAAGGCGATCGCCACCTGGCGAACCGCACCCGCAGCATCTTCGACGCGATCGTGCACGGCTACGACCGGCTAGCGGCGCAGCTGGACCAGGGGGGGGCGCTGACCTCCGCGAGTGACGACGCCCCGCGCGCCGCGGGGGAAGTGGAACAGAAGCTCAAGCTGCTGCGCGCCGACGTGGAGGAGGAGCTCGTCATCGCGCTCGAAGAGGTGCGGCGCATCGGGCAAGACGGTGCGCTGCGCACCGCCACGGCGCTCGCGGCCGGGCTCAAGGCCCTCAAGCGCGACACGGCCATCTACGGCACCTACCAGCTCCCCGCGCGCGCGCGTCGTACCAGCCGCGTGTTCGCGCGGCGGCTTCGCGCCATCGAGCTCCTCAGCGCCGACATCGTGGCGCACCGGCGCGCGAGCTCGGCCACCTACGGGATGCTCGCGATGGAGCTCGAGCTCGTGGGCCTCGAGGCCCGCGTGAAGGACGTGATGGTGGACCACAGCCTGCGACTCGAGGGCGAGCTGCAGCGACGCGTGTACCAGAAGGTGGAGCGCGTCCAACATGCCCTCGGCGACGCGCTGCGCGGGTTCCAGGAGGCGCTCGCCACCGACCAGTCGGCCGAGGCGCTGGCCAGCCGCGTGCGAGTCCTGACCGAGGAGGCCGAGCGAGCGGCAGCCGAGGCGAACCGCGTGGTGCTTCAGCTGCACGACGAGCTGCGCGACGAGTCGAAGGTGGCCCCGTTGCTGGAGGCGTTGAGTGTGTCGGCGAGCGCGCTGACCAACCGCTACGACGTCCTCGAGGGCCGCATCGGCACGGGCGAGTGGAAGCTCCCCATCGCGCTCGAGCCCGTCGAGGTCGCGTTCCGTGACATCGTGCAGGCGCGCATCGACGCCCACATCGGACCCGAGCTGCGCGCGACCACGCACGAGGTCGCGCGACAGATGAAGCCGCTGCTCACCGCGCTCCAGGATCTCGAGCGCAAGCTCGCCTTCAACACCGAGCTCGCCACCAGCGAGCTGGACGTGGTGGCCGAGGAGAAGGTGTCGCGCGAGGTGCGTGATCTGCTGGCCGAGATGATCGGTTTGCCGCTCGAGCGCCACAAGGCGATCATGGACGACTTCACGCGGAAGGCGTCCACGTGGCCGACCGCGTTCGGGGCACGCCTGCGCGAGACCGTGCACCAAGAGCTTGGCGAGCTGCGCGCGCTCTTGGCCGACGGTGACTTCTCGCGGGCGCGACTGCGCGAGTTCAAGCGTGAGGCCGAGGGTCGCAAGCTGCGCCATCGCGCCGAGCAGCTGCCGGGCGCGCTGGTGCGCCTGGGTCGTGAGCTAGTGCGCTCCGTCCGCATCTTGGCGGGTGAAGAGCGCTTCGAGCGCTGGCGGGAGACGCTGGGCGTGAAGGTTCTCGCGCGTCCTGCCATCCAGGATCCGAAGGCCTTCGCAGCCCCCGCGCCGCGCGCCGACTTGCCGCTCATCTACAAACGCCTCTTCTCGGCGGACACCATGGAGGCCGGTGACGTGCTGCTGGGTCGCGAGGGCGAGATCCAGCAGGCTCAAGAGATTCTCGCGCGGCGTGTGAAGGGCCGCTTGCGCAGCGTGGTGCTGGTGGGCATCGACGGCGTCGGCAAGGCGGCCGTGTCCAACGCGGTAGTCCGCACGGGGCGCTTCAAGCAGGTGCGGCGCGTCACGCTGACGGCGCCGACCGACGCGAGCGTGTTCGAGGAGGTGGTACGCAGCGGCTCGGACGGGCAGCTCGTGGTGGTCGACGGGCTGCACTGGCTGCTGAGCATGGAGCCCGGCGGCTTCGAGGCGCTGCGGCGCTTCGCGGACATCGTCATCGCGGACAGCGGGCGCCACGCGTGGTTGCTGCACGCGGACGAGCTCTTCTTCCGCTTCGCGAGCAGCGTGGCGCCACTCGGGGATGCCTTCCCGGACCGCATCACCCTCGAGCCCCTCTCGCCCGAGGCGCTGCGCGGGGCGGTGATGGACCGGGCCAGCCACAGTGGGCTGGGCACGTCGTTCGAGAGCGTGGATGGCGACTCGCGCCTCGAGGCGTGGCTCGCGCGCTCGGCCAGCCGCTGGCGCGGGCCCATGGACCACTACTTCCACGAGCTGCACGAGGCCAGCGGCGGCCTGGTGCGCGACGCGCTGCGGCTCTGGCTTGCGTCCATTCGCGGCGTACAGAACGACGAGCTGGTGCGGGTGGGACGCGTACCTCCGTCGCCGTACTCGGCGCTCTCGCGGCTCTCGGACGAGGTGCTGCTCACCCTCTACCAGGTGATGCGGCAAGGCTGGATGCACCCGCGCGTGCAGGCGCACTTGTTCCGCATCGATCTGGGCACGGCGCGCGCAGAGCTGGCTCGGCTCGCGCACCTGGGGCTGCTCGAAGAGCAGGACGGTCAGGTGTATCGCGTGGAGGTGCACCTACGGGGCGCGCTCGCGCGGGTGTTCATCGAGAAGGGCTGGGTGCGGTGATGGCGCTCCGCTTGCATCACCTTCGCGGGCTCGTCGTCACGCTGGCGCTGGTCAGCGCGTTCGGCGTGGCGGGCGCGCAGGCCCAACCGCCCACGCCGGCACCCACGCCCACTCCGCAGCAACCTCCATCGACCGACGACGCGCCGGCAGCGGAACCGGCAGATGCGCCGCGCGTGCCGCCGCGGCCCAACGCTCGGCGACGCCCCGCTGCGCCCGCCTCCCCAGCTCCCCACAGTGAGCCGGACGCAGAGCCGCGGCCCGCGCCGGACACCCCGCCCGGGGAGCCCGAGTCGCGCGCAGTCGACGCCGGAGTCGTACCCCCGCGTGAGGCCGCCACCGATCTGCCCGACGGCGGCGTGGTCGAACCGCGCAACGTGCCCCAGGGACCCGCAGACCTGGTCGCAGAGACCATCGACGCAGGCGTACCCGCGCTCGAGGTCGCCGACGCCGGCCTGCCGGACGCGAGCGCGGCCCCCGCCGTGGTCGTCGCAGAGGACGCGGGCCCCGCAGTGCCCCCCGACGCGGCCGTGCCCCCTCCCCCGGTAGCCGTCGTGGCGCCGACCACTACGTTCGTGCAGCTGCCCGCGCCCTTCGTGCCGCCGACCGAGGCGAGCGACCCGTGGGCCGGCCTGCGCGAGGTCATCCCAGGCATCCCCACCGGCGGCGTCGGTCCGCTCGGCTTGCTCGCGCTCTTGGCGCTGCTGGGCCTCGTCTCCATGGGCCTCGAGCGGCTGCGCGCGCGGCTCATGCGCGACGGCTGGCTGCCCGCCCTGCTGTCGTTCACGCAGGTGTGCGTGCGCCTCGTGGCGCTGTTGTTCGCGCTGCTGCTCGTGGTCCGCGTGGTCCCCGCCGACGTGCGCTGGGTGGTGTACTTCAGCTTGATGGCCAGCGGCGCGGCGCTCGGCTGGTCCATGCGCGACGTGCTGCCCGACCTGATCGCCGGTGTCGTCATCGTGTTCGAGCGGCGCATTCGCCGTGGCGTCTTCCTCCGCACGGAGCACTTCTCGGGGGCCGTGGAGCGCGTGGGGCTGCGCTCCAGCTGGCTGCGCGACAGCAAGGGGCATCGAGTGGCCGTGCCCAACCGGATGCTCCTGCAGAACGCCGTGCTGAGCGACGAGGCCGGAGACACGGTGCACGAGGTGGTGCTGCGCCTCGGCGGCAAGGGGAACGCGGCGGACATCCGTCGCGCGCTGCGTGACGCGGTGCTGGCGTCGCCCTGGACTTCACCACACGCCGAGCTGCAGGTGCTGCGCGATCCGATGGACCCGGAGCTGTGGCAGGTGCGCGGCCGGCTGCTGTCCGCGCGCTTCGCGTCGGCCTTTCAGGGTCAGCTGCTGGAGCGCGCCGAGGCCCACTTGGCGGCGCTGACCGAGCGCGTCGAGCGCGGGCGTGAGGTGCCGCCCGGAGACGACCAAGGCCCAGCGAGCACGCCCACCGGCAAGCAGCCGAAGCTGGACAAGAGCGAGAAGCCTGACAAGACCGAGAAGACCGAGCGCACGCCGAAGACGCCCTGAGCCGATGACCCACACGCTTGCCCGCCGCTTCCCTGGACTCGAGACCCTGCCGCACGCCGACTTGCTCGGGCCGCTGCCGACCCCCGTCGAGGCGCTGCCTCGCCTTAGCCGCATGACCAGCACGGAGCTGTTCATCAAGCGCGACGACCGGTCGGCGCAGCACTACGGCGGCAACAAGGCGCGCAAGCTCGCCTACCTGATCGGCGAGGCCACGCGAGAGGGCGCCGACACGCTGCTCACGGTGGGCGCGTTCGGCTCGCATCACGTGCTGGCCACCTCCATCCACGGCGCGCGGCACGGCTTCGCGGTGCACGGGGTGCTGGTGCCGCAGCCCTTCACCAAGCACGTGGAGCGCAACCTGCTGGCGGGGCTCGGCGCTGGCGCCACGCATCACCCGGTGCGGCACTCGGCGCTCGCGCCCGCGGAGCTGGTGCGCGTGATGGCGCGCCTGCGGCTGTCGCGGCGGCGGCCCTACCTGATCCCGCACGGCGGCACGTCGCCCCTCGGCGCGCTCGGGTACGTGGACGCGGGCCTCGAGCTGGTGGCGCAGATCGACGCGGGCGAGATGCCCGAGCCCAACGCCATCTACATGGCCCTCGGCAGCGGCGGCACCGCCGTGGGGTTCGCCGTGGGGCTCGCGGCGGGGGGCCTGCGTGTGCCCATCATCGCTGCGCGCGTCACGCCGCGCCTCGTGGCTCCACGCGCCATGGTGGACGGCATGATCGAGCGCGTGGTGCGTGACCTGCACGCGCGCGACCCGCGCTTCCCGCGCGTCACCGAGGCGGCCCAACGCCTGGTGCGCATCACCGACGAGAGCCGCGGCGCGGGCTATGGCGAGCCCGACGACGCCGCGCAGCGCGCCGCGGAGCTGGCCCTCTCCGAGGACATCGAGCTGGACCCCACGTACACGGCCAAGGCCTTCGCGCAGATGCTGCGGCACGCCGAGGGCGAGCGTCGCGGGCAGCGCCTGCTGTTCATCCACACGCTGAGCTCCATGGACCTCGGCTCGCTGACCAGCCGCGCGCCGGCGCTGCCGCGCTGGACCGACCGCTACCGGAGCCACTGACGTGCCGCGCGCCTACGACGCTCCCATCAGCGAGGCGGCGCAGCGCGCGCACGACCTCGCCGTGGCGAACGGGCAGTCGGGCTACCTGGACCCCGCGTCCGGCCTCTTCGTGATGACGGCCAGCGCCCTCGCCGCGCGCGAGCGGTGCTGCGGGAGTGGCTGCCGGCATTGCCCCTACCCGGCCGAGGTGCAGCGCGAAGCGGGCCGCCCGCGCGTGCGCGGCGAGGGTCGCTGACGAAGCCGCAGCGGGCTGGTGCTGGCAGCGCAGGGCAGTGCTGCTAGCTCCGCAGCGCAGTGCTGCTAGCCCGTCGGCGGAGTGCTACCCTCGGCGCGTGCAGAAACGCATCCTCTTCGGCTTGGTCAAAGGCATCGCGCTGGGACTCGCGGTGGGGAGCTTCTTCCACTTCGGGCTCGGCTGGCGCGTCGCACCCGGCCTGCTCGGCTACCTCATCGCCATGGGCACCGGCGCGACCGCGGGCATCCTCGCGGGGCGCCCGCCGTGGCTGCACGAGGCGTGGCTCGAGAGCTTGCTGAAGGGCGTCTTCGGCTTGGCCGTGGGCGCCGCGCTCTACTGGGCCGCCGTGCGCTTCATCCCGTCGCCCGTGTCGTTCAGCGTGTTCGGGTCGCCGGAGAACACCGAGTGGACCAGCCTGCCCATGCTCGTGGCGCCGCCCATCGCGGTGCTCTTCGCGCTGGTGGTGGAGCTGGACAACAACGGCGCGTCCCCGAAGCCCGGCGCGGGCAGCAAGCCCGCAGCACCGAAGCCCAAGCCCGCCACGGCCGGGACTCCCGCGCCGTGAGCTCGCGGCCCTCCGCGCCCTCCGCGCCCTCCGCGACAGCGGCAACCGCCTCGCCACGCACGAACGCCTACCTCGACGAGCTGCGCGCCGAGTTCCCGGGCCTGCGCATCGTCTACAAGCAGGACCACGCGTGGTCCCAGCGCATCGACAAGGTGCTGCGCGCGCTCACCCTCGGTGGCCAGTCGGCCTACGTGAGCACCTACACCACCGTGCTCGGGCGCACCCTCTACCTCCCCGCGTCGTGGGACACGCGCACGGACGAGTCGCGCTACATCACGCTGCGCCACGAAGCCGTGCACCTGCGCCAGTTCCAGCGCATCGGGGTGCTGGGCATGACCCTGATCTACGGGCTCCCCCTCCTGCCGGTGGGGGCGGCCGTGGGGCGCGCATGGATCGAGTGGCGCGCCTATCAAGAGACGCTGCGCGCGTACGCCGACGTGTACGGCCCAAAGGCTGCCGCGGACCCCACGCTGCACGCCTACATCATCTTGCAGTTCACGGGCCCGGCCTACCTCTTCATGTGGCCCTTTCCCCGCATGCTGCAGCGCCTGATCGACGACGAAGTGAAGGACATCGAAGCGCGATACGCCGCCACACGCCCATGATACTTTCGGGGCATGGGGCATCCCGTACGCCTGGGGGCGTTCTACCTCCAAGATCAGATCGGCCAGGGCGGGATGGGTGCCGTCTGGCGCGGGGTGCACCTGCAGCGTGGTCAGCCGGTGGCCGTGAAGGTGCTGTCGCTCGAGCGCGCGCGCGAACCGCGGTCGCTCGCCACGTTCCGTCGTGAGGTGCGCGCCGTCGCGCGGCTGAACCACGACGCCATCGTGTCGGTGCTCGATCACGGCGTCATCACCCCCGCCGCCGCTTACGAGGCGCGTGGACGTCTGGTGGCGGGCAGCCCGTTCCTGGTCATGGAGCTGGCCGAGGCCACCCTCGCCTCCGCGCACCCCGCCGTCACGTGGGACGCCACATATGCGGTGCTCGTGCGGCTGCTCACGGCGCTGGCCCACGCGCACGCGCGCGGCATCGTGCACCGCGACCTCAAGCCCGCGAACGTGCTGTGGGTGCGGCGCGCGCCCAACTACCCACCCGACCTCAAGCTCACCGACTTCGGCCTGGCGCACGTCATCACGCAGGACGACGCGGGCGGCCGCACGCGCGCCGCGGGCACGCCGGCCTACATGGCACCCGAACAATTTCGCGGCGCCATGCGCGACTTCGGGCCGTGGACCGATCTCTACGCGCTCGGCTGCCTGGCCTACCAGCTGGCCGCGGGCCGCAGGCCGTTCGACGCGCGCACCGAGGCGGAGCACGCGCAGGCGCACCTGCACGCCATCCCGCTCCCGCTGACGCCGCGCTTCCCGGTGCCCGCAGGCTTCGAGAGCTGGGTGCGCCGCTTGCTCGCGAAGAACCCGATGGCGCGCTACCGCTGCGCGGCAGACGCCCTCTACGCGCTCGACAAGCTGGTGGCGGACGTCCCGAAGAGCGACCTGCCCCCGCGCCCGAGCGACGTGCCGGGCAGCTCGCCGTGGGATGCCCCCGACATCGCCGCCACGCAGACCATGACGGTGTTGGGAGCGCCCGCGGCGTCCGAACCCTCCGGCCCAGCCGAGGTGAGCGCCGACGGCACCGTCAGCGAGCGGCCACCGCGCGCGCCCTCGCGTGACAGCGACCGCTCGAGGGCGCCGGCGTTCGTGATCTCGGACGTCTCGCACTCCTCGGGCCGCTCGCAGCCCACCGTCATCACCGACATCATCCCGTTCGAGCCCGACGAGAGCCTGTGGGAGCCGAGCGAGGCGCCGCCCACGCCGGAGCGCTGGACCACCGCGCAGGAGCCGCTGCCCGACACGCTGCTGGGGGCCGGCCTCGGGCTGTTCGGGGTGCGTGAGGTGCCGCTGGTGGGCCGCCAGACCACGCGCGATCAGATCTGGGAGGCGCTGCTGCGCGTGCGCAGCGAGGGCCGG
>CAZEAA010000037.1:0-13003 GCA_964510015.1 uncultured Sandaracinaceae bacterium
GTTCGGGGGGTCCTCGGTGTGTCCGCTCTTCGACACCACCGCCACCATCACGGCCGTGGTCACGGGCGGCGCGCCGCTGACACGGGTGGTCGAGGTGCCGGCGCCCACGGACGAGGCGCTCCGCTCCGACTACTGGCAGCGCATCCCCACCCCATCGCGCTGCATGGAGCAGCAGGGCGGCGAGGTGGGCAACGTGGTCGTCGGTGCCATCGGAGACCTGTTTGTGGGCGCGGGGGTGGGGCACCAGTAGCCTCACGAGCCGCGCCGTCTCGTCAGCCGAGCACGCGCTCGATCCAATCGAGCATCGGCGCGTCGCTCAGCACCTCGGCGGCCACCTTGGTGAGCACCGGCGGCAGCTCGCGCTTCACCTCGGCGAGCACGCCGTAGGTCTCGAGCACCTCGCGCAGCGGGCGGTCGCCCTCCACACCCAGCACCGCCCGCAGCTCTGCGCGCACGGTGTCTTGCAGCTCCGTGCGGGCCACGTTGTGAGCGACGATGGAGGGGACCAGCGCCTCGATGTCCGCGCGCGGCAGTCCGTCCACCTCGCGCAGCACGGTGGCGAGCGGCACGGCCAGGAGGTGCTTGCTGGCGTGCGCGCGGATCCGGCGCATCAGGTCCTTGCCCTCGTCGCTCGCGAGGCGCTCCAGCAGCGCGGCGCGGACGTCGGTGGTGGCCGTCTCCGCGAAGTCGCGCGCCACCGACTGGAGCTTCTTGTCCATGCCGCCGATGAGCCCCTTGCCCATGCTGGACAGCGGGTTCTTCGCGTCGAGCAGCTTCTTGCCGAGGCCCAGCGGGTCGGGCATGGACGGGCCGCCTTCGCCGCCGAGGCCCGGGATGGGCAGGCGCTTCGCGAAGCGCAGCAGCGTGTCTTGGATCACGGGGCTCACCAGCTTGCGCACGAGCCCGGCGTCCACGGCGCCCGCGGCCCACTCGGCGCGCGGCAGCCGCGTCTTCTCGAGGATGGCCAGGATCTTCGCTTCGCCGCCGGGTGGCAGTAGGTCTCCCAGCGTCTCGCCGTTCTGCGTGCTGCGCGCGATCTGCCGGTCGAGCCCGGGGTGCACGTGCTCATCGATCACGCGCTTCGCGTTCGGCTCCGTCACGGCCGCAGCCACCAGGGTCACCACGGTGTCGATGGCCGCGTCGTCCAGGTAGCGGGAGAGCGGCCGCTCCAGCAGCGCGTCGAGGGTGCGCTCCGCGCCTTCACGGATCAGCGCTTGGTCTGACGCCAGCAGCTTCTCAACCAGGGCACGGGCGGAGGTGGTCATGCGGCGAGGCTAGCTGCACCGAGGCGGGCCATCAACGCGCGGGTGCCGTCAACGAGCGCCGTAGCCCTGACCGCTGGCCTCCTCGGCGCGGTCGGTGGCCAGCGGCGGCGTCGGTGAGAGCGCGCTCACCTCGGCGCGCAGCTCGGGGCTCATCGCGAGCTTCACGCTCTCGAGCGCCGGGTCCAGCTGCTCCACGTTGCGCGCGCCCAAGATGGGGCACACGACGGCGGGGTGGGTCCCCACCCAGCGCACCGCGAGGCTCACGGGATGCAGGCCGCGGTCACTGGCGAACTTCGCGAAGGCCTCGGCGGTCTGGTGCTCGCGCGGGTCCTTGTAGCGCGAGGCGTACATGGGGTTTGCGCGCAAGCGGCCCGCGTCGGCTTCCGCGCCGCTGGCCACGTACTTGCCACTCAGCAGGCCACCGCCGAGCGGGCTGTAGGGGCACACCCCGAGGCCCATCGCCGCCGCCATGGGCAGGATCTCCACCTCGGCCTGACGCTTCACCAGGTTGTACATGGGCTGGTGGCAGGCGAGCTTCGCCCAGCCGTGCTGCTGCTCGATGCCCAGCGCCTGCACCGTCTGCCACGCGCTCCAGTTGCTCACGGCGGGGTGCAGGATCTTGCCCTGCTGCACCAGCAGCTCCACGCCGCGCAGGGTCTCTTCGAGGTCCGTGCGCGCGTCGAAGTAGTGCAGGTACAAGATGTCCAGGCGGTCGGTCCCGAGCCGGCGCAGCGATGCCTCCACCGTGCGCGTCAGGTGGTAGCGGCTGCTGCCGCGGTCGTTCGGCCCCTTGCCCGTGGGGAAGTACGCCTTGCTCGCGATCACTAGCTGGTCGCGCTCGTGCGCCATGAGCTTGCCGAGGATGCGCTCGGAGGCGCCACCCGCGTACACGTCGGCCGTGTCGAAGAAGTTCACGCCCGCCTCGCGGCAGCGCGCGTAGAGCAGCGCGGAGGTGGCCTCGTCGGCGTCACCGCCGAACGACATGGTGCCGAAGCACAGCTCGGAGACGCGGATGCCGGTGCCGCCCAGGAAGACGTAGTCCATGGCGCGGTGGTAGGCCGTGGGGGTCCTGCGGGTCAAGCGATGCGTGCAGCGCTCGGAGCCCGGGGCGAATTCGTTCACCCCCGGCACTCGAACCCGCTTCGCGCTATGGTCCCGACATGACTCAACGCGACGTAGTGGTCCTGGGCGCAGCCCGCTCTCCCATCGGTAGCTTCGGCGGCAGCCTCGCCGACATCGAGCCGCACGAGCTTGCCGGCACCGTCATGAAGGAGGCGGTCTCGCGCTCCGGTGTGGACCCGAACCGCATCCAGTACGTGACCGTGGGCAACGTGGTGCCCACCGGCCCGCGCTACGCCTATGTGGCGCGTGTGGCGTCCATCCAGGCGGGCCTGCCCATGGACTCCGTGGCGATGGGCGTGAACCGCCTGTGCTCGTCCGGCCTGCAGGGCATCGTGACCACGGCGCAGAACATCCTGCTCGGCGACGCCGACTTCGGCGTGGGCGGCGGCGTGGAGGTCATGTCGCGTGGGGCCTACTTGTCCACCGCCATGCGCAGCGGCGCACGCATGGGCGACACCACCTTGATCGACTCCATGACCGACGCGCTCACCGACCCGTTCGGCGTGGGCCACATGGGCATCACGGCCGAGAACCTGGTGGAGAAGTGGGGCATCACCCGCGAAGAGCAGGACCAAGTGGCGGTCGAGTCGCATCGCCGTGCTGCTGCCGCCATCGCCGACGGACGCTTCGTGGAACAGATCGTCCCCATCACCAAGAAGACCCGCAAGGGCGACGTGGTGGTGGACCGCGACGAGCACGTGCGCCCGGACACCACGCTCGAGACGCTCGCCAAGATGAAGCCGGCCTTCAAGAAGGACGGCAGCGTCACGGCCGGCAACGCCTCGGGCATCAACGACGGCGCGGCCTTCCTGGTGCTGGCTGACGCAGCCACCGCCGTGGGCGCAGGCAACGCGCCGCTCGCGCGCCTGGTGTCGTACGCCGTGGCGGGTGTGCCCAACCACATCATGGGCGAGGGCCCCATCCCGGCCACCAAGCTGGCGCTCAAGAAGGGCGGGCTCACGCTCGACCAGATGGACGTCATCGAGTCCAACGAGGCGTTCGCGGCGCAGGCCATCGCGGTGTCGCGCGGCCTCGGGCTCGACCCGCAGAAGACCAACGTCAACGGCGGCGCCATCGCGCTCGGCCACCCCATCGGCTGCTCCGGCGCGTTCCTGGCCATCAAGGCCATCTACGAGCTGCGTCGCACCGGCGGCCGCTACGCGCTCGTCACCATGTGCATCGGTGGCGGCCAGGGCATCGCGGCGGTCTTCGAGCGCCTCTGACGACCGCGCCCAGCGGGCCTGCCAGGCGCTCGGTCATACCCACGACACCTTCAGCGCCATGCTCGTCTCCGACGTCTGGCGCGGGGTGACGTACACGCGCCGCACCACCAGCTCGAGCCCGCCCTGCACCACGCCGCCGAAGCCCCAGCGGAAGTAGCGCACCGCGCAGAGCGGCACGCCGATGAGGTGCACGCTCATGTCTTTCGGGCCGTCGCGCAGCACGCGCACGCCGCCGCCGCGAAAGATGCGCTCCGAGATGCTGGGTGCGCGCGACAGGACGCGCGCGGGGTCCACGGCGCCGGTAGCCTTCAGCCCGCGGATCAGCGTGGCGATGTAGCTCTTCTGCACGCGGTCCCCCACGGCGCGGCCGATGGCCAACACCTCTTCGTTGGAGGTGATGAGCGTGTCCATGGCGCGGTAGTGCGCCAGCGCCAGCGGCATCTCCACCCAGGACTGGGGGATGAGCGTGCGGATGGCCTCGTGGTACTGCGGGTCCAGCGTGGCGAAGTACGCGTCGTTCAGCGAGCGCTCGCGCATGGCCTGCAGCGAGGACCCGATGAGCGTACCGCGGATGGCGGGCGACACGCTCGTGTCCACCTCGAGGTTGGCGATGACGTTGTGACCGAGCGGGCTGGACACGTGGACCCTCACGATGCCACAGCGCGCGCTGGTCGCCTACTGCGGCGACGGGGCACTCTCCGCTCAGATCTCCACGCGCACCATCATGGCACGGCGGGTGGTCTCGGGCGGGGGTGTCAGCGACAGCGTGCTGACGGCGTCCACGAGCTCGGGGGGCAGCAGGTAGATCACGCTGGTGCCCACGTTGGGGGCGCGGAAGACGGCTTGTTCCCACGCGTTCATGAAGGCCTGCACTTCGTCGGGGGTCAGCCCCAGCTGGCCGAGCTCGCCGCGCACCATGGTGATGGCCTGTTCCACGGGGATGGCTTCGTGGAACGTCTGGTTGGTGCCTGCGGGCACGCGACCGAAGCGCCGGATGGTCACCGGGGGGGGCGCTGCACGACGGTCGCGTCGGCCGGCGGTGGCTGTCTCGACCGAGAGCGCCAGCGGGATGGCGTAGGCGCTCGCGTTGTTCACGGAGAGGTCGGCTCCCGCGCGCGTGACGGTGATGGGCAGGCTCAGCCCGCGTCCGCCGCCTCGGTAGAAGAGGTGATTGTAGTCCTGCCCGTCCACCACCAGGCAGCTGGCGTCACGCGCTTCGTAGGCCGCGAGTTCGGCGGCCTCGCAGTAGTCGTCCGAGATGCCCTGGCAGCCGGCGGAGCCCACGGTGGGGTAGGTGGTCGCGCCGCACGCGCGGCCCACGACGTGCACATCGTCCCAGCGCAGGGCGGGGCCGTTCATGCCCGTGGCGGGGAAGCGCTCGAGCATGCTGCCGTACGTCATGGTGGCGGATACGCTGACCTGCACCTCGCCCTCGATGACGTGGAAGTAGAGCACCGGCTTCCGGGCGACGGCGTGGCCATAGTCCGGGTCGGGCTGCACCACGGGGGGTGGCCGGGTTCCCAGGTTGGCTTGGCCGGGGCCCGCGGCCAACTCGATGGCGCCGTCGCGGGCCACGTCCACCAGACCCCACTCGTGCACCGCGTAGCGGTTCGCGGGGGGCGCCACCTCATCCGCCGCGGGACGGGCGGCGGTGGACGAGCTTTCTTGCGGCTCTTGGGTGGCCCCCTCCGTGGGCGGAGAGCCCCCGCAGGCGGAGAGGAAAGCCGACGCGCCGCCGTAGAGCAGCGACAGGACCAGTGGGTTGCGCATGTCCATAGGGAACGACCGATGGACCCGACAAGCAAGCGGCGCCTTGGGTGGGTCCGGAGTATCGTCGGCCATGACCACCGAAATCCCCCTCGACCTCGACGCGCAGCGGCAGGTGATGTCCTACGCGACCAAGCTGCCGTTCCTGGTGCGTTGCGGCTATGAGCTGTCGGAGTGTCTGCCCGGAAGCGCCGTGGGCAACGTGCGCGTCACCGAAGCGCTGGCGGGCGGCACCGGTCAGCTGAACGGCACCGAGCTGTACGGCCTCCTGGATTGCAGCGCCTGGTTCGCGGTGGCGCTGATGCTCAACAACGAAGAGGCCGCCGTCACGCACGACGCGCACTTCTCCATCGTGGCCACGGCGCCCATTGGCAGCGACGTCACTTTCCGTGCGCGCGTGGACAAGCGCGGCCGCACGTTGGCGTTCGTCTCCGTGGAGGCCGCCGCGGGCGACCGGCTGATCGCGCGCGCCACCATCACCAAGTCGATCATCTCACTGGCGCAGCGCCTGCGGCACGCGCCGCCTACTCCGTAGCGCCTTCCGCCGCCTCGCCCTCCCGCGCCGGCGTCCGCACGTAGCAGACCATCCGCTGACCCGAGAGCAGACCCTCGGCCGAGTCGAGGTCGGCCAAGACGTCCACCGTGCGCGTGTCCGACAGCTCGTCCGGCTGGCCGCCGCGGCGGGTCTTTGGAGCCACGCGCTGACCAATCTGCCGGATGGTTCCCACGAAGTCGCGCCCCGGGAAGGCCGTGGCGCGACACACGGCTTCGGCGCCGGTCCCCACCTGGCCGAGGTCGCGCTCGTCGATGGCGATGCGCGCCTGCATGGTGGACGTGTCGCCGAAGTAGGCGATGGGGGTGCCGCTCGGCTGGTAGTACTCGCCCACGTCGTAGGGCAGCTCGAGCACCACGCCGTCGCGGGGTGCGCGCACCTGGCGGAGGGCGAGCGCGGCCATCGCAGCGTCGCGGCTGGCTTGCGCGGCCACGTAGTCGGCGTGCGCCTTCGCGATGTCTTCGCGTCGCGAGCCTCGCACCAGGTTCGCGAGGTTCGCGCGCGACTGGTTGGACGTGGCCTGGTCGGCCGCCGCCGAGAGCCGGGCGCGGTCCACTTCGTCGGGGCTGGCACCGCCGGCACGCGCCACCACCTGCAAGCGCTGGAGCGCCAGCTGGCTGGACTCGGCGCGCGAGCGCGACGCGGCGTCGGCGGCTTCGGCCGACTGGATCTCTTCAGAGCGTGGCCCCGACACGGCCCTTCGCCACGTGGCGTGCGCCGCGAGCACGCGGGCTTCGGCTTCGGCCAAGGCAGCCGTCTCGAGCTCGCTGCGCAGGCTCGCGATGAGCGCGCCGGCTTCCACGCGCTCGCCCTCGCGCACGGCGATCTGACCGATGGAGCCGGCCACCGCGCCCGCGATGGCGAGCTCGCCGCCCTTGGGCTCGACCACGGCGTTGCCCGACACGTGCACCCACTCGGGGGGCGGGTCCACACGCACGTCGTGCTCGGGCTCCACCTCCACGTCGGCGGCGAAGCGGTCGCTCAGGCGCGCGAGCGTGGGGTCGCTGGTGGCCATCTGCCCGATGCTGAACACCATGGCGATCAGGGCGATGAAGGCCACGCCCACCGACAAGAGCCGCTTCGGGGTCTTCTTCATGCGTGAGCTTTCATGCGTGAGCTTCCGGCTTGGCGACGATGCGCCCGTCTTCGATGCTGACCGTACGGTCGGCCAAGTGGTAGATGCGCGGGTCGTGCGTGACGATGACCACCGTGGCGCCGTGGGCTCGGCTGGTGGTCTTGAGCAGGTCGGTGACCTTGAGACCGCTCTCGGCGTCGAGCGCGGCCGTGGGCTCGTCGGCGAACACGAGCGGCGGCTCTCCTGCGAGGGCGCGCGCGATGGCCACGCGCTGTCGCTGGCCACCGGACAGCTGGTCGGGACGGCTCTTGCGCTTCTCGCCGAGGCCGACCTCCGCGAGCATGGCATCCGCGCGCTCGAGGGCCTTGCTGCGCGACTGCCCCGCGATCTCGAGCGGCAGCGACACGTTGTCGCGGATGCTGAGCCCGGGCAGGAGGTTGTGCGCCTGGAAGATGAAGCCGATCTTGTGCAGGCGTACGTCGGCCAGGTGGTGCTCGGACTTGCCCACGATGCTCTCGCCCAGCAGCTCCACCTCGCCGGAGGACGGCCGCAGCACGCAGCCCATGATGGACAGGAGCGTGGTCTTGCCGCTGCCGGACGGGCCCACCAGCATCATGATCTCACCGCGCGTGACCTCGAGGTCCACATCGTCGAGCGCGCGATAGGCCAGCTTGCCCTTGCCGAAGGTCTTCGAGACCTTGTGCACGTAGATGGCCAGGTGCGAGCGGTCCGTTGCTGTCGCCTGCGCAGCGGTCATCGGAACACCATCCCGGGCTCCAGCTTGCGAATGCGGTTCAGCGCGAGCGTGGCGCTCACCAAGCAGATGGCCGTCATGACGAACGGGACGCTCACGATGATGTTGATGGGCAGCATCACGGCGAGGTTCGGCGAGCGCATGAAGGCGGTCAGCCGCGCCGCGAGCGCGAGCCCCACCAGCGAGCCGAGCAGCCCGTACATGACCGCCTGGGCACAGAGCATGACGGCCAGGTCCTGCGTGCGGCAGCCGATGGCCTTCAAGGTCCCGAGCTCGCGCTGGTGGTCCACCACGCTCGAGAACATGGAGAGCGCCACGATGACCAGGCCCACGAAGAGACCGAGCGCCGCGGAGCTGCCGAAGGTGATGCCCAGCTGCTGCGCGAGCAGCGCCTTCACGACCACGTCGTGATACTGCTGGGCGGTCCACACCTGCACTTCGGGGACCCGCGCCTGCAGCTCGGTCGCCACGGCGTCGACGTCTGCGCCTTCCTCCACCTTCATCAGCACGAAGTGGAAGCGACCGGGGCGCGTGGACGTGAGGTCGCGCGCGAGGCCGATCTCCGCGAACGAATAGGCGGGGCCGAAGGGCACGAGGCCCCAGGTGAAGGCACCCACGCGCACACGGCGACCGTTCACCTCGCGTACGGAGCCGATGTTGAGGTTGCCGAGCTTCACGCGCTGCGCGACCTCGAAGGTCAGTGTGTCCGGCTCGTTCAGAGCGTCGGGGTCGCCGGCCACGATGTTCCACGGGCCACCGAGTGACGTGGGCAGCGCCGTGCCCACCAGGATGACCTGCTCGGTGCCGCCGTCGGGCCGCGCCACGGAGCCCGGGCCGAACACCAGGGGCTCGGCGACCAGCACGCCCGGCGTGGAGCGCGCTTGCGACAGGGCGCTCTCGGGCAACACGGCACCGCGCTGCACCAGCTGCGTGCCCCGCGGCATCATCCAGATGTCCGCGTTGCCATGGTCGATCAGCATCGTGTTCTTGTGGAAGAGCCCATACAGAATGCCGAGCTGCTGCGTGGACAGGATCACGGCGAACACCACCCCGCAGGTGGTGGCGATGAGCTGCACGCGGTCGTGGAGCATCGCCTTGACGCCGGCCCGGGCCATCGCGACTGCGCGGCCGACTTTCAGAGGGACCCCGGCGACGCCGTGAGGCGCAGGAGATGGCGGGTGAGCGCGAGCTCGGCCACGGCCGACACGTGGTTGGCCGCGGCGTCGGCGAAGTCGCGCCGCGCTTGGAAGAAGCTCACGGTGGTCAGGCGTCCCGCACCCAGCTCCACGCGGGCCAGCTCGAAGGTGTGGCGCGCGAGGTCCAGCTGGGCCAACGCGGTGGTGGTGCGGGCCAGCGCGGTCTCCACCTGCAAGTGCGCGCGGCTGATGGCGTCGGCGACGGCCAGGGAGGTGGCCTGCGCCCGGTAACGCGCGGCGGACGCGGTGGCCATGTTGCCGCGCAGGGTCTGCAGCGACGCCAGGTCGAGCGCCCACGTGGCTTGCACCTGCACGTTCCAGCGCGCCCAGCGCCCGAAGCCGGGGGCGTTGGTCAGCTCCTCCGTGAAGACGCCCTCGAGCCGCGGGATGAACGCGTACCACAGCGGGGGCGCGGCGGCGTCGGCGGCACGGGCGCTGGCGTCCGCCAACGTCACGTCCGGGATGTGGTCGAGGTCCACCAGCAGCGTGTCCAGCGGCTCGGGCGGGTCCATGCTGGCGACCAGCTCGGGCGGCGTCACGGCGGGGATGCCCGTCAGCAGCTCGAGCGCGCGGCTGGCCTGCAGCTGGGTCTGGCGGGCCTCGGTCACCCGCTGCTCGGAGGTCAGCACGTCCAGCGCGGCGCGCTCCACGTCGATGGGCGTGGCCAGCCCCGCTTCCACGCGCACCATCATCAGGCGGTGGGCCGTCTGGGCCACCTCCAGCTGCTCGCGCGACGAGGAGAGCAGGGCGGTGCCGCCCACCCAGCGGTAGAACTCGGTCAGCACCTGCCGCTCGAGGGCGCGGAGCTCCACGTCGGCGCTGCTCTCGGCGGCCGCCAGGGCGGCGTCCGTGGCCGACAGGCGGCGCCAGGCCACCAGGTCCACCAGCGTCACGCGCGAGCTGAAGGCGGCGTCGAACTGGTCCTCCGCCACGATCGTGATCTGCCGCTCCGGCTCCCCCATGAACGATGGAAGGACGAACTCCTGCGGGATCTGGTTGCGCGTGTAGCTGCCGGCCATCTCCACGCTGGGCAGCAGGGCGAAGCGTGACGCGCGCACATTTCCGCGCGCTACGTCGGCCTCGGCGCGGACGGCGTCCACGGAGGGGTGATGCTGCGCCCCCTCGAGGAACTCCTCGACGGTCTGGGCGCTGGCCGATGTCGCCGCTCCCCCGGTCAGGAGGCAGAGCGCCGCGGTGAGAAGTCGTTTCACCCTGCCGGTATACCCCCGAGACCGAAACGGTCCAAGCCGTGATGACAGCGCGCACCGCCGAGATGCCCGTTGCGTCCGGCCCGCCGCGTCCCGTACCTTCGGCGCGCTACGGAGAGACCATGACCGACACCAACACCGCATTCAGTCAGGCAGACAAAGATGGCAACGGCGAGATCGACCTGCTGGAGTTCCGCGAGCTGGTCGCCGCTCTGGGGCTCGAGCTGGGCGTAGCCGAGGCCGAGGAGCTCTTCGACAGCATCGACGTCGATGAAGAGGGCACCATCGACTACGAGGAATTCCAAGAGTGGTGGACCTCCCGGGAGCGTTGAACGCCCGCTGTGGCTAGACTGGCCCCAATGGACGTCGCCCAGCTCGAGCGCCTGATCATCTTCCCGCTGCCCCGCGTGGTGCTGTTGCCGGGGATGCCCATGCCGCTCCACATCTTCGAGCCGCGCTACCGCGCCATGACCCGGGTCGCGCTCGAGCAAGAGCGCTACGTGGCCATGGCCACGCTGGACCCGAGCGGCGACGAGGACACCGCGCAGCGCCCGCGCGTGCGGCCTGTGGTGGGGGTGGGCGCCATCACCGAGTGGGAGGAGCTGCCGGACGGTCGCTTCCACATCTTGCTCGAGGGGGTGGGCCGAGCGCGCATCCTCGGGGAGCACCGCACGTCGGAGCCCTACCGCGAGGTGCGGGCCGAGGCCGTCCCGGACGTGGATCCGGACCCCGGCGCCACGCGGCGCTCGTTCGAGGCCGTGCGCGGGCTGATGATGAGCCTGCGCCTCAAGAACCCCAAGCTCGCGGCCCTCTTGCGCGAGGAGCTCGAGCTGCACCCCGAGCCCGCCGAGTTCTCGAACCGCTTGGGGGCCATGATCCACGGAGACGTCGAGTCGCAGTACGAACTGCTGACCATGACCAACGTCACCGAGCGCATGGACGCGATCGTGGAGCACCTGAGCGACTTCCTGGCGCGCACCTCGTCGGCGCCCGAAGACCTGCTCAACTAGCGGCAGCTGGTGGGCTGGACGTTCTCGGGGAACTCGCCGCGCATGTTGCCGGGCTCCGAGTAGTTGCAGACCCACGTCTCGCCGCCGTCGCAGAGCGCGACGCCGCAGCCCAGCTCCGTGCTGCCGGCCCACACCACCTGCGTGAAGTGGCCCGTGTCCATCCCGAAGACCGGGCGGTTGAAGTCGTAGTTCGCGATCTCGCGGTACCAGGTCTCCACCACATAGGCCGCGTCGTGCGAGCCGGCGGGGGAGAAGCGCATCAGGTTCTCGCCGTAGTCGCTGCTGCTGTGGCGGAAGGCGCAGCCGTTCGCAGCGAGCTCGTCGGCGAAGCGCTGCGCGTCGGCGGCGATGCGCTCGGACCAGCGCAGCGGCGGTGCACAGTGTTGCGCGCGATACTGATTGTGTGCGGCCAGCAGGGCCTGGGCGCGAGCCGACGGACTCTGCGCAGGGGGCGGCGCGACGGGCTGGGCCTGCGGAGGCTGGCTGGCTCCCGAACCGCACGCGGCGATCACGGTGAGCGCGGTCAGCGTCAGCAACGAGGCAAGGCGGGCGGCGTGGGTCATGCCCCATCATACGTGCGCGGCGGCGCAGGTGTTCCGAATGTCGCGCCCGACCACGGTTGACAGCTCACGGAGCGAACGTCGAGACTGCCCCGATGTCCGACTCGCACGCGTTCTATCGTGAGCTGAACGCCATCGAGCGCTTCGTCGACGTCGCAGACCTCGCCCTCTACACCCAGGTCCCGGACGACTGGTCGGTCATCATCACCGACGTGCAGGGCTCCACCAAGGCCATCGAGGCGGGGCGCTACAAAGACGTGAACAGCCTGGGCGTCGCGTCCATCGTGGCGGTGCGCAATGCGCTCCCGGGCGTGGACATCCCGTTCGTGTTCGGGGGCGACGGTGCCACGCTCTTGTGTCCCACGGCGCTGCTTCCCGGCGTGGAGGTGGCGTTGCGGGGTCTGCAAGACCTCGCCACCAGCGCCTTCGAGCTAGGCATGCGCGCCGGCGTGGTGAGCGTGGGCGAGCTGCGAGAGAGTGGGCACCCGCTCCTCGTGGCTCGCTTTCGCGCGAGTCAGCACGTGGCCCTGGCCATGTTCGCGGGCGGGGCGCTGGCCGAGGCCGAGCGGCTGGTGAAGCACCCCGAGCTGGGCGCGCGCTACGCCGTTTCCAGTGAGGGCCCGCGTCACGCCGACTTCACGGGCTTCGAGTGCCGCTGGCAGCCCGTGCCCAACCGCGCCGGTCAGTTCGTGAGCCTGTTGGTGCAGGCGGTGTCGCAGGACCCGGAGGAGGCCGCGCGCGTCTACCTCGCCACCATCCAGCTGGTGGACGACGTGCTCGGCGCGGGTGCGCGTCCGGTCCACACCGCGGGGCTCAGCCTGGCCAGCGGCCCGAAGGCGTTCGAGCAGGAAGCGCGCCTGGTCAGCGGGCGGTCCGCGGGCGCGGGCCTGTACTTCGCGCGGCTCAAGATCCGCGTGATGGCGTGGCTCGGCACCACCCTCATGCGCACCGGGCGCGAACTCGCGGGCTTCGACGGAAAGCACTACGCCGACGAGGTGGTGGCCAACACCGACTACCGCAAGTTCGACGACACGCTGCGCATGGTGCTGGACGCGTCGCCCGAGGCCCTCGCCGTGCTGCGCGAGCGGTTGTCGGAGGAGCATCGCGCGGGGCGGCTGTGCTTCGGAATCCACACGTCCGACACGGCGCTCATGACCTGCGTCATCGACGGCTACGACGGCAACCACGTTCACTTCGTGGACGGCGCGGACGGAGGCTACGCGCTCGCGGCCAAGGCGTACCACGGCTACCTCGACCGGTACCCCAACAC
>CAZEAA010000037.1:13013-16260 GCA_964510015.1 uncultured Sandaracinaceae bacterium
GCTCGCGGCCAAGGCGCTGAAGGGCCAGCTCAAGGCGCGCTGAGCGGGTGCCATCCCATCGGGCCGCTCAGAACGTGAACGGGTAGCCCACCATCAACGTCACCTCACCGCTCTCGGCCATCTCGGGCGCGGGCCGCGGACCCAGCTGCCGCAAGCGACGCAGCCCGAGCGCGGTGAAGACCAGCCCGATGACCCCGGGGGGGACGATGGTCATCAGCGCTACGAGGGCGCGCGTGGCCGGCGAGCCCGTGTCGTCCGGCAAGCGTAGGAGGCGCACGGTCGTGATGATCGCCGTGAGCAGGTAGATGCCGCCACGAATGCTCATGGAGCGGGCCTGGCAGCGGTCCTCGGGCCAGAGGTCGTGCTCGCCCGCGCGTCCCGGGTCGCCGCCAAGGCGGATGCGCAAGCCGATCCCTGTGGCCGCGACGGCGGTGCCCGTCAGCAGCACGCCGATGCCGATGCCCGCGTGCTCGGGGTTCTGCAAGAGTGGCAGGCCGGACGCGCCCAGCACCAAGCCGGCCGAGATCAGGTTGCGGCTCTGGCAGCGTCGCGCGCCCCACGTGCCGCCGTCGTCGGTCTGCCACTGCGCGCTCGCCGCCGTGGGCACGCAGGCCGCGACGCTGATCAGCAGCGCGAGGCTGCACCAAGCGACGTGACGTGGGTAGGACCGAGGCACGGGCCGGAGCATGCCACGTCTCGTCAGACCGATCCGTCTGCCAGCCGTCGGCGCAGGTGCTCGTGGGTGCCGCGGCGGGTCAGCTCGCGTGCGAAGCGCGCATGGTCGTCCGTGCGCCCGAGCGCTCGTGTGACCAGTGCCAGGTAGGCCACGCAGTGGTCCTCCAGCAGCGGGTCACGCGTGCCCTTGTAGGCTTGCTGCAAGGCCTCGAAGGCCTCGTCCATGCGCCCTTGCTCGAACAGCAGCGCGCCCAGCGTGGCCAGGTAGCTCGCGGCCGGGCCACCGGCGTCGATGGCGCTCCGCACTGCATGCAGGGCGCGTCCGAGCAGCTCGGGGTCGCCGCTCCCCAGCGCGATCAACGCCGCGGTGTGCAGCAGCTCGGCTTCCACCAGCGGATTGCGAGGGGCCCGCTCGCGCAGCGCCTCGAGCTGGGCGATGGCGCCGTCGGTGTCTCCCTCGGCCGCCGTCACCCGGACCCCCAAGAGCGCCAGGTGCGCGTTGTCGGGGTGGGGCGTGGTCTCGCGCACGGCCACCTCGCGCGCGTGGGCGAGCTGCCCCGCGTGCAGCGCCCGCTCCACCTCACGCTGGGCCGGCAGCGAGAGCCGGTAGTCGAAGTGGTGGGGCGAGAGGCCCGCGCTCATCAAGATGCCCATCCCATCGTTGGGCGCGCCCGCCATGCTGTGGGGGATCAGGTTCGTGACCGCGCCGATGGTGAGCGCGAGCGCAGCGCTCTGCGAGACCAAGAGCGCGTAGTCGTCGCTGCGCACGAAGAATGGGTCCCAGCCCCAGGCCAGCGCGATCACCGCCGCGACCAGCAGCTCGGCGCCCGGGCCGCCCAAGTACACCAGCGCGTTCGCGAGCCGCGCGGAGCCGGCCCGCTTGGGTGCCGGAGTGACGTAGCCTTCGGCCAGCAGCGCCCGCACCACCACCTGCGTTTCGCCCACGCGAAAGCGCACGAGCTCCGGGCCCATGCCCAGCACCATCTGCGTCACGCGCCAGCCCACCAGCTTGGCCACCAGCGCGTGACCGCACTCGTGCACCACCAGCGCCGGCGCCCAGAAGAGCAACACCAACGGGAACGCCAGCTTGCGCGGCTCGAAGGGGAGCAGCGTGTCCGCGATGAAGAGGCCAAAGAGGAGCGCCGCGAGCCCGATGCCCCCCCAGAGCTCACCGGGGGAGAGCGGACGCCGCGGCGCGGGGTCGTGCAGCATGCCCGGTCAGTCCCGCGACATGAAGATGCGCAGGATGTACCAGAAGAGCAGGGCCACCGAAGCGAACAGCGCCAGGGCCGCGCCCACGTAGCGGTTCTCAGGGTAGTGGTGGATGATGTTCGACGTGTCGTAGAGGATGGCGGCGCCGGCGAAGACCACCATGCCCACGCTGAAGAACGTGCCCAGCTGGAAGCCGAAGATGGCGCCGGAGACGATCAGCAGCATCACGCCGAAGCCACCCCACAGCAGCACGCCACGCAGGAAGCTGAAGTCCTTGCGCGTGATGAACGCCACGGCGGTCAGACCACCAAAGCCCATCAGCGTGACCGCGGCGGCCGACGTGATGACGCCGTCGGCCTGCATGTTCGCGATGAGCAACATGGGCACGAAGATGATCGCCTCGGCCAGCACGTAGGCCCCGAGGGCGGCGTACTGGGCGACCTTGGACTCCGCCGTCTGCGCCACGCGGCTCCCGAGCCAGCTGACCATCATGAACCCGCCGAGCACCAGCAACCAGCTCGTGCCGAGCATCGCCTGCGCCATCGGCAGCGCCAGCCCGCTCGCGAAGATGCCCACCTCGAGCGCCACGAACAGCAGGATCGCGCCCAGCAGGTGGAGGTACGTCTTGACGATGAACCCCGATCGGTCGCTCGCGGCGTAGGTCTGGGGATAGGCAGAAGACTGGTCGTACATGAGGACGCTCCGGTGGACGGTTGGGGGGATCGTAAGAACTCTCACGTAATGCGCAAGAGGTGGGGATAGCCGCGCAAGAGGCGTCCCCGTCAACCCTGGCGTCCATCGGCTCGTCACAATTCGCCCGGATTCCAAGGCAATTGGCACCCCCGGCTGAAGCCGAGGGCAGCAAACCAGGCTTGGGCGACCTGAAAGTCCCCCCTGCGGGGCGACTAACTGATGGCTAGGCTGGCGGCCGGCCTACCAAGGTTACCCGGACCCCACGCCGCGAGGCTCGCAGAGCCGCTGCGTCCGGGTCCCTTGGGTAGAACACACCCTGTTGTCAGCAACGTAGTCCGCGCCGAAGGCGGGACTTTAGGAATATCATGCGTAGTTTGCTGCCCTCCGCTTCAGCGGGGGGTGCCCCAACAGGCCCGCCCCGGCCGATCGATCCCCTCACCACCCAGAACGAAGAAACGCCCCCGTGATCGATCACGGAGGCGTTCATCAAGTTAGTGCCCGGCCCCAGGTGGCCGGAGTCTCACTTACGGGCTTCGCGGCGGGCGGTGACCTCGGCGCGGACCTTCTCCACGATGTTGTTCGGCACGGGAGCGTAGTGGCTGAACTCCATCGAGAACTGGCCGCGACCCGAGGTGGCGGAGCGCAGGTCACCGATGTAGCCGAACAT
>CAZEAA010000037.1:16270-26428 GCA_964510015.1 uncultured Sandaracinaceae bacterium
GTTGGTGGCGCCGGGCTCCTGGCTCTTCATCATGCCGCGACGACGGTTGAGGTCGCCGATGACGTCACCCACGTTCGCATCCGGAACGTAGACGTCCACCTTCATGATGGGCTCCAGCAGCTGCGGGGCAGCCTTGGGCATGGTCTGACGGAAGGCGGCGCGGCCGGCGGCCTCGAACGCCATCTGCGACGAGTCGACCGCGTGGAAGCCACCGTCGGTGAGCGTCACCTTGAAGTCGAGCAGGGGGAACCCGATGAGCGGGCCCTTGTCCATGAGCGACTTGAAGGCCTTGTCGACCGAGGGGATGAACTCCTTCGGGATCTTGCCGCCGATGACGGCCGACACGAACGTGTAGCCGGTGCCGGGCTCGCCGGGCTCGACCGTGTAGTCGATCTTGGCGTACTGACCCGAGCCACCCGTCTGCTTCTTGTGCGTGTAGCTGTCGCTGACGGCCTTGGTGATGGTCTCGCGGTAGGCGACCTGGGGCTTGCCCACGTCGGCTTCCACGCCATGCGTGCGGCGCAGGATGTCCACCTTGATGTCCAGGTGGAGCTCGCCCATGCCCTTGATGATGGTCTCGCCCGACTCCTGGTCCACTTCGACGTGGAACGAGGGGTCTTCGGCCACCATCTTGCCGAGCGCCACGCCCAGCTTCTCGCTGTTGGCCTTGTCGCGCGGGATCACGGCCATCGAGATCACCGGCGCCGGGAACACCATGGGCTCCAGGGTGGCGGGGTTCTTCTCGTCGGCCAGCGTGTGACCGGTGCGGACGTACTTGAGGCCCACGGCCGCCACGATGTCACCGGCCTGCGCCGTCTCGATGATGGTGCGGTCGTTGGCGTGCATCTCGACCATGCGGCCGATGCGCTCGGACTTGCCCGTGAACGTGTTCACGAGGCTGTCGCCCTTGTTGATGACGCCGGAGTAGATGCGCAAGAACGTGAGCGCGCCGAAGCGGTCGTCCATGATCTTGAAGGCCAGGGCGCGCACGGGAGCGTCCGGGGTCACGATGGCGAACTTGCCGGTGGGGTTGCCCTCGAGGTCGATCTCGGGCTGCGGGTCCACCTCGGTGGGGTTCGGCAGGTAGTCGACGACGCCGTCGAGCACCTGCTGCACGCCCTTGTTCTTGAAGGACGAGCCGCAGTAGGTGGGGAAGAACGCCAGCTTGCGCGTGCCCGTGCGGATGCAGCGCTTGATGGTGGCGATGTCGGGCTCGTTGCCCTCGAGGTAGGCCTCCATGACCTCGTCGTCCTGCTCCACGGCGCTCTCGATGAGCTCGTGGCGGTACTTCTCGACGGCGTCGACCATGTCGGCCGGGACCTCACCCACCGTGTAGTTCTCGGGCAGGCCGGAGTCGTCCCAGACGTACGACTTGCGCTCGAGCACGTCGACGACGCCCACGAAGTCGGTCTCGGTGCCGATCGGGAGCACCATCACCAGCGGCTTCGCGGCGAGGATGGTCTTGATCTGGCCGAGCACGCGGTAGAAGTCCGCGCCGGCGCGGTCCAGCTTGTTCACGTAGATGAGGCGCGCGACGCGCGATTCGTTGGCGTAGCGCCAGTTGGTCTCGGACTGCGGCTCCACGCCGCCCGAGCCGCAGAACACACCCACGCCGCCGTCGAGCACCTTCAGCGAGCGGTAGACTTCGATGGTGAAGTCGACGTGACCCGGCGTGTCGATGACGTTGAGGCGGTGGTCCTTCCAGAAGCACGTGGTGGCGGCCGACTGGATCGTGATGCCGCGCTCCTGCTCCTGCTCCATGAAGTCGGTGGTCGCCGCGCCATCGTGCACCTCGCCGAGCTTGTGGATCTTGCCGGTGAGCTTGAGGATGCGCTCGGTGGTGGTCGTCTTCCCTGCATCCACGTGCGCGAAGATGCCGATATTTCGATATTTGCTCAGATCCGTCACAACTACCTGCTCTTGAGGGTGGGGCGATGCCCGCGGTGGAGGCGGGTGTTAGTCATTTGTGGGGGTTTCGGCAAGTAGACGCCCCCTGCCGCCGTGAAACTGTCTGTTTAAAGGGGGCCTCACTCCGCCGCGGGCTGCGGGGGATTCGGCATCATCGACGACAGGCGCGCCACCAGCGCGGGGAACGGGAAGGGCTTCTGGATGAACTCGTACACGGTGCCGGGGGCGATCCCTGCCCGTCCGTCGGGCCGGTCGAAGCCGCTCATGAGCAGAATCGGGAGGTCGGAGCGCACTGCCCGCAGCTCGGCCATCACCTCCCAGCCTCCCTTGCGCGGCATGGTGAGGTCCAGGAGCACCACGTCCACGGCTCCGCACCGCGGGGTCGAGTGGTTCAGTGATCCGCGCTTCGCCATCGGCGTCACGCTCTACTACGGCGGCCTGCTCGTGAACCTGCACTCGGACCACATCCTGCGGAACTTGCGCACCAAGGAAGAGGTCGCGAAGGGCGAGCGCCACTACCGCATCCCGCAGGGTGGGCTCTTCCGCTACGTGACCAACCCCAGCTACTTCAGCGAGCTGGTGTTCTGGATCGGCTTCGCGATCTTCACCTGGTCGCCCGCCGGCATCTACATCTTCGCCATCAGCGCCGCGAACCTCGTGCCGCGCGCGGTGGCCACGCACAAGTGGTACCAGGAGCGCTTCCCGGACTACCCGAAGGACCGGAAGGCGCTGATCCCCTTCATCTGGTAGCGCCTCGTCGGCATCGTCCCGAGGGCGGGCTGCGCGGGATCGCGGCGCGCGACAAAGAGGACGAGTCGGCCAATTGGAACGGGCCCGGCGCAGTACGCACCGGGCCCGCAGTCATCTCACGGATGACCGCTCGATCAGTGAGCGGCGGTCTCCACCACGAACTCCACGCGGCGGTTCTGCTCGTCGCAGGCGGGCGTGGTTTCGGTGCAGAGCGGCTCCGACTCGCCACGACCCACCGACGTGATGTTGATGGTCAGGCCACGCTCACGAAGCGCGGCCACCACGGCGGCAGCGCGGCGCTCCGAGAGGTCCTGGTTGTCTTCTTCGCTGCCGCGCACGTCGGTGTGACCCGTGACCACCAGCGTGGTGACGGCGGTGCTGCGGCGCAGCAGGGCGGTGATGCTGTCGAGCAGGCCAGCCGACTCCGGCAGGATCTCGGCGCTGTCGTTGGCGAACTGGATCTTGCGCGGGATGACCAGGCGCGACCCCTCGAAGCGGACGCCGTCCTCTTCGTCAGCGACGGGGGCGGGCTCTGCGGCCGCCTGCGGCTCCGGCTCGGGCGTGGTGGGCTCGGCCTCTCCGCGCTTGCAGCCGACGACGGCCGAGAGGGAGAGGACGGCAAGGATCAAGATGATGTTGCGAATCATGTGGTTCTCCTGAGTTCGAGCGAGCGAGCCAGTGTGGGCTCCCCTCGCGGCAGCCAAATAGCACCGAATGGTGATGCTGCCAGGTTTCTCGAGCCACACCTTACAACGCGGCTCGCGGGGGAGGGAGTCTCTACGAACGCAGGGACGCGAGCGCCTTCTTGGCGCCCTCGGCCTCGTAGAGCTCGCGCAGCTCCCAGATGGACGCGGGGATGAAGAAGAGCGGCGCCAGCGCCCACGGCAGGTTCAAGCCGAACCACTTGGCCCAGAAGCCGAACGCCCCCTGCGCCACGTTCACGAAGCCCACGTGGACCTCGGCGTAGAAGAAGATGCCCGTGCCCCAGGTGAGGCCGATGCCGAGCCCGAGGGCCAGCCAGTTTGCGGCGATGCGCTTGCCCTTCATGAACCAGTAGCAGGCCAGCAGCTCGAAGGGCCCGGCGAAGCCTGCGCAGAACTCCACGCCGGCGATAGTGGGGTTCGAGCGGATGTAGCGCGTGTCGGCCCCGCCGTACGTCCACCACGGCCAGGCCCAGTGGTCGTCGGCGGTCACTCCGTGGATGAGCCCCGACAGGTCGAGGAAGAACCAGGGCAGCTCCCAGAACGTCTGCGCGATGCCCGACAGCAGCAGCCAGTTGAAGGCGAACTCGGCGTAGCGCTGCACCTTGGTGCGCTGCTCACCCGGGTTGTCCAAGAACGCGGCCCAGGGCGTGAACAGGGCCACCAGCACGATGCACGTCACGTAGACGTCGGTCGGCGTGGGCGGGATGACGCCGGCCATGATCAGCGCCCAGGTCACGAACACCAGCACGAGGCCCGCGAGGATGCCGGCTTGGTAGATGAGCTTGCGGCGACCGGTGGCAGGGCGAGGGGGCTCGTAGTCGGGCAGCATGGGCAGGCGTCTCCGGGGTGGTTGCCCGAGCATCTCGCAGGTCGTGCGGCGCCCACGCACCCAAGCGGCAGAGTTGCTCTACCGAAGCGGCCAGGTGGGGAGCCGGGTGGTACCTTGCCGGCATGTGCACCTGGACTGCCCGCTTCGCACTCGGCTTCTTCGTGGTGGCCGGCGTCGCCTCGTCGGCTGGGTGGGCGTTGCCCGCGCGCGCCCGCCGGGTGGCTGCGAATCTCGTGGCGTGTCCGCAACCGACCGTCTTGCAGGCCGAGTTTCGGCGGTCCGAGTCGCGTGAGCGCGCGCGCATGCGCTCGCACCACGCGGCCGAGGACCCGGTGGTCCGCCTCGGTGACTCCTTGGTGGTGAGCGCCAAGTTCGCGTACGGCCCGCGCAGCCACGACCTCGAGCGCGAGGACGTGAGCCTTTTCCTGTCGGACGCTGAGTGCGGGCCTTGGCGCTTGCTGGGGACCGTGCGCACGGACCGCGATGGCCGCGCGAGCGTCACGGTCACGAGTGCGCAGCTCGGAGGCGTGGGCGCGCATCCACTTCGCTGGCTGGTGCACGGCGACCTGAGCACCAGCGAAGGAACGGTCTTCGTCGTGCCGCCGAACGCGCCCACGGTGGTCTTCGACGTGGACGGCACGCTCAACACGGACGACGGAGAAGTGTTCGAAGAGATGCTGCTCGGGCGCACCGCCGACGTGCGCGCGGGCGGCCAGGACGTGGTGCGGCGCTACGCCAGCGCGGGGTACTTCGTGGTGTACATCACGGGGCGCCCCTACATGCTGCAACGCAGCACGCGCGAGTGGCTCCGCACGCAGGGCTTCCCGCCGGGTCCGCTCATCACGGCCTCGCGGGTGCGTCACGCGCTCCCTACGCGCCGTGCGGTGCAGCGCTACAAGGAGCGAGCGCTGACCGACCTGCGCATGCGCGTGGGGCTGCGCCTCGCCTTCGCCTACGGCAACGCCAGCACGGACGTGTGTGCGTACGCGCGCTCCACCGTGGCTCCCGCGGCGACGTTCATCGCGGGAGAGAACGTGGAAGCGTGCGAGGGCTTTGCCGCGCCGGTCTCCGTGCCGGTGGACTACGTGGACCACCTCCGCACGTTGAGCGTGCCCCCTCCGTGAACGAAGGGTGATAGGCTCCGCGTCCAGCGCCATGCGCAAGGAGGACGAATGAAGCACGTGCAAGTCATGGGAGTGATGGTCGTCTTGGGACTGATCGCCGGTTGTGGCGACGAGGAAGGCGGGTCGGACGGCCCAGACGAGAGCCCCGCCGCGAGCTTTCCGCGCACCTTCTCGGGGGAGACCGAGACGGATTACAGCTACGTGAACCCCGGTGGAGTGGGGCTGATCCGGCCGGGTAGCCCCGAGTCGGACACTGCCCTGGTCACGCCCAACGAGGACTACACCGAGGTCACCGTGGAGACGGACGCGTGCCTGGGCACGGGCACGCTCAGCGCCATCAGCGAGACGGACGGTCGGCACCTGTACGCGCTCGATGCCGAGCTCGTCGACTGCATCTTGTCCGTGCAGGGCAGCCCCGCCGTGTTGAGCGACTACGGTGGGTCCATCGCTTGGGGCATGGACTCCTTGCGCTTCTCAGTCTCCGGCGTGGCCACGGCCGGGGCGCTCGGCGACTCGCTCTTCATCATCGAGTTCGAGAGCTTCTGACGCTTGCGCCCGCGTCTCCCGCGTGCCCAGTGGCGCGGGGACGTGAGGCCGCGAGGCGCCCGACATACCAGCTCGCGGCCAGGGCTCCGAACAGCACCACGAAGCCTGCGCTCGTCGCGGCGAGGCCCCAGGTGAGGGCGGTCTCGGGGAGCGGCGGCAGCATCTCGCGCTGACCGAGCGCGTGCAGGACCAGCGGCACCAGCGGCGTGGTGAGCGTGGGCTTCTGGTGGTGCACGGCCAGGCCGAGGCTCAGCACCACGGTCACGCTCACGGCCGCCACGCCGTGGACCGCGACCAGCACGTCGGACGCGTCCGGGATCCAGACCGCCAGGTAGAGCGAGGCGAGCGCCAAAAGCCACAGACGCGGAGGAGCCTGTTCGTCCGCCATGAAGCGCCGAGGCGGCGGGACGACGAAGCTCATGTTGAGCCCACGGTAGGGGTGCGGGTCGTCGTGCGCCGGAGGGGCCACCGTCACGACGGATCCGCGACGTGCACAGACGGCGAGCGTGAGCGCGGTCATGACGGCCACGACACCGAAGTGATGCGGCGCGACGACCCAGGCGATGACCAGCGCGCCCCCCGTGAAGCCGTACACCTGCTGCTCCTTGTTCACGAATGGGACCGCGAGGAGCAGGGCCGCCGGTAGCAACGCGGCCAGCTGCACGTGGTACGTGGGAGCCCAATAGCCGACGTGGCCCAGCAGCAGCGCGCCCCACATGGCCCAGGTGCCACGCATCGCGCGGCGGCCCCGCTCATCCCAGCCGACGGAGCTGGTGATGTGTCGGTCCGACCAGAGCGCGGTGGCGAAGGTGGCGAACACCCACGAGCACACCAGCACGGTCCGCGCGCTCGATGGCATCAGGCGAAGCGCATGCGGGATGAACGCGAGGCCCACGGCGGCCAGCAGCGGGACCGCCATGGCCGACCGCGAAGGTCGGAGCTGGAGCGCGAGCGCGAGCGCCCCGAGCTTGACGACGAACAGCACGAGCCACGCGGCCGAGGCGACCAGGCCGGCGGTGCCGAGGAAGGTGCAGGTCTCCACGTGGAGCGTCGCGTCGGCCTGATAGAACGCGGCGATCAGCCCCAACATCACCGCCGAGCGGCGCTGGCCAATGCGCGTGAGGAACGCGGCACCGCCGATCAGCGAGAGCGCGTAAACCTCCGCGAGCACGCCGACGGACAGCGCGCCAGAGACCGTGGCCAGCTTCGCGGCCTCGCGCGAGAGTAGCCAGATGCCCGCGAGCACCAGCGTGGCGCTCAGCAAGTAGAAGGGGTTGTACTCCACCAGCCAGTGGTGCAGCAGCGCCTGCGTGGGTGACCGCGGGGGAGGGCTCGTGGGGTCTTCTTCGAAGGGCGATCGCGTGTCGTCGTGGTCCATACGGAGGCCGCAGTGCAACCGGGGTGCCAGGGGCGCGTACGCGGAGAATCAAGCGCGATGGGCACCGCGCTGCGAGCGGGAGGCCGACAAAACGGCAGCCAACCCCGGGCGCGCGCTGCCGTTCTGGCTCGGTAGCGCTGCCGCTTTCGGAAGGAATGCGCGCAGGCGATGTCGGGAACGACCGATCCCGACCGCAACCGCTTCGGGTAGATCCCCACATCCGAGGAAGGCGCCCTCGTGCTCTTCGAGTCGGCTGCCATCGTCTTCCACATCGCAGAGCACCACGCAGGGCTTCTGCCGCAAGACGCGGGTGGCAGGGCGCGCGCGCTCATGTGGATGTTCGCGGCGGTCAGCACCGTGGAGCCGCCGATCGTAGAGCGCACGGTGGTGACCTTCTTCGATCGCGACGCTCGGAGCACTCGCCATGCCGGACGACTACGAGACTTGCACGGCGCGACTCTCCGCGGAAGACGCACGCGAACTCGAGCAGTTGATCGCGAAGGGGACTGTCGTCCCGGCGTTCGCGCGCTTCGGGCGTCTCTTTCCTGATCTCCCGTTCGCGGACGCGCTGCAGCAGTGGTTGGCCACCTTGTATTGGAAGCACGGCGATCCCGCCTTGAGTGCCGGCGAAGTGGGTCGTGCGCTTGCGAGCGAATTCGGCGTGCCGTTCTTCTTCGCGAGCACGCACGACCCTGACGATCGGGCGCCTCGCTGGTGGGACTCGGCGAAGGCGCTCAGCCTTTCACGCACATGACCTGCCGCAGCGTCGCCACCACCTCCACCAGGTCGGCCTGCTGCTGCATCACCACGTCGATGTCCTTGTAGGCGCCGGGGATCTCGTCCAGCACGGTGTGATCCTTGCGGCACTCCACGCCTTCGGTCTGCGCGGCCAAGTCAGCCAGCGTGAACTCGCGCTTGGCCTGGCCGCGGCTCATGCGCCGGCCGGCGCCGTGCGAAGCGGACTCGAAGCTCTCGGGGTTGCCGAGGCCGCGCACGATGTAGGACCGTGTGCCCATGCTGCCGGGGATGATGCCCAGCTGACCCTGGCGCGCGCTGATGGCGCCCTTGCGCGTGACCAGCACGTCCTCGTCGAAGTGGTGCTCCTCCGAGACGTAGTTGTGGTGACACTCGATGGGCTCTTCGAAGGCGACCTTCTTGAAGAGGCCGCGCAGCACGTCGCGGAACAGCTCCAGCATGATGCGGCGGTTCTCGAGCGCGTAGCCTTGCGCCCAGAAGAGGTCGCGGCGGTAGGCGTCCATCTCGGGGGTGCCCGCCAGGAAGGCGGCCAGGTCCGGGTCGGGCAGGGCGCGGTTGTGCGTGAGCTTGCGGGCGATGCCCATGTGGATCTCGGCCAGGGTCTTGCCGATGTTGCGCGAGCCCGAGTGCAGCATCATCCAGACGCGGTCCTCGGTGTCGAGGCACAGCTCGATGAAGTGGTTGCCGCCGCCGAGGGTGCCCATCTGCTTGCGGGCCTTGCCGCGCATGTCCTGCACCTTCGGGTGCAGCTCGGGGAAGCCCTTCCAGAGGCGCGACTTCTCGGCCTGCTTGGGCACCTTCTCGTGCGAGCTGAAGCCCACCGGGATGGCCTTCTCCACGCGCATGCGCAGGAGCGCCAGCGAGTCGGGCAGGTCACCCGCGACCAGGTTGGTCCGGACGGCGGCCATGCCGCAGCCGATGTCCACGCCCACGGCCGCAGGGCACACGGCGTCCTTCATGGCGATGACCGAGCCCACCGTGGCGCCCTTGCCGAAGTGCACGTCGGGCATGACCGCCACGTGGTGGAAGACCCACGGCAGCCGCGCGATGTTGCGCAGCTGGTCGAGCGCCGACGACTCCACGGACGCGAGCTCGGTCCAGAGCTGGACGGGCACGTTCCCTTCACCGGTTCGTAGCGCTGAGATGGACATGGCGAGCCAAACGCTACGGCTCGCGCACCCCACGTCAAGAGCGGCGCGCGAAGTCGGCGCCGTTCGGTGTCAGCGCACGCGCAGCCGTCGCGACGTGAAGGCGAGCCCACCGCGGTCGTCGCGCACCACCGCGTACAGCGTGACCACGTCGCCAGACAGCGTGTCCGTGGCGACCCAGCGGTTGGTGCTGTCGCTGCCGATGCGCACCTCGTACTCGAAGCGGCCGTGCGTGGCGTAGTACTGGACGATCTGCTGCTCGTGGAACTCGCTTCCGAATTCGTCCGTGCCCTCTTCGGGCTCGTCGACCAGCGCCGAGACTTCGTAGCGCTGCTCCGCCGGGCACTTGGCGAAGCTGTCTTCGCCGCAAGCGTCCACCTCCGGGATCTCATTCGCGCCCCAGCTCTCGCCTTGCCAGGTGAGCCCTTCGATGACGGGGTTCGCGTTGCGGTCTTCCTCGCGCACGCGGATGCGTCGGAAGCCGACCTGGAACTCGTGGAGCTCCAGGCGTCGACCGCTCTCGTCCTCGCACGCGAAGGGCACGCCGCGGGTGTCGCCTTCCACCAGCTGGCCGGGGCAGAGGACCGCGACCACACCCAGGAACACGGCGTCGCGCGAGTCCTCTGCCACGTTCTCGAGGATGTCCTCGGGGATGGTCACGGCGTGCTGCGAGAGATCCACCCCCTCCACCCTGGAGTCGGGGTCGAGCGCTTCGAAGCACGACTCCGGCGTGGACGACGCGGGCTCCGTGCAGGTGGCCCAGGCCCACTCGAGGGGCAGCTCGTCCCGGTTCGAGAAGAGCGCCTCGAGTGCCACGGTCTCGCCGGGGTGCGCGATGGGCAGGTCGGCTTCGATGCCCATCAGACGCAGCGAACCGAGGTACGAACCGGGATCGAAGTCGCTCGCGCACGCGCCGATGGCGAGCAGGGGCGTGAGCACTGCCGTGAGTCCCAAGGTGAAAGCGAGCTGTGCGAGGGTAGGGTGCTTGATGGACATGGAGCTTCTCCGGAGCGAC
>CAZEAA010000038.1:0-7009 GCA_964510015.1 uncultured Sandaracinaceae bacterium
CTCCGGAACTTTATGGAGGAGAGTCGATGGCGGCCTTCTGGCCGGCGGGAGACACCGGCTGGATCGCCATCGTCCAGGAACGCAAAGCCCCCGCCCTTAAACCCGTGGAACATGTCCGCGAACTTCATGCCCTTCGGCAGCTTCACCGGCGCGAAGCCGTACCAGCGCGCGCCGATGCTGGTGAAGGCGGTGGCGTCCGTGAAGCCCGGCATGAGGTAGGGCACCAGCGGCGCGTCGGGCTCGCGCTCCGCCATGACCTCGTGGATGCAGTCGAGGAAGCCGGACTCGCGCGGCGACGTGACCATGGGGTTCCACGCGTTGGTGACCTCGAGCTCGAACTCGTGACCCAGCACGGCCTGCAGCTCGGCCAGGAACTCGTCGGTGGTGGTGCCGGGCAGGATGCGCCCGTCGATGTCCACCTCGGCGAGCGAAGGGATCACGTTGGTCTTGCTGCCCGCGCGCAGGATGGTGGGCGACGCGGTGTTGCCGAGCATGGCCCCGAGCGCGCGCGCCACGCTCTGGTCCGGCAGCAGCTTCAGCCACTGGGACGAGAGAGTCGGCTCGAGCAAGCGCGGCAGCAGCGACTTCACCGCGGCGGGTTGCCCCTCGGCCAAGGCCAGCACGAAGTCGCGCATCACCGGCGTGACGCGCCGCGAGAGCCCCTTGCGACGCAGGCGCTCGATGCCCGCCGCGAGCTTGTGCACCGACGAGTCCGGGCGCGGGAGCGAGCCGTGCCCCGGTTCGCCGCGCACGCGGGCCTTCACCCAGCAGACGCCCTTCTCGGCCACCTGCACCACGAAGAAGTTCTTGTTGCCGAGGTGCATGTTGAAGCCGCCGCCCTCGCCCAGCGCGAACTCGGCGCGCACCAGCTCGGGGTGGTGGTCCGCCAGCCAGAAGGACCCGTGCTTGCAGCCCGCCTCTTCGTCGGCCACCCCGGCGAAGATGATGTCGCGGTCGAGGGGCACGCGGTCCTGCGCGAGGCGCTTGATCACGGACACCGACATGGCCGCCATGTTCTTCATGTCGATGGCGCCGCGGCCCCACAGGCAGCCGTCGGCGATGACCCCCGCGAAGGGCGGGTGTTCCCAGTGCTCCGGGTCCACGCCCACCACGTCGAGGTGCGCCGTGAGCAGCAGCGGCGACTTGCCCACGTCCCGCGCGGCTTTCAAGCGGGCCACCACGTTGGCGCGGCCCGGGGCGCTCTCGAGGATCACGGGCTCGAGGCCACCGGCACGCAGCTCCGTGGCGCACAAGTCGGCCGCCTCGCGCTCGTTGCCCGGCGGGTTGGTGGTGTCGATGCGCAGGAGCGCCTGACACAGGTCCACCGAGTGCTGGGTCAGCGCGGCGTCGGCGCGAAACGGAGAGTGCGACGGCATCCGCTCACTCTATCCGAAAGTGGCACTCAGCCGCGCACGATAAGGAGCGGCACCGTGGTCCGCTTGGAAACGCGCTCGGCGGTGCTGCCCAGCACCATCTGGTCAATCACCGAGCGGCTGTGCGAGCCCATCACGATGCCCGATGCCTTGGTGTCGCGCGCCGCGTCGAGGATCTCTTCGTGGATGCTGCGCTGCGCCACGCGCACGTGCTCGTGCACGGTCACCCCGGTGATGGCCGAGGCGACACGGTGCAGGCGGGCCTTGCCGTCGTTGGCCATGACGGTGGTCTGCGCGGTCTCGAGGTCGTCCGAGCATGGCGAGTTGGAGTCGCCTCGGTAGTTGGTGGGCAGCACGTGCACCAGGTGCAGCTCGCCGCCGTTCTTTCGCGCGAGGTTGGCCGCGATCTCGAGGGAGCGCGCGGACACGGGCGAGAAGTCCACCGCCACCAAGAGCGAGCGGAACGGCTCCTCGGCGGCCGAGCTCTCCGTGGCCGGCACCACCCACACGGGCGCGCGCGAGTGGCGCACCACGCGGTCGGCGGTGGACCCGAGCAGGAACTCGCCGAAGGCCCCGAGCACGCGCTCCCCCGGGCCCTTCGCGTGCGGGCCCACCACGACGAAGCTGGCGTTGGTGTCCTGGCTGCGCTTCAGCAGCACCTCCCAGACGCGGCCCTCCACCAGCTTGGTCTCGCACGTGGCCCCCTGCGTCTCGGCCCGCGCGCGCTCCACGCCGAGGCTCACGTCCTGCAACGAAAGGCGCTCTTCGAGGCGCGCACGGATGGCGGCCACGTAGTCCGAGACGGCCGGGTCGGTGTGCTCAGGCAGCTCTTCCACGTTGATCATGTCGACCACGTGCAGCAGCTCGAGCGTGGCCGGCAGGGTCTTCGCGAGCGCCGCCGCGAAGTGGACCGCCTCGCGGCACGCCTCCGTCAGATCCGTTGCCACCAAAACGCGTTCGCTCGTGCCAGTCATGCTCGTGGTTCCTTTGCGGCGCAGCGTACCACTCTGGGGCTCGTCTCGCCGTGCTGGTGTGGGCACTTGGTGTAGACTTTCGCGCGACATGACCTTCGTCCCGATGCGAGATGGTTCCGCGCTGCACGTGCGCGTGGTGGGCAAGGGGCAGCCCGTGCTCATGCTGCCGGGCCTGGGGATGGCCAGCGCGCACTGGCTGCCGTTCGTGCTGCCTCACGCCGGGCGCTTCCGCTTCTACATGCCCGACTTCCGCGGGCACGGCCCGTCGCGCCACCTGGGCCTGTCGCAGCCCGACGTGTTCGAGAGCCACGCGCGCGACGTGCAGGACGTGGTGGCCCACTTCGGGCTCACGGACTACCTGCTGGCCGGCATCTCGCTGGGCGCGACCACCGCGCTGCACGTGCGCCAGCAGACGGCGTTCGAGGGGGTGCGGGGCTATCTGCACATCGACCAGAGCCCCAACGTGCTGAACGGGCCAGACTGGACGCACGGGCTCGCGGGCGAGCGCCAGGCCGACCTGTTCCGCCACATGCGCGCGGCGCTGCGCGTGCTGGACCAGCACCCGGACGTGGCCTACTTCGACGAGCTGCCCGTGAGCGTGCGCGTCAGCCTCGGGTTCACGCTGTCGGCCTTGATGGGCGTGCTGGGGGCGTCGCCCACCCGCGTGCGCATCGTGCGGCGCGTGCTGCCGTCCCTGCCCGAGCGCGTGGCGCGACGGGTGCCGCTGCTGCGCCTCGACGACATGCGCGCGTACCTCACGGCGTACTCGGGTGGCGGCCACGACTATCGCCCGGCGCTCTCGCACGGGGACGTGCCCGTGACGTTGATGGTGGGCATGAACTCGCCGCTGTACGCGCCCGCGGGCCAGGAGCTGGTGGCCACGCGCGCGAAGCGCGGTCACGTGGTGCGCTTCGAGCGCTCGGGTCACGCGCCGCTGCTGGACGAGCCGCGCAAGTTCCGGCGCGAGTTCGCGCGGTTCCTGCACCAGTCGCCCGCGTGAGGGGCTCGCGGGTGCGCCGGCGCCCGCGATCAGGGCCCGATGCGCGTGAAGTCCGAGAGGTGCGTGATGTACCAGCGCTCGTCCCACGCGATCATGGTGCGCACCAGGATGCGATGCTCCTGCCCGCCGCTCCGGTAAACGATGTGGTTGTGGCGCTGCGCCCAGTAGGGCAGCCGGTTCGTCTCTTCGCGCAAGACCACCCAGCTGCGGCGACCCGAGAACTCGAAGCGCACGAACTCCGCGTCCGCGGGCACCGTGCCGTGTAGCGTGTGGATGTCGTTCTCGTACATGCGGACGATGCGCGCGTGCAGCCCGTCCGGGTCCGAGATGCCCTTGATGGCCGCGAAGATCTCGCGGGGCATGAAGAAGTCCATGGCGCGCGCCGGGTCGTCCGCCACGATGGCCGCGAGTAGCACCCGCGCGCGGTCCTCCGTGTCGCCCATCCCCGGCCGCGGCGGCGCCTCGGTCAGGTTGCGACGATTGCCCGCGGGCACCGGGATGTCCTGAGCGATGGCGGGAAGCGAGACCAGCAGGAGCAGGGGAAGAATCAAGCGACGCATGCCGAGGCCTACCGTGCCCGGTGGTGGTCCTCAAGGCGGCGGCTCGCTCCGGAGGGTCCCGCACGGTCGTCTTCGTCTTCGCTGTCGTGGTCGTGGTCGTGGTCGTGGTCGTGGTCGTAAGCGTGGCCGTGGGCGTGGGCGTCTGCGTACGGCGACGGCGACGGCGACAGGTTCAAGCGCCTAGCCAGACTAGGGCATCGCAGAATCGTGCTTGCTCCAACGCATTTGGCCGCCCCGGCTTGAAAGCCGGGGTGGCCAAACCACTTGAAACAAACACCATTCTGGCCTGAGAGAGCTCGCTCACACCTCGCCGCGCTCGCAGACCCACCGGTCCAGCTCGCCCCAGCGCTCGAACAACCACGCATCGCGTCCCACCGTGGGAATGCTCTCGGCCGCGAAGCGGCGCAGCCGCACGTGCAGAGTCTTCCCCACGAGGCCACCTCCCCAGAAGCTCGCGAACGTGGCGGCTCCCTCGAAGCCCGTGTGCTCGAGGAACACTACGTCCACATGGGGAGCGGCCTCGAGCAGCGCCAGCGGTCCGCCCAAGCGCGGCGGCAGCACGCGCTGGTAGCGCGCGGCGATGGCCGCCAGGTGAGGCAACCCCATCTCACTCAGCTTCGCCACGCTGCGTGCGAGCTTGGCCGGCTCGAAGCGCGTGCCCTCGGGGTAGATCAGGACGGCCGACGCCTCGTCGAGCCCCGCGGTGAGACTCACCACCGCATCGATCTCCCCCTGACTACGCGGCGACCTGCGGTCGACGAAAGCGTTGGGCAGACGCTTCCCCACCACGTCGAGGCAGGGGTCCCAGAGCAGCTCGCGCTTCAACACGTAGCGCAGCAGCAGGCGGTGGGGGTTGGCCACCATGGCTGCGGAGAGCAACGTGTCTGCGCTGCTGGTGTGCCGCACGAAGAGCAGCATGGGCCCTCGCGCGGCGAGCTCGGCGCCCTCCACCTCGACCTTCATGCCGAAGAGCCAGAGGCTGCCGTTGAAGATGGCCCGGGTCCAGCGCCGCTGGAGCGCGGCGTTCAGCTCGATGTAGCGCGCGGCCCCCGAGAGGCGGCCTCCCAGCGTGATCAGCCCGATGCCGAACGCGATCCCCACACCCACCAGCTCGGCGCCCAGATACAGCCCGAAGAAGCCGAGCGCGCGCGTGCGAGGGCGCGCGCCGCCCTGCCCCCTCGCGACGTCTACCGCGACGGCGAGCGACGACCACAGCGGGAGTGCGCCCAGGTAGACCAGCGCGAGGCCCATGTAGAGGGTGACGGTCACCAGGCGACGACCCGCCACGAGCAGCGCGGGCTCGTCCAGCGAGGAGGGGGCGACGTGAACCGCGCTGAGCTGGCCGGGCATCCGCGTAGCCTATTGGTCGCTTTGGGCGATTTCAAGTTGTGAATCGACCAATTCGTACTACCCTGACGGGATGCGCGACGGGGTCATGCTCACCACCACCGAAGCGGCCGCCCTGGCCTCCGTGACCCCGTCCACCATCAAGCGCTGGGCGGACCAAGGCCGGCTGACATATGCACGCACCGTGGGCGGACACCGCCGCTTCTCCCGGGCCGCGGTGGAGAGCGCGCTGCGCGACGGTGCAGCGGGCGCTGCGAGCGCATCGGCCAGCGGCGCGGAGGCGGCCGCCAACAGCTGGGTGCGCTGCCTGATCGACGGCCCGCGTCACGAGCTGGACGGCCGGCTGTTGGAGGCGCGCGCGCGGCTAGGGCGCTGGTGCGACGTGGCCGACGAGCTGGCGGTGGCGCTGCGTGCGCTGGGCGTCGCCTGGGCGACCGGCCTCATCAGCATCGCCGAGGAGCACGTGGCGTCGGACAACCTCGCGCGGGCGCTGGCGCGTGCGGGAGACACGCTGCCCACGCGGCGACACGCGCCGCGCTGCGCGCTGGCGTGTGCGGGAGACGACGAGCACACCCTCGGGCTCTCGCTCGCGGAGCTGTGCGTGCGAGAGGTGGGCTGGTCGCCCCTCTGGCTCGGGCGCCGCACGCCGCTCGCCGAGGTGGTGCGCTTGGTCACCGAGGGCGACGTGGACGTGGTGTCCTTGTGCGCCTCGGAGGCCAGCCGCGACGCGCAGGCGCTCGCCGACATCGACGCGGAGCTGGGGGCAGCGTGCCACGCGCACGGCGCCGGCCTCGTGCTGGGCGGTGCGGGCAGCTGGCCCGCCCTGCCGCGACACGGCGTGCGGCTCACGTCGTTCGCGGCGTTCCGCGAGCTGCTGGTGAGCCGCGAGGTGGCCCCCTGAGCTCCCCCCGACGAACGGTGCTGCTGACGGGGGCCACCGGCTTCGTGGGCAACGCGGTGTTCCCGGCCCTCGAGGCCGCTGGCTGGGACGTGCGCTGCATGACGCGGGACCTGGCGCGGTCGCAGACCCGCGAGCCTGCGCGCCACTGGGTGCAGGGAGACCTCGCCGACGCCGAGTCGTGCGCGCGCGCCCTCGCCGGGTGCGACGCCGCCGTGTACCTGGTGCACGGCATGGGGGAAGGCGCGGACTACCACGAGCGCGAAGTGCGCGCAGCGCGGAGCTTTTCGCACGCGGCCGCCGACGCGGGCGTGCGACGCATGGTGTACTTGGGTGGAGTTTCGCCCTGCGGGGAAGGTGGATCCGAGCACCTGCGCAGCCGCCGTGACGTGGGCGAGACGCTGCGCTCCGGGAGCGTGACCACGCTCGAGCTGCGCGCGAGCATGATCGTGGGGCGCGGCAGCCTGAGCTGGCTGATGGTGCGCGACCTCGCGGCGCGCTTGCCGTTGATGGTGCTGCCGCGCTGGCTCGAGTCGCGCACGCAGCCGGTGGCCATCGACGACGTGGTGGTGGCGCTGGTGCGCGCGCTCGACCTGCCGCTCGAAGAGAGCGCGTGGTTCGACATACCGGGCCCCGAGGTGCTGTCGGGCAAGCAGATCCTCGACCGCAGCGCCGAGGCCATGGGCCTCTTGCGGCCGCTCACGCTGTCCGTGCCCTGGCTGTCGCCGCGGCTCTCGTCGCACTGGGTGCGCTTCGTCACCCGCGCGGAGTGGGCGGTGGCCCGTGAGATCGTGGTGGGGCTGACCGAGGACCTGCTGGCGCGCGACGAGCAATTCTGGGAGCTGACCGAGCACGGG
>CAZEAA010000038.1:7019-26043 GCA_964510015.1 uncultured Sandaracinaceae bacterium
CGTTCAGCGACGCCGCGGCCCGGGCCCTCCACGCGGAGCAGGCCGACGGTCGCCTGCCCGGGTTCTGGGGCGCCGTGGAGCGCGCGCGCCGCCGTGAGCCCGTGGAGAAGCTGGCCATCGCGTGCGTGCTGCTCTGGCTGCTGGCCGCGCTCAGCACGCACGTCGTGGGCATCTGGTGGGGCTTCGGTGTGGCGGCGGTGGTGCTGGGGAGCGTGGCCCTCGCCCGGGACCCGCACGCGCCGCGCAGCCTCTCGCCCACGGCAGGGCAGCTGCTGCTGGGGACGGCGGCGGGCGGCGCGATGATCGCGGCCACCTACGTGCTCTACCCGCCGTTCACGCGGCTGATGCCGTACCTGGCCCATGACACCGCCGCGCTCTACGCCGCGTTCCGGGCCGCGCCGCCGGTCATCGCGACGCTTCTGCTGCTGCCGGTGATCGTGGGCGAGGAGCTCGTGTGGCGCGGGGTCGTGCAGCGCGCCCTGTCGCAGCGGCTGGGGCTCGTGTCGGGCGGGTGCCTCGCCGCCCTGGTCTACGCCCTCGCGCACACCCCGCTCGGGTCGCCCGTGCTCGCGCTGGCGGCGCTGCTCTGCGGTCTGGCCTGGGCCGGACTGCGCGCGGCCACGGGCAGCTTGGTGGCGCCCCTGGTGGCGCACGTGCTCTGGGATCTCTTCGTCCTTCTCTTCCTGCCGCTGGACGCGCACTAGCCGCCCCTGACCGGGCTCCGAGGACCGCATGGCTCACTACGTCACCTCCGTCTCGACACCGCTCTCTCCCGAGGAAGCCTTCGCCTACATGGCCGACATCCGGCGCTTCGCCGAGTGGGACCCGGGCGTCACGCGCGCCGTGCGGGTGAAGGGCGACGGCGAGAGCGTGGGCTCGGCGTACGACCTCACGGTGAAGGCCGCCACCACCACCGTGATGCGCTACGAGGTGAAGGCCTACGAGGCGCCGCGGCGCGTGTTCTTGGTGTCGCGCACGCCGCTGCTGGTCTCGGAGGACGAGATCCGCGTGCGGCCCGCCGGCACGGGCTCGGTGGTCACCTACGACGCCGTGCTCACGCTGCGCGGGCCGCTCCGGCTGGCCGACGCCGCGCTTCAGGTGGCGTTCCGGCGCATCGGTGACCGCGCCGCCGAGGGCCTGCGACGCGCCCTGCGCGGCACCGAGGTGACGGCGTGAGCCGCGCGGCCGACGCGGTGGACGCCGCGCTCGAGTGGAGCGTGGGCGGCAGCTTCACGCGCGTCGGGTCCGCGGTGCGACGTCGCCTCGACCACTGGGACACGCTCGACGGGGTGGACCTCGCGGGCCGCGTGATCGTGCTGACCGGCGCCACGTCGGGCCTCGGTCTCGAGGCGGCGCGCCGCTTCGCCCGCATGGGCGCGACGCTCGAGCTGCTGGCGCGCAACCGCGACAAGCTGGCGAGCACCGCGGCGGCGCTGCGCGAGACCTCCGGCAACGCGGACATCCACGAGGTGGTGGTCGACACGGGCGACCTGGTGGCGGTGCAGCGCGCGGCGGAGACGCTGCTCGCCCGGCGCGCGCAGGTCCACGTGCTCATCCACAACGCCGGCGCGCTCGATGACGTGCGGCAGGAGAGTCCACAGGGCACCGAGCTGACCGTGGCGAGCCAGGTGGTGGGCCCCGTGCTGCTCACCGAGCGGCTGCTGCCCGCGCTGCAAGCGGGTGCGCCGTCGCGCGTGCTGTGGGTGTCCTCCGGCGGCATGTACAGCGAGCCGCTCTCGGTGGACCGGCTCGAGATGCCCCCCAGCGACTTCGACGGAGTGAAGGCTTACGCGCGGGCGAAGCGCGCGCAGGTCACGCTCGCGGAGCTGTACGCGGAGCGCCTGCGTCCGAGCGGCGTGGTGGTGCACGCCATGCATCCGGGCTGGGCCGACACGCCCGGAGTCGCGCGCTCGCTGCCCGTGTTCCGTCGCGTGTTGGGCCCGCTCCTGCGCACGCCCGAGGACGGCGCGGACACGCTCGTGTGGCTGGCCGCGAACGACGATGACGTGCTCGCGGAGAGCGGCCTGTTCTGGCACGACCGGCGGCCTCGCCCCATCCACCGCTTCGCCAACACGCGGCGCTCGGACACCCCGGAGGAGCGCGCGCGCTTGCTGGCGTGGGTCAACCAGAAGGCAGGCCTCGCGCTTCCCCGTTGAGCGGCCGCTAGCCCCTCTATGCCGGGGCACTCACACGAGCGTTTTTACCCAGAGGCAAAAAATACTCGCGACCAAATTTGCCTGTGGGCAAAAACACTCGCGCCTCCGAGACCGCCCCCGCCGGTCGGAGCCCGGGCATCGAGCGCTACAGGGTGACGAAGTCCTGCAGGATCTCGGTGCCGTCGAGGCGCGGGTTCAGGATGGTGAAGTGCGCCACCTCGCCGCCGGGCGCCTGACCCACGGAGCCCACGTTGATCACGTGCGCCCCGGTCAGCGCGCGCTGAAAGGGCACGTGCGTGGAGCCCACCACGAAGATGTCCGCGGGGTCGCTGTCCAGCAGCTCGATGAGCTCGTCGTCGCTCAGGTCGTGGCTCAGCTCCGCGCCCGTGCCGATGGGCGACTCGTGCGTCATCAGGATCTCGCGCCCGTCGATCATGGGGATGCGCAGGCGCTCGGGCAGGCGGCGAATGGACTGCAGCACCAGCTCGCCCAGCTCGCGACGGGTGTTCAGGAAGCGCTCCATGCGGACGCGTTGCTCGTCGTCCGCGGGCTTCAAGCTGGCCGGGTCCACCATGCACAGCGCGGTGTCGCTGGTGCCGCGCGTGCAGCGCGCGTTGACCGACTGCAGCTTGCGCCAGACCTCGAGCGGCTGGTCGCCGCCGAGCAGCAAGTCGCCCGCCACGTAGATCTCGCCCACGTCGCGGCGCGCGAGCTCTTCGAGCACCGCCTCGAGAGGCCCGAGGGCGCCGTGGATGTCGGAGAGGAAGGCCATCGGTTTGGCTGCAGGCGGCATGGTGGCTGGCTATAGCAGCCGAACCCCCGATGTGCGCACGCCGGCCTGTCGCGTTCTTGGTAGTCCAATGTAGGCAAATGTACGCTAGTGCCAATCCCCCATGCTGAGCACCGCCCCCCGTCTCCCCAGCCGACCCTTCCTCGCCCGAGCCACCCGCGGACGTCTCGTCCGCAAAGACGAGCGCACCACCCTGTCCCGCGAGGCCGAAGAGGCCCTCTTCTCCTTCGGCGAGCTGCTGTCCGAGGGCAGCCAGGCGCTGCGCCCCAGCCACGACGGCCAGCCGCGCTACTTCGGCACGTCCATGTTCAGCGTGGACCTCGACGCCGTGGCTCAGTTCCTTGGGGCGCCGCGCAGCCCACGGGCCTTCGCGGAACTGCGTGACGCCGTGGACGGCTCCGTGCGCGTGCGCCTGCGCTTGATGCGTTGGGCTCGCGCCGAGGCCGCGCGTCGTGTACCAAGCCACCTCCTCGGCACGGCGCAGGTCGAGACGCGAGTGCGTCTGGACGAGAACCGGCTACACATCGACATCGATCTCGAAGTACCTATTGAAGTACTGTCGGAGCGGAGCATCCCTTGAGCGAAGAGCGCGACAACGTCATCCACGTCGCATTCGGGCGCGATGGCGTCGGAACACGGATCGCTGCGCCTGCCCCCCTCGCGCCCACCTCGCACGAGGCGCCGAGGACCACGCGGCCGTCCGATGACCCGCTGGCCGACCTGTACTCCACCGCGGACGTGGCCAAGCTCTTCGACCTCAAGGAAAGCCGGCTGCGCAGCTGGGCGCGCGCGGGCTTCATCACCCCGTCCGCGAGCGTGGGCAAGAAGCACCTCTACACCTTCCAAGACCTGGTCAGCGTGCGCGCCGCGAAGGCGCTGCTGGAGAGGGGTGTTCCGCCCAAGCGCGTGAAGGACTCGGTGGACGCCATCCGCCGCACGCTCCCCAAGGTGGCCCGCCCGCTGGCCGAGCTGCGCGTCACCGAAGAGGGCGGCTCGGTGGTCATGCGCGACCGCCGCGGCGCGTTCGAGCCCACCACGGGGCAGCACGTCATCGACTTCGACGTCGAGACGGTGCGCGACGACGTGGTGCGCGTGCTCCGCACGGGGCCCAGCGCCGAGGCCCGGCGCAGCGCTTACGAGCTGTACTTGGAAGGCTGCCGGCTGGACGAGGACGAGACCACCTTCGAGCGCGCCGAGGCCGCGTATCTCGCTGCGCTGCGCCTCGATGCGTCACTGGGCAACGCGCACACCAACCTCGGCAACCTGTGCTACCGGCGCGGCCGCGTGGAAGACGCGCGCCGGCACTACACCAACGCCCTGCGCATCGACGGCGACCAGCCCGAAGCCCACTACAACCTGGGCTTCTTGGCGCTGGACGCCGGGGATCCCTCGAGCGCGGTGGTGTCCTTCGAGCGGGCGCTGGGGTCCGACCCTTCTTTCGCGGACGCGCACTTCAACCTGGCGATGGCCTACGAAGAGCTGGGCCGGGCACGCGACGCGAAGCCGCACTGGGAGACGTACCTGGCGCTCGAGCCGGCGGGCAGCTGGGCGTCGATCGCGGAGAAGTACCTGACCCCTCGCGGGTGAGCGGGGTAGCCTGACCCACGTGACGACGAGCAAACCGGGCTGGAGCCCAATCCATGAAGCGGGCTTCGCGGAGGATCTGGCGCAAGTCGACGCGCTCATCGCCGAGGGCGCAGACGTGAACGCGAAGTCGCCAGGGATGTTGTCGTCCCTGGCGACTTCGCGCGTGGTGCGGCCCAAGGGCGCGACGTTCCACACCTCCGTCAATCCCACGCTGTCGCGACCGGGGTTCGCCTTCGACAAGGATGCCACGCCCCTCCACGTGGCTGCGGCGGTGGGTTCGGTACCCATCCTCACGGCGCTGCAGCGCGCGAAGGCCAAGCCGACCGCGGTCGACGGGGTGGGCGCGTCTGCCCTCCATCACGCGGCGCTCCACGGTCACGCCGAGGCGCTGGCGTGGCTGCTGAAGACGAAGCAGAAGGTGGATGCCGCCATCCGCGTGCGGAAGAGCGTGGCGTTCTACGACAAGGGCATGACGGCCTTGCACGCCGCGCTCGAGTCCGGCGACCTGGACGCGGTGACGGTGCTCCTCGAGGCCGGCGCGAGCGTTCACGCGGTGACCGACTACGGGTGCGGTGCCTTGTTCTTCGCGGCGCGCGGCGGCAACGCGCAAACGCTCTCGGTGCTGGAGCAGGCAGGCATCGCGCTGGACGCGACGGGGAGCTACCTGAACGACCCGCTGATGGAAGCCATCGAGCGCGGTCATCACGAGTTCGTGGAGCGGCTCTCGAAGGCAGGCGCCAGGTCCCCTCACGCGCTGTGGACCGCGACCAAGCGCGGCGACGAGCGCATGCGCCAGGTGCTGCTCGACGCTGGCGCTGCGCCGCTCCAGCACCGAGGGCTGGCCGACGCGGCGGGCACCAACGACATCGACGCGGTGAAGACCCTGCTCGCCTCGGGAGCCGACGTGAACGATGCCTTGGACGGTGTGACCGGCCTGATGCGCGCTTGCCGAGACGGCCACGCCGACGTGGTGGAGCTGCTGCTCGCGGCAGGGGCCCGCGTCGACGCGGAGGGAAAGCGCGCGGGGCCCCTTCACCTGGCGCTCGAAGCGCAGCGTCCCGACATCGCGCTGCGCCTCATCGAGGCGGGCGCGGACCTCGACGCGCTGGACGAGCGCGGCAACACCCCGCTGTTCGTGGCCGTCATGAAGCGCGGCACGGACCGCTGCATCGCCGCGATGATCGAGCGCGGGGCCAACCCCTACCAGCGCATGCGCCATGGCAACTGGGCCATGAAGGTGGCCCACAGCGGGTCCCCCGAGCGCGTTGCCCTGCTGGAGAAGACGCGGCACCGCGATGACCCGAGCGCGGTGGGATGGGCGCCGCCCGACGTGGAGAACACCACGCTGACGTTTACGAGCGGTGCCTCGTCCTCCGCGCTGCTCGACGAGCTGTTCGAGAAGCTGGTCCCGCCATCGGGCGAGGCCAATTCCGTGCAAGGCGAGCTGGTGCGCGCCAGCACCAAGCTCTTCAACGAGGCCATGCGCAACGCCAACGGCAACTTCGACGGGTTCTTTCGAGACCTCGGCCACTTCCTCGAGAGGCTGCTGACGGAACCCTTCACGGAGACCGAACAGGCCTCGTTGCGTCGGGACATCCAAGCGCTCACGCGGGGGACACTCGAGGGCGACACGCACCGTCGCGTGGCCGAGGCGGTGGTGCGCTGGTGCCAAGCGCACCCGAAGCTGGTCGCGCTCCCGCCGCGGTGACGTCAGGGAGGGCTCGCGCAGGTCGACGAGCCGGCGCGGCGTGGATCAGAGGTCGCCCGACGGACCTCCGCTGCGCTTCGCACGGACGCGCGCGAGCTCGTCTGCGTTCGGCCGCACCACGACGCTGCCACGCGTGGCGTCCACGATCAGCGTGTCCCCGGGCCTCGCCCAGTCGCTCAGGCTCTCGATGGACGCGATGGTCGGCATCTCGCAGACGCGCAGCACCTCGGCGACCGTGGACGCCGGGTCCAGCTCGGCGGCCACCAGCAACGCGGCCGACCGCCGATGGATGGCGTGCATGGCGAGGAAGAGGTTCGGAACCTCGGGGATGAGCAGCGCCTGACCCGGCCTGCCGATGGTGGTCCCGGCGGCGCGCACCACCGCGACCATGCAGAGCCCGGCGACGTCAGCCGCGCGGTTCTGGACCCAGTCGCCCTGCATCCGGGCCGCGGGCGAGCGCCGCGCGGCGAGCGCGTACTCACGGGTGGTCGCGCGGATGCCGTGCAGCATGCCGAGCCGCTCGCATCGGTCGAGCAGCTCCGCGCGGAAACGCGCGTCGTCGAGCAAGAGCCGGGTGGCGGTGAGGTTCGCGAAGGCACCAGGCGAGAGCCGGGCTCCGATGCGCGCGATGAACTGGTCGGCGTCCTCGCGGATTCCGTCGAGCGCCATCGGCAGAGACGCCGGCTGGGCGCCTGCGATCACCGAGTCGAGCGTCGGCAGCGCCTCGAGCTGGGCGAGCACCGACCCCGGCGCGATGGTCGTGCCGCGGACACGCACCGTGCGGCCCTCCGTGCTGCTGCTCGCCTCGGCCTGGGTGTGCCGGGCATTCGCGCACACGATCGCGAGGGTCACCGCGGACGCGAGCGAGGTGACCAGCACCACGTCGTCGTCCGAGAAGCCCGCGTTCGGCTCGCGCTGGAGCACGACCACGCCGATCGCTCTGCCCGCGACGGGGAGAGGCACCGCCAAGTAGTCGGGGAAGGCCTCTTCGCCGATGCCGCTGACCGCCTTGTAGAGCGACTCGGCCGCGCTGGTGGACGTCGAGACCGGCTGCATGCAGGCGGCCGCGAAGCCAGTCACGCCCTCGCCGATGGCGAGCCGCACGTTGCCGACGCTGCCCTCCCGCAAGCCGACGTTCGCCCGCAGGACCAGCACGTCGGCGTCCTGCTCCTTCTCGAGCAGGTAGACGCTGACGACCGGGGCCGGCGATGCGTCGGCGATGCGGGAGCAGAGCTGCTCGAGGACGATGGGCAGGGGACGCGCAGAGGTCGCGACCCGCGCGAGGTCGACCACCGTGTCGGTGCGCTCACCGGTTCGTCGTTCGAGAGGACTGTCCACAGCCGGTACGTACCACGCGGAGGCCCGTTTGCGTTGCCGGCTTGTGCGGGTCGAGTGCCCGAGCGCTCACTCGCGGCGCAGCACGAAGAAGAACGGCGCCTGCACTCCCTTGAGGTCCATCACGCCCAGCACGGTGCGCTCGTCCACCCTCCGGAAGACGTCGTTGATGGGGAGGTTGTCGTACTGCATGGTCGCGCTGGTGACGCCGCGGTAGGTGGTCGCGCGCAAGCGAGCCGCCGACTTTCCGGTGGAGACCAGCCCGAGCATGGCGCGGAAGAGGGCGCCCGCGGGCGCCGACTCGAGGACCGGCAGCCGCTCGAGCATCCCCAGCGACGGCAGGGTCAGCAGAGGGTTCACGTACGTGAGGCTCCCGTCTCGGCGCGAGAACACCAGCGGATGCACGTGCTCGACGGAGTCGAAGCGCTTGCCGTGCCAGTGATAGCCCTCGAGCACTCCATCGAGCGCGTGCCCCGTGGGGAAGCCGGCCCCCTTCCACGCGCCGAGCATGAACGGGACCTCGACGGCGGGTAGCGCGTCGAAGATGGCCAGCGCCTCGTCGGCGGAGACGCGCCCTTGCTCCAAAGCTCGGGCAAAGCGCTGGAGCGCCGCAGGGGTGGCGAGGGCGGGAATCGAGGGGCTGTCGTTCGTGATCGGCATACTGTCTCTCTTCGCTCTGGGTCAGGCCAGGGACGCGGCGGCAGCATGAGGGTGAGCAGCCTGCCGGTCACCGTAGGGAACGTACTTGAGCCGCTCGTCTCCGATGAGCTCGGCCACGGCGCGCAGCTGCTGGGCGCGACCGTGGCGGATGGTGCGCTCGTGCAACGCGGGCACACGCTGGCGCACGGTCTCCACGGCGAAGCGCGCACCGCTCAGGGCGAGCAACGCGGGGAACGCGGGCGCCGCGGGCAGTCCGATGTCGTCGACCGCTTCGTTTCCCAGCGTGAGGCGCGAGACGGCCGTCTGGTAGCGGGTGTGCACCGCCGCGACACGTCGCTCGAGCGGGGTCTTCGCGAGGCGCATCGGCATCTCGTGCAGCGCCCGCGCGAGGGCACGGCTGTCCTCGTCGGCGTGCGGGTTGGTCAGCGCGTGGATGACCATGTGGCGCAGCCCCGCGTTGTAGTCGGGCGCGAGCAGCGCGTCGTCCACGCCCATCACCACGCTGACGTAGCGCCACAGGTGCATGACCGCGTCGCGCTCGGCCTTGGTGAAGCGGAAGCCGAGGGCCGTGAGCCCGGTGATGAAGATGGCCGAGAACTCGAGGTGCGTGCCGGCCATGTCGCTCTGGTTGATGGGGGTACCCCACGCCCGCGCGTCCCAGTCGGCGCGGCGCGCGAGCGACCGTCGCACCATGCTGTGCATGAGCCGCACGCGACACGCGCTGCGGAAGCCCCGCGAGAAGCGGTCCATGGAGGGAGACTCGTAGACGTCCATCACGAAGCGCGAGGTCTCGGCAATGCGGCGGACGACCATTTTGTCGAGCGCGCCCGTCATGGCCAGCGGCTTCACGGCCGCGCTGCTGCGGTAGCCGCCCATCAACGCCATGGCGCTCAGGATGTCGCCGCCGGCCGGGCCCGCTCGCCACGCCGTGTCGCAGCCGAGCCGCAGCGCCTCGTGGTCCAGCCAAGCGGGCTGCCGCTCGAGCGGCTCGAACCACCGCACCAAGCACTCGGGCGCCTCCGGCACCGCGGCGAGCCCGCCCTCCACCACGCGCTCGAACAGCTCGCGGCCCTTGCCAGCGGGTTGCTCGGCGGCCCACGCCACGAACGCGTCGGCCACGTCATCGCCGCGCGTGAGTCCGTCACGCACGCGCGCCACCTCGGCGCCGTGCGGGTCGATGCTCACCCCCAGCAGGCGGCACAGGCGGGCGTGGCCAGCGGGCGGGTCAGCGAGGCGGTGTCCCTGCCAGCGAGTGGGAGGAGTCATGGTGGCGTCGAAGCTCATGCCGCGACTATAATCCGAGCAAATGCTCAGGTTTACTCGGATCCCATGCCGGGCCCTGCGAGTGCCCTCCCCCAAAGCCCCCTGATTTCCCGTGCGCCTTGATTTCAGCCCGAGGAAGGTGCCCCGTCAGGCCCGGTCGCGCGCGACCTTCGACGCCATCGTCGAGGCGTGTGCTCGGCTTTTGGTGGAGCGCGGCTACGGGGCGGTGACCACCAACCACATCGCGGAGACGGCGGGCGTGAGCATCGGCTCTCTCTACGAGTACTTCGGCGACACGGACGCGGTGGTCTACGAGGTGGTGCGCCGGACGACCGAGGGGTTCGTGGAGGACGCGGCACGGCCCGTGGCGGCACTCGTGGGCGCCCCCGTGGACCACGCCATCCGAAGCTGGCTCGCGGCGCTCCTCTCCGCGCTGCGCACACGGGAGCCGCTGTTGCGGGCCATCGCCGCGGGTGTGCCGCTGGCCATCCGCGAGCCGCACCGCATCGCCGCCTGGGAGCGTCACCTCGCCATCGCGCGCGGTGCCTATCGCATGGCCGGTGACCGTGTGCGCCCGGACCGAGCGGAAGAGGTGTCGTTTCTGGTGGTGACGCTGGTGGACGCGGCCCTGACTCGGCTGGTGCTCGAGCCACCACCGGACGTCGACTCCGAGGTGGTGCTCGACGAGCTGGCGCTGCGCGTGGTCGAGTGGGTGGCTCCTCAGGGACCGTGATACCTTCGGCAGGTCGTGACCACGAGCGTGTCCAAGACCAAGGCAACGCCCAAGACCACGGCAACGCCCAAGTCCGAGGCAGCTGCCAAGACCAAGCCAAAGAAGGCCACGAAGCGCGGGAGTGCGAAGGCGCCCGAGGTGTCCCCGCCCGGCGACGCGCCGATCCTGGCGCTCGCGGTTTGCAGGGACATCGTCGCGACGGCGGACGGCGACGGTCGCGTCCGGACCTGGCAGTTCACGGGGACGCAGCTCGTGGAGCTGGGGACGCTGCACGAGAGCGCGGACGAGCCCATCTCGTCACTCGCCACGACGGGCGAGGGGTTCGTCGGAGCAGGCACATCGCTGTTCTCCTGGACCACGGCAGGCGAAGAGCTCGCGCGAGCAGCGCTGCCCGCGGTCGCGACGAGCGTCGCGGTCCGTGGTGACGCGGTCTACGTGCTCGCCGGGAAGCTGCTCCGTTTCACCCTCCCCGACCTCCGGGCGAGCGGGCAGTGGAAGCACGCGAAGGGCGTCACCTCGGAGCTCGACGTGGACGACGAAGGAGGGCGCGCGCTCGTCCTTCGCGATAACAAACAGGTCGAGCTCATCGACCTGGTGAGGCGCAAGAGCCTCGCTGACTGGACGCGCAGCAGCCGCAAGATCAAGGCGCTCTCGGCGCGCTTCAGCCGCGCAGGGACGGTCCTCGTGGTCTCCGACGAGGACATGCGCCTCTCCCGCGTGAAGGACACCACCGGCCGCATCACCGGCGAGGAGTTCATGCTCGGGGGATACTCGAACGGCCCGCTCGTCCTCGACCGCACCCGCTCCGTCGCAGCGATCGGGAGCGACGGAGAGGGCGTGGAGGTCGTCGACCTCGAGCCCGCGCGCACACGGTTCTTCCTCGATCCTAGGATCACGGACGCGGACGAGAAGGCTTCCGCCGGCATGAGCCGCATCCCGAGCTTCAAGGAGCTCGCGCCGGGCTTCTTCGTCCGGCACGGCTCGTTCAAGGCGCCCCCCGCGCCCTCGACCCTCAGCGCCGCAGCCGTGACGGACGACGGTGGCGTCGTCGCTGCCGGCTTCTTGTGCGGCGACGTGGTGGTCGCCGACACCGCGAGCGGCGCCATCGTGTCGACCCAGCGCGGCGTGCTCGGCGACGCGCGCTGCAAGGCCAGGCTGGCGTCGAGCGATGTCGTCGCACACGCCCGCGTGGAGCAGAACCTCTGGCTGCTGCGCGCCGACGGGCGCTTCGCCATCGTGGACGTCGAGCGCCAGATCGTGCGCGAAGGACCCCGGCTCGCGCTCGAAGGTGAACTCGAAGCGGGCTGCAAGCTCGACGTCGCGGCCGACACGGTCACGTCCATGGGCGCAGGGCGAATCCTGCAGTGGTCACGGCACAGCGGCGCGCTGCTCGTTGCGCGCGAGCTGCCGCGCAACAAGGGTGCCTACCTCGACGGCTCGTCCGTGCTGCTGCTCCCGCTCGACTCCCTCGGGCACGAAGGGTTCGACATCGTCGCGCTCGACGTGGCGAGCGGAGAGTCGAAGGTCCTGGTCCACTTCGTTCGTGACGCCGAGCGCTTCGCCCTCGGGAACGATCCAAGGCAGTGGGCCGCGTTCGGCCGCAGCGGCGCGCAGGCGATCGTGACCATCTGGGCGGGCAAGGGCATGACCGTCGCGCGGCAGTTCGCGTTCGATCTCGAGTCCGGCGCCTTGGGACGAGAGCTCCCATGGGCCGCGGCGGCGACTGGCGCCTTCCTCACGGGCCCAGACTTCTCGAACCCGCACGAGCCGCACGGCGCCGTGCGCGTGACGAGGGTCGACACGGGCGAAGAGATCCTCCGCTGCCCCTATGAGCCGGGCGACCTGCCGGTGCGAGGCGCGGCGACGTTCGATCTCGACTCGAGGAACGTGGCCGCAGAGATCAGCGACTCGCTCGTCGCGGTGTGGCGGCCGGGCGCGAGGCGCCTCGTCCTCGCGGGCCACCGTGGGGTGAAGAAGCAGTGGGTACATGCCACGACTCTCGTCGTGCGGGACGCCTCGTGGGTGCGCGTCTGGGACGTCAGCGGTCCGTGAGCGGGGCCAGCAGCGGCACCGCGCAGGGTGCCCGAGCTCAGATGACCTTGAGGTAGCCCAGCTTGATGAGCTTCACGATGAGCTCGCTCGTGCGCACGTCCCCCGCCAGGCTCTTGTTGAGGACCGTCTCCACGCGCGAGTAGTTGTGCGCGATCTGGAGGATGTCCAGCTGGTCCGGCGTGAGGTCACGCAGCGGCGGAATGAGCGGCGAGCACATCTCGAGCTGGGCGCTGTGCGGCGGGAGCTCGGGCCCCAGGCGCTTCACTTCGTCCAGCTGGCGCATGGCCTCCATGAGCAGCCCTTCGGTGCTCATCTCGATCTCGCTCGGGAACTCGCGCTCCTCGGGCTGCTCCATGTCGAACGTGCCGTCCTCCCAGGTGAGGATCCGGTAGAAGCTCTTCTCGGGCGGGACGTCGTAGTGGTCGTTGACCGCCGCGAAGTGCACGCGCCCCTTGTCGAGGTGCAGCTTGCCCACGTCGGTGTCGGTTCGGACCACCAGGGTGCCGCTCTTCTTGCTGGCCGCGAAGAGCTGCAGCAGGTCCGGCAGCGGGACCTCGGCGATGGAGCCCGTCATGGTGCGCACCTGCGAGGTGCGCTTGCCGGCGGCCACGTCTTCGAGCGCGGCCTTGGCCTCGCGCATGGTGGCCGCGCCTTCGGTGGCCACCACCTTGATGATGCTGGTGCCGATGAGCACGCGATCACCTTCGCTCAGCTTCGAGCGCTTGATGCGCTCGCCGTTCACGAAGCTGCCGTTGGTGGAGCCCAGGTCCTGGATGAAGATCTGCCCGTTGGTGACGGTGATCTTGGCGTGCCGCCGCGAGACCATGTCCTCCACGAGGACCATGTCCAGCTCGCCCGAGCGCCCGACTACGACTTCACCGTTCTCGGGCAGCGGGAATTCGCCGCCTTGATACTTCCCGGAGATGAAGCGGAGTGCGTAGGCACGGGCGGGCCGCGAGGGCGGCGGCGGCGTCATGTTCGGGATAGGCGTCTCCACGTGCGGTATCGGCGCGGGGCAGCACCCGCAGAGCGCAAGGCTAGAAGGCCAAGGGGCACCGGGTCAAGGACGAGGTGAGCAGAAGCGACGTTCCGATCGACGGGCGGTGGTCATGTTATAGGAGAGCGGATGTCCGCCCTGCGCCGCGTCGGGCCCCTGTTGGTCCTCGCCGCCTGTCTAGCGCTGGCGAGCGGGCCCCACCGCGCGTCCGCCCAGCTGCGCGATCGTTCGGTGCGCTGGCGCACCGTGGACACCGAGCATTTTGCTGTCCACTACCCCGCGCACCTCGCGCCAGTGGCCCGCCGGGCGGCCTATGCCCTCGAGCGGGCGCACGCGCGCGTGGCCCCGGTGCTGGAGAACGAGATGAGCGGCCGGGTGCAGGTGACCCTGGCGGACGACTCCGAGTCGGCCAACGGCCTGGCCACCGCCCTGCCCTTCGACGCCATCCGGCTGTTCGCCACGGCGCCCGAGGACATGAGCCCGCTGTCGGACTTCGACGACTGGCTGACCACGCTCATCACGCACGAGCACACCCACATCCTGCACCTCTCCAACATGTCGGGGCTGCCGGCCATCATCAACCGCGTGTTCGGGCGCGTGCTAGCGCCGAACCAGACGCAGCCGCGCTTCATCGTGGAGGGCCTCGCCACCTACATGGAGTCCCACGAGACGGCGGGTGGGCGCATGCGCTCCACGCAGTTCGACATGTACCTGCGCATGGCGTTCCTGGAGGACCGCGTGCTCACGCTGGACCAGCTGGCCAACGGCGTGGACAACTGGCCGCACGGCAACAACTGGTACCTGTATGGCTCGCGCCTGATGGCGTTCGTGGCGCGGCACCACGGGGACCACGCCATCGCCGAGATCGCGGACACCTACGGGCGCAACCCCATCCCCTACGGCCTGAGCCGCGCCACGCAGCGAGCGACCGGCTCCACGTGGCCGGAGCTGTACGACGCCTGGCAGACGGAGACCCGCGCGCGCTACGCCGATGTCGCCGCCAACGTGGAGGCCGCGGGCCGCGTGGAAGGCGAGCGCCTGACCCAGCACGGCGAGACCGCGCTGTATCCGCGCTTCGAAGCCGACGGGAGCCTGGTCTACATGGTGGGCGACGGGCGCAGCGACGCGCAGCTGCGGCGCTTGCCGGTGGGGGGCGGCGACTTCGAGAAGATCACGCGCGTGGCCGGTGGCTCGGCGCCGTCTCCGCTCGCCGACGGCAGCCTGGTGTACGACTCGGTGGACTTCGACCGCGGCATCTACGCCCGCTTCGACCTCTTTCGGAAGCACCCCGGACGGCGCCGCCCGGAGCGCCTGACCACCGGCCTGCGCGCGCGGGCCCCCGATGTGTCGCCCGACGGAACGCGCGTGGTGTTCACGGTGAACCACGCGGGCACCTCGCACCTCGAGATCGCGCAGCTGCGCGACGTGATGGGCACGCGCGAGCGCCTGGTCACCAGCCGAGCGTTCGAGCAGGTCTACACGCCCCGCTTCTCGCCCGACGGCCAGCAGGTGGTGTACTCGGTGTGGCGCGCGGGCGGCTTCCGCGACGTGCACTTGATGGACCTCGGGAGCCGCGAGGTGCGCGAGCTGACGCACGATCGCGCCATGGATCTCGGGCCCACGTTCACGCCGGACGGGCAGCACGTGGTGTTCTCGTCGGACCGCAGCGGCATCGCGAACCTGTACTCCGTCTCGCTCGGGACGGGCGCCACGCGACAGCTCACCAACGTGCTCGGCGGCGCCTTCTGTCCGGTGGTCTCGTCGGCGGGCGACCGCGTGGTCTACGTGGGCTACGGCGGCCTCGGCTTCGACCTCTACAGCCTGCCGCTGACGGGCGCGCCCGGCACGTGGGGACGCCCTGCCCAGGCCTACGTGGACGACCGGCCCGAGCCTAGCGACACGGGCTTCCTGGGCGGCCCGAGCCACCGGTACCGGCCCATCGAGACCATGTACCCGCGCAGCTTCATGCCGGGCTTCGGGACGAGCCTCCTGGGCGGCAACGAGCTCTCGGTGAAGTTGGTGGGCGAAGACGCGGTGGGCTTCATGAACTGGAACGCGCGCGTGGCGTGGGCGATCCAAGCCGAGCAGGTGGACCTGGATCTCGGGCTCCGCTACCTGCGCGGCACGTTCCCGGTGGCCCTGCGCTTCTTCCGGCGCCACCAGGACCGCAACGACCTCGTGGTGGAGGGCGTGCGGCAGGCCTGGACCGAGCGCGTCCATGGCGGCGACATCTCGGTGTCGCGCAGCTTCCCGCGCTCGTTCCACACCACCGCCATCTCAGCGGGGTACTCGGCGAGCCACGTGCAGAGCGTGGACCCGTTCCGCGGAGAGCTGGACCCGAACTTCCCGGCGCCCTACCTCCCCGAGCTGGGCATGTTCACGCGGGCACGCCTGAGCTTCAGCTACTCCGACGCGCGCGCCCAGATCTACGACATGACCACCTCGGTGGGCCGCGCCTTCAGCGTGACCATGAGCGCCGCGGACCGGCGCATCGGCAACCCCTACCGCGCGGCCGCGCTGAGCTGGGCGTTCTCGCGCTTCTGGGAGAACCCGCTCATCCACCACCACATCTTTGCGTTGCGCTACACGGGGGGCCTCTCGGCCGGCGACGAGGGCCGCCGCTCGCTCTTCAGCGTGGGCGGGTTCCCCAGTCCGGACATTCAGGAGCTGGTGCTGGAGCACCCGGTCTACGGCGGCCAGGCCCTGCGCGGCTACGCTCCCGGCGACCGCCGTGGCCTGCGCTTCCAGCTGGTGCAGCTCGAGTACCGCTTCCCCATCGTGCGCATCCAGCACGGGGTGCAGACGCTGCCGGTGTTCATCAACCGCCTGCACGCGCTGGTCTTCGCGGACTACGGCGACGCGTACAACACGCGCATCGACCTCTCCACGTTCCGGGTGGGCTTCGGCGCCGAGCTGATGCTGGACTTCACCGTGGGCTTCGTCCTGCCATTCACGCTGCGCCTCGGGTTCGCGTACGGGGCCCAGGAGCGGGGCGGCCCGCGCCTCTACTTCCACCTCGGCAGGCCATTCTGAGGGCGTCCGGATGTTGCGCGGTTGCGCGCCGTGGCCTCGGACGCTAGACCCGTGCCCATGGTGGAACTCAAGCACAAGCGGGTCTTGCTGAAGCTCTCGGGCGAGGCCCTCTGCGGTGAGGTCGGAGGCTTCGGGCTCAACCCCGCCACACTCAGCGACATCGCGGCCGAGATCGTGGAAGTGCACCACGCGGGCGCCGAGCTCGGCATCGTCATCGGTGGCGGCAACATCTTCCGCGGCCTCAAGGGCAGCGCCAGCGGCATGGACCGCACCTCGGCCGACCACATGGGCATGCTGGCCACCGTCATCAACGGCCTGGCCCTGCAGGACGCCATCGAGAAGAAGGGCGTCCCCACGCGCGTGATGAGCGCCATGGCCATCAGCGCCATGACCGAGCCGTACATCCGCCGCCGCGCCATCCGCCACCTCGAGAAGCGCCGCATCTGCATCTTTGTCGCCGGCACCGGCAACCCCTACTTCTCCACGGACACGGCCGCCGCGCTGCGCGCCATGGAGATCCACGCGGACGCGCTCATGAAGGCCACCAAGGTCGAGGGCGTGTACGACTCGGACCCGGCCAAGAATCCAGATGCCCAGATGTACCGCCGGTTGAGCTACGATCGGTTCCTGGCAGACCGCGTGGGTGTCATGGACAGCACCGCGGTGACCCTCTGCCGCGACAACAAGCTCCCGATTCGGGTCTTCGCGCTGCACCAACGCGGCAACATCAAGCGCGTAGTGATGGGCGAGGACGTCGGCACCGTCGTCTCCGAGACGGGTGAGTGAAAGGGCTTCGGCCCACGCAGAACATGGAGAACGCTCATGCTGGATGAGACACTGCAAGACCTCAGAGAGAGCATCGAGAAGGCGCACGAAGCGCTGCGACGCGACCTCGCCAAGATCCGCACGGGCCGCGCCAACCCCGGCATCCTGGACGGCGTGCGCGTGGACTACTACGGCACCCCCACGCCGCTGAAGCAGATGGCCGGCATCAACGTGCCCGAGGCGCGCATGATCACGCTCAAGCCGTTCGAGCGTCAGTCCATCAACCTGATCGAGTCGGCCATCCGCAACGCGCAGCTGGGCCTCAACCCCAGCAACGACGGCGAGCTGATCCGCATCCCCATCCCGCCGCTCACCGAAGAGCGCCGCCGCGAGCTGGCGAAGACCGCGCGCAAGGAAGGCGAGGACTGCAAGATCGCCATCCGCAAGGCGCGTCACGACGCGAAGGACATGCTCGACGAGCTCGAGAAGTCCGGTGACGTGGGCAAGGACGACGCGGCCCGCGCACTCAAGGACCTGGAGGCCATCGTGAAGGACGGCGGCACCAAGGTGGACGAGATCGTGGCGAAGAAGGAAGAAGACATCATGAAGGTCTGAGGCGGCTCGCCTCGGCCTTCGTGGTCTCGAGCCCAGCTCACTCCGGTGGCTGGGCTTTTTCGCGTCTCCGACTCGATGAAGTGGGCAGGCGCTGCGGCTCGCGCTACCTTGGTCGAACCAGAGGGGAGCAGGGCAGCATCATGTCTCGCGTCGGCAACCAATTCGCAAAGCCCATTGTCATCGTCGCCGGCTGGATGGTGGTGGTCGCCACCTCGCGTCGCGAGGAACCAGTGGAGAACACCCTGGAGGAGGTGCAGCTGAGCATCGGTCCAGCGGCACCCCCAACGGCCATCGTGGATGTGGTGTTCGAGGGCGCGTTCGTCCGTGAGCGCAACAAGGTGTGCGCTTTCGTCTGGGCCGACGACGACGGTCCCCAGCGGCGCGACGACGTTCGGGTTCTGATAGGGGCCGAGAGCCGGCTGGGAGAGACCCTCGTGGAGCCGAGCGAGGGCGAGCTCGTCTACGAAACCATGCCCCTGACGACGTACTCGGGAGGCGCTTGTGCGAGCGTGACCTGTGGCGCCGCCGAGCCGTGCGGCGGGCGCTTCGTGGTGACCCTGGTTGACGGAGGCTCGCCAGACGGCGGGGTGGACCCGACGCGCTTCGACCCGTTGCCGATGGTCATCGCAGCCGTCACCCACGCTACGCCGGGCGCGCTGCCCGGTCGCACGACCGTCACCCTCGTGGAGCCCCGGCCATGAGGCGCAACGTGAGCGAGCTCCTGGTCTCACCGCTCTTCCTTGGGGCGCTGGCCACGTGGGCGTTCAACGATCACGTCCTCAAGCACGTCGCGCCCGGCGTGGTCAGCGGCAAGCTGGGCGACGCGGCTGCCATGATGGCCTTCCCCATCTTGCTCGCGGCGACGACGGCCCCGGTGAGCGGGAGACTCGGGCTCCCCCAGCGCCGCCTGCTCGACGTGTGCGCGTTGGCCACCGCGGTGCTCTTCGCGGCCACCAAACTGAACGACACGGCGGCGAACGCATACCGACTCGGTCTCGGAGCGGCGCAGTCCCTGCTGGGATGGTCGGGGGCCTCCGGGGGCGCAGCGCTCACCATGGACCCGACCGACGTGCTGGTGACCCCCCTCGTGCTGGTCCCCATGCTGGCTGTACGTGGCTGCCTGCTGCCCGTCCGTGTGTTCGCGCCGCTGGCGGCGACTGCGGCCGTGTTCGCGCTGAGCCTCGCCGGCTGTGGAGCGACCGTGCCGCGCGGCGCTTGGCGAGGGGACGTCACGGTGCGTGCGCACGGAGGAGCGACCGACAGCTCGCAGTTCGGCATGCTCGGCACAGTCGCCGTCGGCGTGGGTTCGGACGACATCGCGGGCACACAC
>CAZEAA010000039.1:0-11079 GCA_964510015.1 uncultured Sandaracinaceae bacterium
CTGCGGGATCTCCACCTTCCCGAACTGGCGCATGCGCTTCTTGCCCGCCTTCTGCTTGTCCAGCAGCTTGCGTTTGCGCGTCGCATCGCCGCCGTAGCACTTGGCGGTCACGTCCTTGCGCAGGGCGCGCACCGTCTCGCGCGCGATCACCTTGGTGCCGATGGCGGCCTGGATGGCCACCTCGAACTGCTGCGACGGCACGATGCCCTTCAGCTTCGAGGCCAGCTGCCGGCCGATGTGCTGCGCGTTGTCCATGTGCACGATGGCGCTGAGGGCGTCGATCTTCTCGCCGTTGATCAGCATGTCGAGGCGCACCAGCTTGTTCTCGCGGTACCCGGCCAGCTCGTAGTCCATGGAGGCGTAGCCGCGCGTGGCGTTCTTCAGCTGGTCGAAGAAGTCGAAGAGCACCTCTCCGAGGGGCAGCTCGTAGGTGATGATGACGCGCTCGGCCGAGGCGTACTGGATGTTCTTCTGCTCGCCGCGCCGGTCCTGGCACAGCTTGATGACCGCGCCCACGTAGGCGTTGGGCACGTGGATGGAGACGTTGAAGTACGGCTCCTCGATCTTCACGCGGCCATCTGGCAGGCGCGACGGGTTCTCCACGTCGAAGGTCTCGCCCTTCTCGTTGGTCACCCGGTACACCACGCTGGGCGCGGTGGTGATGAGGTCCAGGTTGTACTCGCGCTCGAGGCGCTCCTGCACGATCTCCATGTGCAGCAGGCCGAGGAAGCCGCAGCGGAAGCCGAAGCCCAGTGCGTCCGAGTTCTCGGGCTCGAACTGGAAGGCGCTGTCGTTGAGGTGCAGCTTGTCGAGCGCGTCGCGTAGCTCGGGGTACTGCTCGCCGTCGGTGGGGAAGACACCGCAGAACACCATGGGCTTCACCTCTTGGAAGCCCGCCAGCGGCTCGGTGGCCGGGTTGTAGAGCTGCGTGATGGTGTCGCCCACCTTGGTGTCGCGGATGGTCTTGATGCTGGCGCCGAAGTAGCCCACCTCGCCCGGCCCCAGGTGGTCCACCTGCACGGGGAACGGCGAGTACACGCCCAGCTCGGTGGCCTCGTAGACGGCGCCGGTGGCCATCATCTTGATCTTCTCGCCCTTGCGCAGCGTGCCGTCGAACACGCGCACCATGCCCATGGCGCCGCGGTAGGTGTCGTACCAGCTGTCGAACATGAGCGCGCGCAGCGGCGCGTTCTCCGCGAGGTTGTGCTTGGGTGGCGGCACGCGGCGGCAGATCGCCTCCAGGATCTCGCGCACGCCCTGCCCGGTCTTGGCGCTGCACGGCAGCACCTCGCTGCAGTCGAGGCCGATCAGCTCCTCCACCTCGCGGCGCACGCGGTCCACGTCGGCGCTGGGCAGGTCCACCTTGTTGAACACCGGGATGATCTCGAGGTTGTTCTCGAGCGCCAGGTACACGTTGGCCAGCGTCTGCGCCTCGACGCCCTGCGTGGCGTCCACCACCAAGAGCGCGCCCTCGCAGGCGGCCAGCGAGCGGCTCACCTCGTACGAGAAGTCCACGTGGCCCGGCGTGTCGATCAGGTTGAGCTGATAGGTGATGCCGTCTTCCGCGGTGAACGGCAGGCGCACGCCCTGCGCCTTGATGGTGATGCCGCGCTCCTGCTCGAGCTCCATGCGGTCGAGCAGCTGCGCCTTCTTCTCGCGATCCGAGATCACGCCGGTGACCTCGAGGATGCGGTCGGCCAGCGTGCTCTTGCCGTGGTCGATGTGCGCGATGATGCTGAAATTGCGGATGCGTGCGGGGTCGTAGCTCATGAGTGTGCCCTGAGGGGGGCAACGGCACGCGCTATCGCGAAGTAGCGTGGGGCGGCCGGGCGGCTCGACCTTGGCGCGCAGAAGGCCATGCCGCAACCGCAACGCTCATGCTTTCCGAGGACGCCGTCGCGAGGCTCGCGCCCCGGTCATCCGTCGTCCCTCATCCGTCGTCGGAGGCCGTGAGCGACAGCTGACCCGGCAGCTCGTCCGCGTGGCGGCGCAACACGAGATCGATGCCTTCGCGGATGTACACCGCGATCGGCACCTTGGTGCGATCGTGCAGAACCTTCAGCTGCTCGTTCTGCTCGGGGGTGATGTACACGGTCGTGGAGATCTTTTTGCGCGCCATCTGCACCGTTGTCCGCGTTGGTGCTCGCGGGCTGCGAGCCTCGTGAACATACATGGCATGACGTGTACTGTCAACAGCAGCGTCCGGGGATGGCGGCGTGCGCGGCTGGCCCGGAAGCAGCGGCTTGCCGACCAGCGGGGCTTGGTCGTATGCTGCTCGGCGGTTGGGGCCCCACACTCGCGACGCGAACGGCAACCTCACCCCTCTGAGACGAACTCATGCTCCACCTCTCGACCCCTGCCCTCGCCTCCCAGAGAGTGCGCCGTCCCCACCCGTTCCTCCGTGGCGGGTTCCTGCGCGGCGCCCCCACGCTGTGCGCGGTTCTGGTGCTGACGGCGCTTTCCATGGCCGGCTGTAAGAACCGCGGCGGGTCGGACGGCACCGGAGAGGGCACCACGCCCGAGGGCGAAGAGGTGCTCACCAGCATGGAAGACCGCGTGCGCTGCGAGAGCCTCGCGCCGGTCAGCCACGGCATCGACGTCAACAACGACGGCCGCCCGGACATCCAGCAGCACGCCACCGGCGGCCGCATGGTCTGCGTCGAGATCGACATGAACTTCGACGGCCGCGTGGACGTCACGCGCTTCTTCGAGGCGGACGGCACCACCGTGCTGCGCGAGGAGCACGACTACGACTTCGACGGTCGCCTCGACGAGATCGCCTACTACGCGGGCGGCGCCATCCGCCGCAAGGAGCTGGACACCACCTTCGACCACCGCGTGGACACGTGGATGTGGTGCGAGGCCGGCTTCGTGTCGCGCGCCCAGCGTGACCGCCACAACCGCGGCCGCGCGGACGTGTGGGAGACGTACGTGGAGGGCATGCTCACGGAAGCCAACTACGACGACAACAACGACGGTCGCGTGGAGAAGTGGGAAGTGTTCCGCAACGGCACGCTGGTCGAGGTGCGCTACGACCTGGACAACAACGGCGAGGCCGACCGCACCGACAGCGTGCACCCGGACGACGCCGGTCCCCCCGAGGAGCGCTTGCGCTGCGACGCGAGCGGCACGGTGCAGGCCGCCGAGACCGCGGGCGGCGACGCCCCCGCCGATGACGCCCCCGCCGACGACGCGGCCTCGGACACCACCGAAGATACCTTCGTCCCCGACGCCGAGAAGGGCCTGTGATCATGAGCATCCGAACCACCCGCATGGTCTTCATGACACTGGCGTGCGCCGCGCTCCTGGTGGGCGCGAGCGGCTGCAAGCGTGGCCAGGAAGAGGGCACCACCCCCGGTGAGGCCACCCGCTTGCCCAGCGACCGTCCCGACGACCAGGGCCGCTGCGAGGCCAACGGCGAGATGTACGAGGTCAGCGAGTACGACACCTCGGGCGACGACCTGCCGGACGTGCGCAAGGTCTTCCTCACCGTGGGCAGCGGCCGCCTGGCGCGCCTGGTGTTGGTGTGTCGCGAGGCCGACCTGAACGGCGACGGCGTGAAGGACGTGGTCCGCTTCTACACGGACGAGGGCCGCCCCCGCACCGAGGAGTCGGACCGCGACTTCAACGGCGCCATGGACCAGGTCACCTACTTCGAGCACGGCCGCGTGGCCCGCGTGGAGCAGGACAGCAACGGCGACGGCCGGGTGGACACCAAGATCTTCTACGAGGCCGGCGTGCCCTCGCGCTCCGAGCGTGACCTGGCGGGCCGCAGCACGCTGGAGACCTGGCAGCCGGATCGCTGGGAGTACTACGAAGACGGTCGCTTGGTGCGCATGGGCACGGACATCGATGGCGACGGTCGCGTCGACGTCTGGGACCGCGACGACACGCGACGCGGGGCGTAGGCCCTCTCATGACACAGCAGAGACTCCAGAAGGTGCTCGCGCAGGCGGGAATCGCCTCGCGCCGCGGTGCCGAGAAATACATCACCGACGGGCGCGTGCGCGTGAACGGCAAGATCGTGACCGAGCTCGGCGTGAAGGTCGACGACCACCTGGACAAGGTGGAGGTGGACGGCCGCCGCTTGGTGCGCGACTCGCCCGTCTACTACGTGCTGAACAAGCCGCGCGAGGTGGTGAGCACGCTGCACGACCCCGAGGGTCGCTCGTCGCTGGCCGACATCATCGAGAAGCTGCCGGAGCGCGTGTTCCCGGTGGGGCGCCTCGACTACCACACCAGCGGCGCGCTCCTGCTCACCAACGACGGTGAGTTCTCGGAGGCGCTGCTGCGCCCGAGCGTGGGCGTCCCCAAGGTCTACGCCGCGAAGCTCCAGGGCCACGTGGACGTGCCCCAGCTGGACGCGCTGCGCAACGGCGTGAAGCTCGACGACGGCTACGTGACCAAGAAGGCCGAGGTCTTCGTGCTGCGCACCGAGGACCGCTGCACCTGGGTGCAGATCACGCTGAAAGAGGGCAAGAACCGGCAGATCCACCGCATGGGCGAGGCCATCGGCCACCGCGTGCAGCGCCTGACGCGGCTCGCGTTCGCGGGCGTGGACACCGAGGGGCTGCGCCCCGGCCAGCAGCGCGCGCTGTCGAAGAAGGAACTCGACACCATCGCGAAGACGTACGTGACCCCGTTCAAGAAGCGCAAGCGCGAGGGCGCTGCGGGCACCGGGCAGTACGTGCCGCGCGATGACGACGAGTCGCCGGACGACGACCACGACAGCGACGGCGACGACTACTGAGGCGAGCGGAAGACGATGCCCACCGCGCCGCGCGACCCCTCGAACTCCACCCTCTTCGGTGAGCCGGGGGTCGACGGTGACTTCAGCGCGGAGCGGCTGCGCTGGCTGATCGACCTGCGCTGGGTGGCCATGTTCGGCGTGCTGGTGGCCGCGGGCTTCGCCATGGCCGGCAAGTACCCGGGCATCAACTGGCCCGTGATGCTGGCCGTGGTCGTGCTGGGCTCGTCGTACAACGCGCTGCTGCGACGGCGCCTCGGGCAGCCGGGCACGCGCACCCGCTCGCTGACGTCCGTCTCGCAGGCGCTGATCGACATGCTCATGCTGACCGTGGTGCTGTGGTCGGCGGGCGGCATCGAGAACCCCTTCATGGGCTTCTACATCTTCCACGTGGCGCTGATCGCGGTGCTGGGTGGACCGCGTGCCACGCTGCTGGCGGCCGCGGCGGCGTTCGGCATGGCCAGCCTCTTGGCGCTCGCCTCGTTCGAGCCGCGGCTGCAGCTCGGTGCGTGGGACCCCGAGCCGGTGTGGGATACGTTCGCGCACGTGGCCTCGTTCGTGGTGACGCTGACGGCGGCCTCCTACGTGGTGAGCCACGCCGCGCGCGAGGTGCGTGACCGCGAAGAGGCGCTCAAGCGGGCGCGTGACCGCGCTGCCCTCGAGTACCAGGTGATGTCCAACACGCTGGACGAGCTGGCCGCGGGCCTCGAGGTGGTGGACCCGGATGGCAGCCTGGCGTGGCGCAACCGGCGCGCCGAAGAGCTGAACGCCGAGGTAGCCCTGGGCGGCGCGTGGAGCTGCCCGCCGAGCCGCGCTTGCCAGCGCGCCAGCAGCGAGTGCCCCGTGAACCAGGCCCTGCACGCAGGTGAGGGCGGACGCTGCCGCTTCTCGCTGACCGTGGACCGCGGCGAGCGCGCGTTCGAGATGCTGTCGTTCCCGCTCGCGGGGCGCGCCGGGCACCAGCGCGTGATGAACCTGTACGTGGACCGCAGCGCGGCCATGGTGCAAGAGCGGCAGCTGGTGCTGGCCGAGCGCCTGGCCAGCCTCGGCCGCATCGCGCAGGGCGTGGCGCACGAGCTGAACACGCCGCTGGCCACCATCCGCACGCTGGCCACCGACATGCGCGACGCCATCGCGCTCTACCGAAAGGCCGACGCCGAGCAGCGCCCCACCCTGGCCGACGAGGTCACCGCCGACGTGGACGAGTCCGCCGCGCTGATCCGCAGCGAGACGCGGCGGCTCGCGAAGATCACGCACTCGCTGCTGGCCGGCGGCGACCTGGTGCGCCCCAAGCTGGAGCAAGGGGTGTCGGTGGGTGCGGTCCTCGAGCGTGCGCGCGCGCTGGTCTGGGCAGGCCTGCGCGAGGGGCCGAAGCTGGAGGTGAACCCCGGGGTGTACGCGCTGCACGTGGCCGCCGACGCCGACCGCCTGATGCAGGTGCTGGTGAACGCGCTGCAGAACGCGGTGGACGCCATGCGCGGGCACAGCGGCGCCACCATCCGCGTGCACGGCAAGGGCGATGCGAGCGAAGTGGTCGTCTACGTGGACGACGAAGGTCCGGGGGTGGACCCCGCCATCGTGGCGCGGCTGTTCGAGCCGTTTGCCACCACCAAGCCGCCCGGCGAAGGCACCGGGCTCGGGCTCTACACGTCGTACATGCTGGTGCGCGCGATGAACGGCGACCTGGCGCTGGGCACGCGCCCCGAGGGAGGCGCGCGCGTCACGTTGACGCTGCCCGCGGCCGAGCCGCCCGAGACGGCCGTCACCACGTATTTCTGAGCGCGTGGCTGGCGGCGCCCCCGCGCGTGCCACGCGCGTCTTGCGTTTGCGACGAGCGGAGCGCACGGTGTGCGCTTGATGAGCCCCGGAAACGTCCTCCTCATCGATGATGACGCCGCGTTTCGTTTCGCGATGCAGAAGGCGCTGCGTCGCGCGGGGTTCGAGGTGGCCGAAGCGGGGGACGGCGAGAGCGCGCTCTCCATCCTCGCCGGCAGCGACGTGCCCGACGTGGCGCTCTTGGACCTGCGCATGCGGGGCATCGACGGCCTCGAGGTGCTGCGGAGGCGTGGCGCGGTCCGCACGCGCATGATCGTGCTCACGGGCCACGGCACCGTGCAGGCCGCGGTGGAAGCGATGCGCCTCGGGGCTTTCTCGTTCCTCGAGAAGCCGGTGGACGCCGAGCTGCTGCGCCCGCTCATCAAGCAGGCCGTCACGGAGAGCCGCCGCACCGAGGGGCCGTCGGACGAGCGCCACGTCCCGCTGGTGGGCCTGAGCCCCGCCACCGCCGAGGTGCGCAAGTTCATCAACACCGTGGGCCCCACGGACGAGACGGTCACCATCTTCGGCGAGACGGGCACCGGCAAGGAGGTGGTCGCACAGCACATCCACCTCGCGAGCCCGCGGCGCAGCGCGCCCTTCGTGGCCCTCAACGCCGCGTGCGTGCCGCGCGAGCTGTTCGAGAGCGAGCTGTTCGGTCACAAGCGTGGCGCGTTCACCGGGGCCACGGCCGACCGACTGGGCCTGTTCCGCGAGGCGCACGGCGGCACGCTGTTCATCGACGAGCTGGCCGAGCTTCCCATCGAGAGCCAGGCCAAGCTGCTGCGCGCGCTCGAGTCCCGGCTGGTGCGGCCCGTGGGCGACGGCAAGGAGCACGCGGTGGACGTGCGCATCGTGGCGGCCACCAACTGCGACCTGTGGGCCGAGGTGCAGGCGGGCAACTTCCGCGAAGACCTCTACTTCCGCTTGCAGGTCTTCCCCGTGCTGCTGATGCCGCTTCGCGAGCGGCCCATCGACATCCTGCCGCTGGCCGCGCACCTGCTCGAGCGCCTGGGCTACCGCGAGATCACGCTCGGGCCGGACGCGCAGCAGGCGCTGGTGGACTATCACTGGCCGGGCAACGTGCGCGAGCTGCTCAACGTGCTGCGGCGCGCGGCGCTGTTCGCCGAGGAGAACGAGATCCGCGGCGAGCTCATGCGCCGCATGATCGCAGCGAGCGTGTTCGGCCATGCGCCGCCGAAGGCCATGCACGTGCCCATCAGCCTGAGCAGCGCACAGCCGGCGGTGCGCGGAGAGGCCAGCCTCCCGCCGCCGGGCGAGCCCCGCGCCGCCCTCGGTGACGGCGACAGCAACGCGCGCACCAGCCTGGCCGACATGGAGCGCGCGCACATCGAGCGCGTGCTGCGTCAGATGGACGGAAACGTCACGCGCACCGCCACCGCGCTCGGCATCGACCGGCGCACGCTGCAGCGCAAGCTGAAGACCTATGGACTCGATGCGGCGAGCGACTGAGCGCGGGATGGTGTTGGTGGGCTGTCTCGGGCTCGCGGCCTGCGCGCGCCATTCGAGCACGCTGCCCGAGCCGGTGGCCGTGCCGAGCGAGCCCACGCCGCCGAGCTACGTGGCCACCTTTCGCCTCGAGGACGCGGGCGAGGACGCCGAGGGCGTGCCCCGCACGCGCGTGGCGTGGGTGATGCACAGCGCCACCCAGCCATCCGTGAACGAGGCGCTCGGAGACGAGGCCGGCGGCTGCGTGGAGCGCCCTGCCGGGGAAGACGCCTTGATGCGCGTGAGCTGCTGGTGGGGCCCGAGCGAGAGTCACTGGGCCGCGCAGCGCACGCCGAGCGGGGTGGCGCTGCTGCGCGCCGAGGGCCCGCGCGAGAGCCTGCCCCCGGTCGCGGAAGGCGCCGTCTGGGTGCTGCGCGTCAACCTGCCCCTGCACAGCGGCTCGCAGGTCTCGCGCCTCACGGACTAGAATCTCCACGACGAGGTACTCCCGCGACACGGCGCCTCCGACCGACTATCGTGTGAGGCGCATGCAGGGCCACACGCAGGCAGGGCGCGCTCTCGTCATGGCGATGCTGCTGTTCGCGCTGCTCGCAACGGGCGGCTGCGGCGCATCGCTCACGTCGATGCAGCCCGCGCGGCTCACCCCGGCGTCGCACCTGGCCATGACCTCGGCCGTCACGGTGAACGCCCCGGTCGGGTCCACGGGCGACACGCTCGACGCGCTGCGCGCGCTCGACGAGGTGGCCGGCGTGCTCGAGCCGCGAGAGGTGCAGCTGCTGGCCGACGCCGTGAACGCCGGCTCGTTGAACCCGCCCATGGTCGACCCCTCCGTGCGGCTGACCTACGGCGTGAGCCGCTTCTTCGAGGTCGGCGCCCGGGTGGGCGGCTCGCACATCGGCGTGGGCGCGCGGGTGCAGGTGCTGCGCGTCGCGCCCGGCATCTATGGCTCGCTGGGCTTCGAGCTGAGCAGCGCGCTGTCCACGCTGCCCATCAACCGCTTCAACGACCGCGTGGTCTTGGAGCGCTACCGGCGCCTCGACGTGGGTCTGCCGCTGATGCTGGGCTACAGCTCGGCCCGCGTGCACTTGTGGGCTGGGCCCAAGTTCGTCTTCAGCCGGGTGCGCACCGGCGGCCACCTGTGCGTGAGCGACACCGACGGATGCCTGGACCAAGTGACGTTCCGGGGCCGCGGCTCGCTGCGCAACGTGGCGGGGCAGCTGGGCATCGCGCTCGGCAAGCGCCGCTTCTGGATCGCGCTCGAGCTGACCATCGCGCGCCTGCGCGGCAGCGGCAGCCTGAGCGGCCAGCGCGGCGCCACCGAACAGAGCTACACCTACGACCCCGACGGGCGCGTCATCCAGCCGGCCCTCGGGCTCATCGCGTGGTTCTGAGCGCGGCGTCCGCCGTAAGCCTCGAGCACGTTCACGGAGGACACGGACTCGGGATGTCTTGACCCTGCGCGACGCCTCCGAAGCGCGCCGCGTATCCGTCGAACGCGATGCCCACGCTCAATGCGTCGCAGGGCAAGGAGGGCTCTGCCGTGGCGGGTGGGTCCTGCAGAACGTCCGACGTGCGACCGACTTGGTTCACGAACGTGCTGTGCAGCGGCGTTCCGTCGCAGATGCCCAGGTGCTCCGCTTGGGCAACGATGTCGTTGACGCCCCAGCGTCCCGCCATGACGAACGCGGGTGCGGCGCCTTGTGGAGTCACGAATAGTTCGTAGATGTTCCCCACGAGGACCGAGTCGGTGAGGGTGACCTCGATGCCCTGATCGATACCGACCAGCTTCACGGGCGAGCGGTCCGGGAGTCGAACCACCAGCACGCCACCCGTCACGTAGGCGGTCGTCACGCGGATGTTGGGCAGCGCTGGGTCCCCAGCCACGAACATGTCACGACGGCCCCAGAAGTAGTCCGTTCCATCCCACGAGGGTGAGGGCGCCGGCGTGGTTCCGTCAGCAAGGAACGCCTCGCTGCCGACGATGGTCAGGTCCGGCGCGCTGCCCCCGGCTCCGGCCTCCGTCCCGAAGACAGTCGTAGCGAAGGTGACGGTGACCCGCGAGTCGTCGAGTTCACCGTTCCAGTCGTCCACGATCAGCATCACATTGCCGATGCCATCGCGTTGATTTGCGGCCACGTCTCCCTCGAGGTCCTCTGCGCCCAGCGCCAACAACGGAAACAGGCTGCTCCCGAACGCGTTGTCGATGCCACCGGTTCCGTCCAAGGGGACACTGAAGCCTTCGTCGGGAGCGCACTCACTGCGGAGGTCTTGCGTAGTGGTGCAGAAGCCGTCGAGGTTGAAGCCGATGGTCCGCCACGGGGCGTCGAGCGGGTCACCACCATTGGCGTCGGACTGGTCGAGCACCATGTCACGCAGCACCACGGCGTACGTCTCGGAGCCGGGCGCGTCGGCGGTGGTGGCCCGAAGGGGGGGCTGCGCACCGCTGCAGAAGTCGTTAATGCCGTTGTCGACAGCGGCGTCGCCCACGGAGGCGTCTCGCTCCCCCACGTAGTGACTCGAGTCGATGATCAGACTGCAACCCGAGAGCGCGGTCATCATGGCCAACGCGGCCGCGGAGACAGTCCGACCCAGGACGCTCTCGTTCGAAGCACCGCGCATCAGAACCTCCCCTGCAGCATGGCGCCCGCGCCAGTTCGACCTGCGTACGGAGCCAAGCGGAGCCGCGCGTGGTCGTCGCTCGCCTCGGTATCGTCTCCGCCGCGGCCCGTAAGGAGCAGGATCGTACCCACCGTCGCACCCGCGACGAGAACCGCCAGCCCGATGTCGGCTCCCAGCGCGAGGCCATCCATTCGCTGAACCTCGCCGCTGCTGCAGCTGCGATTGGCACCGCAGCCGTCTTCGATGCTGCCCCGCTCACGTAGCGCGAGCGCGCCCAACGTGACGGCCACCGCCGCCCCCACACCCGCAACGGAGAAGCCGACCACGGCCCCCACGGGAACACCGCGACCCGCGGCCGTGGGTTCCGCTGCCGCAGCCGCGGCGGGCTCTGCCCCTTGGCGAGTCTGCAACGAGGGTTGTCTTGGAGG
>CAZEAA010000039.1:11089-14671 GCA_964510015.1 uncultured Sandaracinaceae bacterium
CTTCCGCACCCGCTGGCGGCGAGGTTCCCGCGTCCCTTGAAGCGATGCGCTCGAGGAGGTTGCCGTGCCGACGCTCCAGCTGATCCCGGTTCTCGATGTTCGGAACTTCGTCGAGATACCGGCGCAGGTAGAGGGCGGCATTGTTCAGGTCGCCCAGCTGCTGGTAGCAGAGCGCGAAGTTGTAGAAGAGCTCGGGCCGATCACTCAGGGCGTGTGCCCGTTGGAACTGACCTTTTCCGTTGAAAGTCCACCCTTCTGGGCAGGCCAATGCGGCCAAGACGCGACTCCAGCGCTACGGATACGGATCTTCCGACACGCGCACGTGGATGTGGTTGTCGTGGTTGGGCCAGTGCTGGAGGTGCACGCCGTCCGAGTAGAGCGGGCGCAGCGCGGCGTCCACCGAGCCGTCCAGCACCGCGTCGTCGGCGCCGTCGCCCGTGGGCGGGATGAGCGCGCGGTCGAGGAAGGCCCGCGTGACTCTACCGCTCTGGTAGAAGGCCGCGAACATGCGCGCGTTGGCGTAGCCGTCGTAGTTGGTGACCGTCCCGGCCACGCACTCGCGGCCGTCCACGTACATCAGCTGGCAGTAGGTGCGCCACGGCGCCTCTCCGTCCAGCCCATAGAGCGAGATGTCCACGTCCTTGCCGCGCTGGTGCGACGCGTGCCGGAGGCTGCCGGTGTCGGTGCCGGGCGTCTCGCCGTCCCACTGCGAGAAGTCCTCGGGGATGAAGGGCGCGTAGCCTGCGGCCGCCATGGACTGCCCCGCGAAGCGCACCAGCATCAAGAGGTCGCGGCGCCCGAACTGGTAGCGCATCACGGTGCTGGGGGTCCAGTCGTAGCCATCCACGGCGGGGTCGATGGGCAGCGGCAGCTGCAGCAGGCGGTCGCAGTCACCCAGGCACTCGGGGCCGTCGGCGAAGGGCGTGCGCGTGACGTTCAGCGCGCCGGTCAGCGCGGTGGTGGTGGTGAGGCGCACCCAGTACGTGCGCGCGGCCTGCGGCTCGAAGACCGCGAGCGTGCGGATGCCGCGACCGCCGTTGGTGAGCCCCAGGTACGCCGGGCCCACGCCGTCGTAGCGCTCCACGGTCATGGTCACCGCCGCGTTGGTGGGCGTGAAGTCGAGGCGGAAGCCCACGTGCTCGCCGCGCGGGACCTCCACGCGGTAGAGCCGCTCGGCGCCCGCTGCCAGCGTGACGCTGCTGGCGCCGTCGGCGAGCGGCAGCGCCTCGGGGGCCACCTCGGCGGGAGCCACGCCGCTGTCCGGCGAGGTCACGCCCTGATCGCCACCCCCGTCGAACGGCACGTCGAGGTCGGCGGCCGAGCCCAGGTCGTCCACGCCGCTGTCGAGCACGCCCGCGTCGCCCAGCGCGGCGTCGTCGAAGGCACCGGGGGGCCCGTCGCCCACGCGGTTCTCGCAGCCCGCACAGGCCACGCCGACCACGGCCAAGCACGCGAGCCAGGGCCAAGCCATGTGGGACGAGGGGCGACGCGAGTGGGTCTGTGGTGGGTGCATGTGCGATTGATAACATGACTATTAGGTCATATCAAGACAGCGCGTGAGGCCGGGCGCGGATGGACCCTGGTAGGCTGCGGCATGCCCACGCTCTCCATGCTCGCGCTCGAAGACATCGCCGGCGCCGCCATCGTGCTGGACCCGCAGCTGCGCGTGGTGGACTTCACGCCAGCCGCCGAGCAGCTCATGGCCGCGCCGCTGGCCCCGGGCGTGTTCGCCACGAAGGTGCTGTGTGGCGAGGGCGCGCAGCGGCCCATCGCCGAGGCCCTGGCCGCCGGCAAGCCCATCGCCGCGGAGGTCCCGCGCGTGGACCCGGGCGGCGGGACCCGCGTGCTCTACGTGCGCGGCACCCCCATCACGCGCGCCGGCGTGATCGAGGGCTTCCTGCTGCTGCTCGAGGCGAGTGGCTGGGAGGACGGCGGCCCCGACGCGCCGGTCACCCGCTTCGGCATCCTGACGGCCGACCGCGCGATGAAGCGCCTGCTGCGCGACATCGAGCGCGTGGCGCAGCGCAGCGCCAGCGTGCTGGTGCGCGGCGAGACCGGCACCGGCAAGGAGCTGGTGGCGCAGGGCATCCACGACGCGTCCAGCCGCCGCGACGGTCCGTTTCGCGCCATCAACTGCGCGGCCCTGCCCCCGCACCTGCTGGAGAGCGAGCTGTTCGGTCACGTGCGCGGCGCGTTCACTGGTGCCGTGCGCGACGCGCCGGGCCACTTCCGGCTGGCCTCGGGCGGCACGCTGTTCCTGGACGAGGTGGCCGAGCTGTCGCTCGAGCTGCAGGCCAAGCTGCTGCGCGTGCTGCAAGAGCGCGTGGTGGTGCCGGTGGGCGGGCGCGACTCCATCCCGGTGGACGTGCGCATCGTGTCGGCCACGCACCGCTCGCTGCGCGCCGCGGTGGCCGAGAACGAGTTCCGCGCCGACCTGATGTACCGCCTGCGCGTGGTGCCGCTGTTCATCCCGCCGCTGCGCGAGCGCGGCGACGACGTGCTGCACATCGCGCAGCGCTTCGTGACCGAGCAGAACGCGCGCGGCGAGCGGCAGGTGCTCAGCCTCTCGAGCGGGGCGCGGGCGCGGCTCCTGGCGCACCTCTTTCCGGGCAACGTGCGCGAGCTGCAGAACGTCATCGAGTACGCGTTCACCATGGGGGACGGCCCCGTGCTGGTGGAGTCCGACCTGCCCCCCGAGCTGCTGCACGCTGGCGGCGAGGAGCCCGAAGACCGGGCCTCCCCCGTGAACGTGCCGGCCACGCACAGCGCCGAGCCGGGCAAGAGCGGCGACGAAGCCGCGCGCATCCGCTTCGCCCTCGAGCGCGCGGCCGGCAACCGAGGCCGCGCGGCGCAGAGCCTGGGCATCAGCCGCGCCACGCTCTGGCGCCGGATGCGCGCGCTGGGCATGGACGACTGAGCCCGCTCAGCCGGCGCTCAGCCCGCGCAGGTGCCGCCCTCGGCCTCCATGTAGGCCTGCATGCCGCCGCGCATCGAGGCCACGCGCTTGAAGCCCATGGCCTCGAGCGTTCGTGCGGCCCCGGCCGAGCGTCGACCGCTGCGGCAGATGACCACGATGGGCTCCTCGCGCGGCGCGTCCTTCATGCGCTCGCTCAGCTCGGCCAGCACCACCGAGTCGGCGCGCGGGAGCATGGGCAGCTCGCCCGTGAGCTCGTCCTTCTCGCGCACGTCGATGAGCCGCACCTCGGCGTGGGCGTCGCGCACCCAGGCCACGTCCACCTCGGGCGTGCCGTCGCTGAGCCGCTCCACCGGCGCCCAGCCGCGCTCGATGGGCAGCGCCGAGTCGCTCTGCGGCGCGAGACCACACGCCAGGTTGGCGGGCACGGCCACGTCGATCTTGCTGGGGAGCGCCAGGTTCAGGTTGCTCATGAGGGTGACGAACTGCGCCTTGCTGCGCCCGCCGCCGAGCCGCGGGTTGTGCGCCTTCTCCTCGCCCACCGTCGTGAGCGGGCCGTGGCCAGGGCAAAGGACGGTGTTGTTCGGCAGCGTGAAGATCTTCTTCCGATTATTCTCCAGCGCTTCCGCGAAGGAAATCATGCCACCGCCCATGGAGCCGGCGAAGAT
>CAZEAA010000039.1:14681-25789 GCA_964510015.1 uncultured Sandaracinaceae bacterium
GTGCGCCCGCGGTAGTCGTGCCCCGGCCAGATGCGCGTGTCGTCCGGCAGCGAGAAGACCTGCTGCTGCACGGAGTCGTAGAGCGTGGCCGAGTCGCCCTGCTGGAAGTCCGTGCGCCCGCAGCCGCGGATGAGAAGCGCGTCGCCGGTGAAGACGTTCTGGTGGTCCTCGGTCACGTACGAGACGCAGCCGCTGGTGTGCCCGGGCGTGGCGCGCACCTCGAGCGTGATGCCTCCCACGTGCACCTTGTCGCCGTGGTGCACCTTCACGTCGGCGCACACGGCGCCCGCGGCGTCGCTCACCACGGAGCGGCTGCCCAGGCGCTGCCGCAGCAGGCCCGACCCGGTGATGTGGTCCGCGTGGGCGTGGGTCTCGAGCGTGTGGACCAGCGTGAGGTCGAGCTCGCGCAGCAGCTGAGCGTCGCGCTCCACCTGGTCGAGGACCGGGTCGATCAGCGCCGCCTGCCGCGTGACGGAGTCCGCGATGAGGTAGGTGTAGGTGCTGGACTCGGGGTCGAAGAGCTGTCGGAAGAGCATGGTGGCCTCTTAGTGGGGTTCGTTCGTCCGGGAGGACAGCTTGGACAAGAGCACGCCGCGTGCCAGCTCAAGAGGCCTGAATTCGGGGCTGAGCGCAACGCTTTGCAACACCGTCGCGCGTGGAACAGCTCACCCTGCAACACACTGCAACACGGCCTCGGGGAGACGCGTGGACGGCATGCGCGCAATTCAGCGGCGAAGTGCGCATCCCCTGCGTGGCACGAAGCGTGCTTTGATGGGCCGCCATGACATCTTCGTTCTTCTCGATGGCCAGCCTAGCTGGCCTGCTGGGCGGGCTCCTGATCGGGCTCTCCGCGTCTCTCCTGTGGGTCATGAACGGCCGCATCGCCGGCATCAGCGGCATCACGGGCGGCATGTTCGCCGCGCCGCTGCGCGAGGTCTCCTGGCGCGGCGCGTTCGTGACCGGGCTGGTGATCGCGGGCGCCGTGGGTGCGCTGCTGGAGCCGTCCGTGTTCGGCGCGCCCACCACCCTGCCCTTCGCCCAGCTGCTGGCCGCCGGCCTCTTGGTGGGCACCGGCACCGCGCTCGGCTCGGGCTGCACCAGCGGCCACGGGGTGTGCGGGCTGGCGCGCTTCTCCAAGCGCTCGCTGTTCGCCACGCTCACGTTCATCGGGGTGGGCATGCTGACCGTCGCCGCCGTGCGCGCGCTCCACGGAGGTGCCCTGTGAAGGCCGCCGTGGCGCTGGTGGCGGGGCTGCTGTTCGGCGCGGGCCTCATGCTCTCGGGCATGACCAACCCGGCGCGCGTCATCGGCTTCTTGGACGTGCAGGCGTGGGACCCCACGCTCATGTTCGTGATGGGCGGCGCGCTGCTGGTGACCACGCCGGTGTTCGCGTGGGCCCGGCGGCGAGAGCGCCCGGTGCTCGAGCCCATCTTCCACGCGCCGGCGAAGACGCAGCTGGACGGCCGGCTGCTGCTCGGCGCCGCGCTGTTCGGCGCGGGCTGGGGCCTCGCGGGGCTGTGCCCGGGGCCTGCGCTGGTGTCGCTGCCGAGCGCGCGCGTCGAGCTGCTGGGCTTCGTGGTCGTCATGCTGGCGAGCCTGTTCGCCGTGCGAGCGTGGGACACGCGCCGCCTGATGCGGCGGTTGGCCGAGGCGCCCACGCGCGTGGCCGACGACGAGATCATGGACATCATGGAGGCCGAGTGAGCTCATGACGGCCGCCGCGCAGACACCGGTCACGCCACGCGCACTGCGGCCTGCGTGGCTGCGCGGCTACGACCGCGCCGTGCTGCGCGCGGACGTCATCGCGGGCGTCATCGTGGCGGCGGTGCTCATCCCGCAGGCCATGGCCTACGCCACGCTGGCCAACCTGCCGCCCATCGTGGGCCTCTACGCGGCGGCCGCCGCGCCCCTGTTCTACCCGCTGCTGGCCAGCTCGCGGCGCCTGGCCGTGGGCCCGGTGGCCCTCGACTCCATGCTGGTGGCCGGCACGCTGGCCACGCTGGGCGCCGTGGCCGTGGCCGACCGCGTGGCCTATGGCGTGCTGCTGGCGCTCATGGTGGGCGCCATCTTGTTCGTGCTGGGCGTGCTGCGCTTCGGCTTCGTGGCCAACTTCCTGTCGCGGCCAGTGGTGCTCGGCTTCACGGCGGGCGCGGCGCTGCTCATCGCGAGCGGCCAGGTGGGCCCGCTCATGGGCATCTCGCTGCCCACGGGTCAGGGCCTTCACGCGGTGCTGCTCGCCGCCGTGCGCGGCGCGGGTGGCGCTCACCTGCCCACGCTCGCGGTGGGCCTGGTGAGCGTGCTGCTGCTGCTCGCTCTGCGGAAGCCGCTGCCGCGCGCGTCGTCCCCCATCGTGCTGGGCGGCGCGCTGGTGGTGTCGGCGCTGCTGGACCTCGAGGCCCACGGCGTGCGCGTGGTGGGCGAGCTGCCGCGCGGGCTGCCCACGCCGGCCGTGCCGAGCCTCGACTTCCTGGCGAGCGCTCCGTACGAGGTCCTGGTGCCCGCGGCGCTCACCATCGCGCTGGTGGCGTTCACCGAGGCCATCGCCACGGCGCGCGCGATCGCCGAGCCGGGCAGCGTGGTGCGCCCCAGCCAAGAGCTCGCCGCGCTGGGCGTGTCCAACCTGGCGGCGGGCCTCTTCGGCGGCTACCCCGTGACGGGCGGGCTGTCGCGCTCCGCCATCAACGCCGGCGCGGGCGCGCGCACTCCGCTGGCCGGCGTGGTGACCGCGCTGCTGGTGGCCGTGGCGCTGATGGTGGCGACGGGCGCGCTGTACGCGCTGCCGATGGCGAGCCTGGCCGCGCTGGTGATCGTGGCCGTGCTCAAGCTCATCGACGTGGCCGCCGCGAAGCGCATCGCGCGCACGAAGCGTGGCGACGCGGTGGTGCTGGGGCTCACCTTCGTGGCCACCGCGCTGCTCGGCGCGCAGACGGGCCTGCTGATCGGCGTGGCGCTGTCGGTGGGCGCGTTCCTGATCAGCACGTCGCAGCCGCACTTCGCGGTGCTGGGGCGCCTGCCGGGCACCGAGGACTACCTGAACGTGGAGCGCCACCCGCACGCGGTGCAGGAGCCCGGCGTGGTGGTGCTGCGCATCGACGCGCAGCTGTACTTCGGCAACGTGACGTTCTTGCAGGACTGCGTGCGCGGCATCGTGAGCGAGCAGGGCGCGGCCATGCACACGCTGGTGATCGAGGCGGCCGGCGTGAACCAGCTGGACAGCGCGGCGGCCGAGACGCTGGATGCGCTCGACCGCGAGCTCTCGGCGGGTGGCGTGCGGCTGCTGCTGACGCACGTGAAGGGCCCCGTGCGCGACGTGTTGGCGCGCACCGGCATGCTGCTGCGCATGGCCCGCACCGGGCGGATCTACCTCGGCACCCACGAGGCGGTGACGAAGGCCCAAAGCGGCGAAGAGCTGATCGGGCGCGACCCCGAGAAGGACCCGGACCCGCGGGCGCTGGCCGACCGCGTGGGCTGCGGCGAGACGGCGCGGCGGCTCATCCCGAGGGCGGGGCGCCACGGAGAAGGCAGCGGTATCTGACGGGCACCGCGGGCGGCGGGCATACTGCGGGGGCACCGACGCGTTGCGACCCCAGATGACCGAGACCGCCGATCGAACACTGGAGGTCGCCATGCCCGCCTCCGAGTTGCTGAGGCGATCCGCCGTTCCCGGGGTCGTGCTCGGGGCGCTCGCCATCGGGATGGTGCCCGCCTGGATGTGCCTCGTGGGCATCGTGGGCAGCGCGGCCGCCGCGGTGGCGCTCATGCGACTCCAGCTGGCCTTGGCGGTGCCGGAGTCGCAGCCCGAGAAGGGCGACGGTTTGGCGGGCGACCGATGGACGTACGCTGGGGCCTGGGCCTTTCTGGGCGTCGCGGGATACATCGCCGCGGTGGCGTGCGGAAGCTCGCTCGCGTGGCGCCTCACCGGAGACGACCCCTCCAGTGACCCCACCGCGGCTGCGCTCACCCTCGCGCTCGCGGCAGGCTACTGCCTGGCGGTCACGCCCTTCGCGTTCGTGCCCTTCGTGATCCTGGACGAGCGTCGCCCGCACCGCCTGTCCGACGTGCTGGTCACCTCCGTCGGGCTCGCCGCGCAGGACGTCGCGCCGCTGCTGGGTGGCGCCGTGGTGGCAGGGCTGATGCTCGGGCTCCCGACGTGGTTGGCGGTCGCCTACACGCAGCCGCTCTGGCTGTTCGTGTGGTTGCTCGCGCCGTGGCTCACCAGCGGCATGATGGTGCACCGCTACGCGCGCCTGTCTGCCGCGCTGCCCATGGACACGCGCGAAGGCCAGCTGCCTACCCGCGGAGTGTGGATGCTGGGGGCGTGGGCGATGCTCGCCACGGGAGCGGCGCTCGGGCTGACCGGGCTGGTGATGGGGCCCGCGTGGCGGACCACCCCGCTGCTGGTGGGGGCCTTGGCGCTCCTCGCGCTCGCATGGGTGGCCGTCGCCGTCGTGCTGACCACCTCGTGGTCACGCGCGCGCGCCATGCGCTTCGTGCTCGACGGACGCCCCGGCATGACTGCGGCGTTCACGGGTGAGCTGCTGGTCCCGAGCGGATCCGCGCTGGTCGCCACGGCAAAGGGCCTGCGGGTGGAAGGCAGCGTGTGGGTGGTGGGGCGCGAAGCTCGGCTACGGCTTCCGCCTGGCGTTCATCTCACACCTCGCGTGCTCGAGCTGAGGCCCGCTGCGCTCGCCGAGGGAGCGAGCATCACCGTGGTGGGGAGGTTTCGAAGTCTGGCTCAGCCGGGCCTGCGCGGCGCGTCGCTCGACTGGCCCGCGCGCGCGTCGTTGCTGGTGGGGGACTACGGCGAAGCCCGGGCCACCCTCGCGCGACGGGCCACGCGTTGGACCATTGGGCTGTTGCTCCCGACCATGCTGCTGGCCACCGTGACCGCGGGCGCGCTCATGCTCGCCGCACACGTGGACACGTTCGAGGGCGAAGCCGCGTGGATCGGCGACGGATGACACGTCGGATGGCGAGTCGGATGGCGAGTCGCGCCCGTGGCGAAAGAAGTTAATCAGCTGAAACCGGTCGGAAACATCGCCTCCCCAGCATGGAGGGGTGACCAAGCGCGAACCCACCCACGGCCACCGCTACCTCCTGGGAGGGGGGCTGTCGGTGCTGGTCCATGTGGCGCTGGTGCTGGGGTTTCCCGTGGCGCATGCCAGCGAAGCGGCCGAGCCGAGCGCCGAAGCCGGGCTCTCCTGGCTCGAATTCGACGCGGAAGGCGGGTTCACGGCGCTCGAGGCCGCGGCCGCCGGCACACCGTCCAGCGCGCCAGCAGCCGACCGCTTGCTGGCCAGCGCCGCCAGCCCTCGTGTGGCTCGGCGCGCCGCACCCGCACTGGAAGGCGGGCGCGAGGCGCATGAGTCGACCCGATTGAGCGGGCAAGAGACCGCCCAAGAGACGGCCCAAGTCGAGGCCGCTCCCGACAGCGCCCGGGCGACCGGAGCGCCGGCCGCGTCCAGCGTGAGCGGAGCCGTGGCGAGCGCCTCGGCGACCGGCGGCTCGAGCGCGGGTTCCACGCCCAGCGCCACCGGAGCAGGCCCCGCATCCAGCGCCGGCGGTGGCTCCGCATCCGACGCACCGGCGAGCAGCCCGCGCCTCCTTTCCGCTGGGAACCCGTGCGCGGGCTACTTCCCCGCCGGCGCCAACGCTGCTCATGGGCGCGTCCAGGTGGAGGTCGAGGTCGGCCCGAACGGACGCATCGAGTCCACCCGGGTCATGGCCGAGCAGCCCCTCGGCGAAGGCTTCGGCGGCGCAGCCCGCGCCTGCGCGGACCGACTGCTGTTCCGCCCCGCACACACGGTGCAAGGCACCCCCACGGAGGGGCTCGCCCGGCTGCTCCTGCGCTTCGATCGTACCTGAGGCAATTGTTTCAGAAACATTTCCGCCCTGTGTCTTGACAGTTTCTGCGATCCGACCAAAGGTGGGGAGGTCGTGAAGGAATCCTCCCTCATCGAGCGCAGCAACGCGCAGGCCACGCGAGGCGGCATCTCGGCGTCCCTGTGGTTTGGACGTCGGCGCGCCTCCACGTACTGGGCCTACGGGCTCGGCCTCGTGGTGTCGTTGGCGGCGCTGGGCATCCCCGAAGTGGTCTCCGCCACGGGCCTGCTGAACGGTCCGTGGGACGCGGCCCCGTCGTTGGCGCTGGGGTCGCAAGACACCGAGAAGGCCCCGGTGCCGAGTGAGTCGGACACGCCGTTCGACGAGGCGGAGCAGACGGACCCGAACGAGCCCTCCCGAGGGGAGGAGCGTCCGGAGTCCGATGGTGAGAAGGTGTTCGTCGACGGGCGGGGCATCACCTCGCTCGAGCGCGTGGCCGGCATGCCCGAGGTCGTCGTGTCGGTTCGTCCCGTGCACGAGGCCGCGCTCGAATCGCAGTTCCAGCCAGACGGCTTGGAACGCCCACCCCGCGTGTGACCGCGGCCGGAGGGACCTGCGTCTCTCCGTGCCGACGCCGCCTCGCCCCGTGGACCGCCAGCCCGAGCGCGTGCGCTCGAACAGCCAGGCGCGCATGTGCTCGAACAGCCACCCGCGCTAGCGCGCGAACAGCCACGAGCCCGCGCGCTCGGGCTGGCGGTCCACCGCGTCGAGGCCCCCCGTTCATCGCCACCGCGGCGCGATGACGCGTCGCACCTCTCCCTCCGAATCCCACTCTCAAGGATCATCATCATGTTCAAGAAGACCCTCTTCGCCTCCCTCGACCTCGCGCTCACCGGCTTCGTCGGCGTTCCCACGGGCACGACCGTTTCCCCTCTCGCTCCGGCGCGCGCCGAGGCCAGCGCCTGCGGTGGCGTCACGCTCGACGACTCCGTCCGCGAGCAGGTGTACTCGGCGAGCTCGGTGTTCGCCGTGCGCCCGGTCCGCGAGACCGTGTTCCTGGCGCGCGCCATCCAGCCGGTTCGCACGATGGGCGCCACCCTGCACGTGCACGCGCAGCCGGGCATGACGCAGCAGTACCTCGAGCGCGCCCTCGAGTGCCACGCACGCAGCGGTCAGGCGGTCAGCGCGTCGGATCCGTTCGTCATCCAGGACGGCCGCGTGAGTGACATCGACGTGCGCTCCGCGGGCGGCGCCTTCGCCGTGCGCATCATGGGCGACAGCCCGGCGGCCGGCCGCGCGATCTTCGAGCGCGCCGAGAACCTGGTCAGCGGCGCGGTGAGCGTGCAGCAGCTCTGAACCAGCTCGCTCGAACGTAGCAACGCCCCCGCGGTCGCTCTGCCGTGGGGGCGTTTCTCGTCTCCTCGAGCCGCACGCGGCGTGTGGGCGTGATTGCCCAGCACGTGCCCGTTCGATACGTTGACGCGATGACCCGCTCGCTGTCCCTCGTGTGTCTCGCTGCCTCGCTGGTCATGGGTTGCGGGTCGGGGAGCGGGAGTCGACCCACGGCCGTCCCGCAGCAAGCGCACGTGACGCCAGCGGCCCCCGCAGGCGCGGGCACGCCCAGCGTGGACAACCCGCTCGCGCTGAGCGCTGAGCCGTTCGGCGGCGAGCGCTATGGCTTCGTGGAGGCCACGAGCGGCAACGGTCGCTACGTGGCGCTGCGTCGCTTCGTGGGCGAAGGCGAGCCGCAGTTCGGCCACCACGGCGAGGTCGCCGGCGGCGCGGATCTCGTGCTGGTGGACCTCACCGACCTCTCGGAGCGGCCCTTCGCCGAGGTCATCGACGTGGCCCCCGGCCGCCGCTACCTGCTCTTGCTGGAGGGCGACGCCCCCGTGCTCCTGGACAGCGCGGACGGCAGGTTCGTGCGCTTGCCGGACGCCGACCCGCGGCCGGACCACAACGCGTGCATCGAGCCTCGCCAAGCGACGTTCTCGCCGGAGGGGACTCGCGTGGGCTGGGTGCTGAGCGGCGCGAGCGCCTTTCGCGTGCGCCAGCTCGACTCCGAGGAGGAGTGGACGGTGCCGGCCGACACGCTGATCTGGCGCGGCTGGCCCGAAGACGAAGGCCGCGGCGTGGTGCTGGCGCAGGTCCCCGCGGGCAGCACCGACTGGCCGTCGCAGAACACCAGCTGCGCGTGCCGCTGGTGCAACCGCTTCGCAGCGTCGTACGGGTTCTACGGGTGGAGCGGGCCCGCCTTCGCCATCACGCGCGTGGACGAGTCGGGCGCACGCACGTCGGCCGAAGTCCCGCAGGGCGAGCGTGTCTGGCTGGCGGCTGACGCGAGCGGGTGCAGCATCACGCCCGCCGAGGGAGAGCGAGGCTACGCCCGCGGCCCCTGGCGCCGCGTGTGCCCGTGACCGTCGCGCAGGCCGTCAGAAGCTCTTGCCGTCCACCATCTGCACGGTCACCGCATCGAGGTCGAAGCCGTCGAGGCAGCGCACGTTGATGGCGATCATGGGCGCGCCGTCCCGACGCGTGCCGCGCGCGAACGACGTGACGCCGCACGTCTTGCAGAAGAGGTGGTGGATGTTGTGCTTGTTGAACTGGTAGTCGGTGAGGTTGTCTTCACCCGACTCGAGCGTGAACACGTCCGGGCTGACGAACGACAGCAGCGTGCCCTTCTTCGCGCACATGGAGCAGTTGCAGCCCATGGCCTTGTCGGCCGCGATGGTCACCTGGTAGCGGACCGCCTGGCAGTGGCAGCCGCCGGCGTGGAGCGTGGGTTCGGTCATGCGTAGGAGCATGCCACGCGGCGCGCCGACGTTGGCGCGTCAGCCGCGGGTCATCTCGGAGAGCGTGGCGTCCCCCTGCGACTCGCTCGGGTCCATGGGTGGCCCGCTCACGGGGAAGAACACCCGGAAGCCGGCGCCGCCGTCGAGGCCTTCGCCCAGCTCGATGAGGCCGCCGTGGTCCTCCACGATGCGCTGCACGATGGCGAGACCGAGGCCGGTGCCCGTGGACTTGGTGGTGTAGTAGGGCTCGAACACGGTGTCGCGTTGGTCGAGGGGGATGCCGGGGCCGTTGTCCAAGACGGACACGAGCACGCCGTCGCGGTCAGCCCGCAGCAGCACGCGCACCACGCCGCCGCGCATGCCGTGCCGCGCGAGGGCCGCGTCCCGTGCGTTCTGCACCAGGTTCACCAGCACCTGCGCCACCTGCTCACGGTCGGCCCGCACTGCCGGGATGGCGCCCTCCACCCGCAGCTCGGGGGCCACGTCGTCGTGGGCGTGCAGCGTGGTGACCTGCTCGGCCACGCGCACCAGGTCCACGCTGTCCAGGCGCGGGCGCGGCATGCGCGCGAACTCGCTGAACTCGCCCACGATGCGCTTCATGCGCTCCACCTCTTCGAGGATGGTGAGCGTGCTCTCCTCGAAGATCTCGTCGAAGTCCGGGTGCTTCTTGGCGTACGTCTTGCGCATGGTCTCGATGGAGACCTGGATGGGCGAGAGGGGGTTCTTGATCTCGTGCGCGATGCGCCGCGCGATGTCCCGCCACGCGGCGATGCGCTCGGCCCGGCGCAGGCGCTTCTGCGCGGACTTGAGCTCGCGCGTCATGTGGTTGAACGCGCTGAACGTGCGGCCCACCTCGCCACCGCCGCGCTCGTCGATGGCCAGCTCGAGGTCACCGGCGCCGATGCGGGTGGCGGCGTCTTCCAGGGCGCGCAGGGGACGCGACAAGCGCACGGCCACCAGCGTGGCGAAGAGCAGCGCGAGCAGCGCGGCCACCCCCGCGGTGAGCAGGTTCTGCTGCAAGAGGCCGGACAGCTGCGCCTCGAGGTCCGCGTCGTCGATGGCCGCCAAGAGCTCGTAGCGCTCCTCGCCGCTGGCCGAGCGGAAGGTGAAGACGCTGGCCTGCCCGCCACCGTCGCGCACCTCACTCGGCAGCGCGTCCCCGGGCCGCACCAGCACGGCGCGCACGGCCGAGTCGTCGCCGAACCAGCGCGCCGCACGCTGCGCGTCCAGGAACGCACCTCCCAAGAGAGCCACGCGCACGCCGTCGCGCTCCACCGCGCAGCCCGTCACCCAGGCTTGCTCGTCGCGCGCTGGCTCACGGCCGTCGCGCACACGCAGCGTGGTCACGAAGGGCTCCTCACCACTTCGCTCGAGCTCTTGCAGCAAGGCCATGTCGCGCGCGCCGGCCAGCGAGGGATAGTGGCCCGCGCCGAGCACGCGCCCGCGGTCGGCCCCGCGCGCGTCGAACACCAGCAGCGCGTCGAAGCCCACCGACTGCATCAAGGGCGGCAGCAGGCGCTCGAGCTCGGCCTGCTCGGGGCCCATGAAGTGCCCGCGCGCGAGGTCGAGCATCACGCGGTCCACCAAGAGGTCGTGCGCACACAGGCGCGCCAGCGTGGCGCTCATGTGGCTGGCGCGACTGGTCAGCAAGCGACGGCCGGCCTCGGCGCGCGTCTCGAGCTGCCGCGCGTAGGACTCACGCGTGCGCGCCTCGATGCCGCGCTGGGCCAGCACCGCGACCACGGCCATGGGCAGCCAGGCCACCAGGACGAACGCGAGGGAGAGGCGCACGCGCAGGCTCTTCATGGCGCCCCCGCCTTCCCGCCAGCGCGCTCGGGCAGCACCTCGCGCGGGCGAAAGAGGCTGTCGAGGCGCAGGCGGCCGAGCGCGTCGAAGCCCACTCCCAGCAGCGTGGCCCGGTGCTGCACGCCGTGCTCGCGCCGCCCAACACCCAGGCGGCCACGTCGGCCGAGCGCGGATCGCCGCCCGTGCGCAGGCCCCGCTCGGCGAGGTCTCGCGCGCGCTCCAGCTGCCCCGTCGCCGCGAAGGCCGCCGCCGTGAGGGCCCGGTCGCTGGCGAGCGGGGTGAGCAGCGTGGCCAGGCGCAGATCCCACACCCCGCCGCGCACGCGCTCGGCCAGCTCTCGACGGCTGGTGATGGACACCACCTCCACGCGGAAGCCACGCGGGTCCAGCTGGGCGGCGAGCGCGTCGGCCACGCGACGCTCGAAGGGATCGTCGGCTGCCACGAGGATGCGCAGCGGACCACTGGCGCGCGCGGTCGCGGCCCCCGTGTGCTGCCACGCCGGCAGGTTGGGCGCGAGGCTCGCGCCCGGAACCACGCCCACGCGCTCGAGCCGCGCCCGATCGAGGGCCCCCTCCACGGCGGCCCGCACGGCCGCGCTGGCCAGCGCTCCGCCGGCGCGATTGGGGATCAGCAGCACCGGTGCGTAGCGCCCCGCGCGCACGTACGAAGCCCCGCGCCCCGTGGCGA
>CAZEAA010000040.1:0-25615 GCA_964510015.1 uncultured Sandaracinaceae bacterium
ACGTAGGGTTCCGCGCCGTCCACGCCCACCACGTCCACGCCGCGCTCCACCAGCGGGGCGGCCACTCTCCCCACCCCGCAGCACTGGTCGAAAAGACGGCTTCCGGCGCGCAGGTCGAGCAAGCGCGCGAGGCCATGCGTGCGTCCCTCGCGCTCGACCGGGTCGTCATCGCTCAGCCAGAGCTGCGCGAAGTCATCGTCGAAGAAGCGCTGCCACCAGCGCTCGTTCACCGGCTCTGTCAGCGCCGTGCTCACCGCAGCAGCTCCCGCTCCACCAGCGCCGTGGTCAGCATCCACATCAGGGGAGCTTCCCACTCGCGCCGCTCGGAGAGGCTTGCCGACCGCAGCCGGTCGAGGCGCGCCGCCACCGCCCGACCGTTCACGAACGCAGGCGCAGACGGCCCGGTGAGCGTGGCCCGGCACAGCGCGTGGAGCCGGCCTCGACGCTCGCGCAGCAGCATGGGCGACGCGAAGAACGGCTGCTTGCGCCGAGCCAGCACGGCCTCCGGTAGCAGGCCACGCAGCGCGTCACGCAGCGCCTGCTTCTCCACCCCCCCGCGCATGGCGGCGACCGGCGAGACGCGTCGCGCTGCGCGCTGCACCTCGCGGTCCAGGAAGGGGGGGCGGCCCTCTACGCCGTGCGCCAGCTCCACCGCGTCACCCAGCGTGGCGAGGATGTAGCGCTCGAAGGCCAGCGCCCGCCACCACGCGAGCGAGCGCGCGAGGCCCTGCACCTCACCGGCGGAAGCGAGCACGGCGTGGTCCACGGCCGCGAGCGCCGCCTGCCCGTTAGCCGCCGCGTCACCGAAGTGCCCCAGCTCGTGGAGACGCGCGCCCATGGCGAGCTTGGCGTCGACGAACTGCGGCCACGGACCCGAGCCCCCAGCGCATTCGCCTGGCGGAGCCAGCATGGCGCCCGCCTGAAGCGCCCGCTGCTCGGGGGTGGGCGCGAAGCCCGCGTCCACCAACAAGTGGGCGTAGCCGTAGCTCACCTCGTCCGCGCCCTCGCCGTTCAGCAGCACCTTGTGCCCGGCCGCAGCGACCGCGCGCGCGAGGGCCCACTTCCCCACCAGGTGGGCGTTGATCGCGCTGCCCTCCCCGGCGCGCACCGCGGCCGGCAGACCCTCGGCCAGCTGCGCGTCATCGAGGGTGACCGCGTGGTGCGTGGCGCCGAACGTGCGTGCCGTCGCGGCTGCCTGCTCCCACTCGGGCTGCAGGTCGCCCTCGAAGCACACCGTGAACACCGGCGGCGCGCGCCCGGTCACGCGGGTGGCGAGCGCCAGCACCGCGCTCGAGTCGAGCCCACCGCTCAAGGCGCACGCGAACGACACCTCGTCCGGGATGCGAACGCGCACGGCATCCTCGAGCGCCTCGCGTAGGCCGAGCGTCGCATCCAGAGGGGGCAGCTCGGTGGGCGCGGCCGTTTCCGCCCGCTGCACGCGGGCCCCTGCCGCGTCCACGATGATCAGTCCGCCCGCGGGCACGCTCTGCACTCCCTCGAACAGGGTCCGGCCGGGCGGCGGATACTGGAGCGCCGCCGACATCCGGAGGGCGGCCTCGTCCCAGCGCGGCGGGAGCCCCGCGGCGAAGAGCGCGCGCGCCGTGCTGCCCAGCATCACGCGCGAGCCGTGCGTCGCGAGGTAGAGCGGCCTCACGCCATCGGCGTCGCGCGCCGCCAGCACGCGCCGCTGCTCCGTGTCGTACAGCACGAAGGCGTACTCGCCGCGCAGATGCCGGGTCATGCCCGGCCCTTCGTCTTCGTAGAGGTGCACCAGCAGCTCGGCATCGCAGCGGGTGCGCAGGACGTGCCCGCGAGCGCGCAGCCCGGCGCGCAGGGCGTCGGCGCCGTAGAGCTCCCCGTTGAGGGCGGCGACCACGGTCTCGCGCTCGTTCCAGAGGGGCTGCGCGCCACCCGAGACGTCCACCACCGCGAGGCGCGTGTGACCGAGGGCCACGTCGCGCGCCGGACTCAGCCAGTGTCCGCTCCCGTCCGGGCCCCGCTCACGCAGCGCGGCGAGCGCCCGCGCCACGATGCTGCTCTCGATGGGCACCCGCGGATCGTAGAGCGCGATCAGGCCGCACATGCCGCCTCGGCGCAGGCGAGCAGCGGCTTTCCCGCGAGGTCGCTCACGTCGGTGGGCTCCGCGGGCGAGCACCTCAGCAGCTCGCGGAAGTCCTCGAACGAGTGCAGCGCGCCGAGCCACGGCGACAGATCGAGGGTCTCGTCGGCGAGACGCCGCGCGGCCTCCTCGAACGGCGCATACGACACCCCGCGCACACGCAGGTCGCGCTGCGCCACGAGCGCCACGTTCACCGGCACGAGCGTGGCGGGCCGGCTCTTCAGCACCAACGTCCCGCCGGGAACGAGCGCCTGCGCCAGCGCCTCGAGCTTCCGAGCGTCGGCCCGCGTCTCGATGCCCACGTCGAAGCGCGTGTCGGCGGGTGGCCACTCGCTGCGCGTGACGTGGGAGTAGCCCTCCGCGCGGAGCACGTGCTCGCTGAGCGTGGCCACGCGGCCCGTGCCCATGACGAGCACCCTCGCGTCGCGCGGCACCCCGAGGGAGGTCACGCCCAGCGCGGCGGCATACGGCTCGAGGAAGGCGGCGCGGCGCGCGTCGGTGACCCCCGGGAGCGCCACACAGGCCGAGAGCGGCAGCACCACCTCCTCGGCGAACACGCCATCGCGGCCCACGCCCAGCATCCGCGCGCTGGCGCAGTGGTGGGGTCGCCGCGCGGCACACGCAGCGCACCGGGCACAGCCCACGAACGGATGGAAGGCCACGAGGCCACGCTCGTCGAGGGCGCGCGCGAGGTCGCTCGTGAGCACGCTGCCGGAGCTCACCGCCAGCAGCACGCCCGAAGCCTCGTGGCCCAGCACGGTGCTCGGAGCGCAGGGGAGCTCGCCGCGCGCCGCGTAGACGTCCGTGCGGCACAGACCCGCCACCTGCAGCCGCACGCGCGCCCAGCCCGCTTCGCTCGGCAGGTCGGGCCGCGCCCTCGTCACCAGCGCGGCGCCCGCGCCGGTCCGCACCAAGGCACGCATGCTGTCGAAGGACCTGGCCACCTCGGCTACGTGCCCGCAGACGGGCCGACGCGTCAAGTCATCCCGGACGCAGCACGCGCACGCCCTGACCCAAGTCCTCCCAGCGCTCGCCACCGCGCTGGTTGGCGAGCCACGTCTCGAGTCGGTCGCGGTGCGCGTCGGCCATGGCGCTGAAGCGCAGCGCGCTGCGCCGGAAGCCGTTCGGCTCGGTGGGCTCGTCCACGCGCTGCTCGTCGTAGACCACTTGCGCGAGGCCCCAGACCGGGTCGGCGTCGGGACGCCCGCGTTCGTCCGGCAGGCGAATCTCCAGCTGCACGGGGCCCGTCGGCGCGGCCATCGTGCAGGGCCGCTCCAGCAGGATGCCGCCCGTCGAGAGGTTCATGACGAAGGACGAGTACGTCGCTTCCCCCACGATCTCACGGACGAAGAGGCCCACCTCGACGCGCTTTTCTTGTCGGCGATCATTCACGCACACAGTGTGCGTACATGTAGGACAACGAAGCAAGTTACGGGAGAACGCGGGCAAGTGGGGCTGCTATACCTCCCGCGTGCGCCGCCCCCCGCTGCCGGAAGCCTCTGCTCGCTCGACCAGCCTCCTGCTGTGCGCGGCGCTGTTCGCCTGCCCTGCCGCGGTGGGCTGCAGCGGCCCCTCGGCCACGAGCGGGACGGTGCGCGCGCCCGCCACGGGGGCCGCGCTGGCTGGCCCCGAGTACGTGCCCGAGTTCAGCTGGTTCGTGCGTCCGCTTCCCACCGACGGGACCGTCCAGCTCGCGCTGTACCTGGACGCGGGCTCACGGGACGCCACGCCCCCTCAGGTGGCCACGCTCGCGGCCCACGCGCTGGCGGCTCGCCTGACGGCGGAGACCCCCTCGGCTCCGGTGCGAGCGCGGGTCACGCCCGATGCCACCGCCTTCGAGACCGCGTGCCCCGCGGCCCAGGTGCTCCCGTGCGTGGAGCGCTTGACCAGCCTGCTGCGCCCCGCGCCGCTGTCTGCCCAAGAGCTCACCGGCGCGCACGTGCAGCTGCGGGAGGCCCGCGCGTCGGCCACCGGCGATGCCACCCGCTCCGCCGAAGCCGCGGCGCTGCGCGCCCTGCTCGGAGCCGACGCCGACGCACTCTTTCCGCTGGGCCAGGCCGAGCACGACACCGACGCCAGCAGCGCGCTCGTGCAGGCGTTCGTGGACGATCACTACGGGAGCCAGCGAGCGCTCCTGCTGGCCGAGGGCGACCTCGACGCACACGCCCTCGACGACCTGGGCCGCGAGCTGCGCGACCAGCGCCCTGCCCCGCGGCAACGAGCCAGCCGTGCGCTCACGACCGGCACCGGGGTGGCCGTGGACGTGGCCCACGAGGGCGCCGCCGCCGTGGCCCTGCGCGCGCGCAGCATGGAGCACGCGCGCGCCATCGTGCAGCGGCTGCGTGACCCGGCCTTCCACACCACCGCCGAGAGGGCGCCGCTCGACCTCGCCGCGTTCGAGCTGCGCGGCGGGGCGCTGGTGTTGCTGACCCTGCCGAGCGCACGCCTCGAGGGCCGCCCCGAGGAAGCCGCGCAGCGCCTCGCCACCCTTGCGCTGCGTGCGTCGGACGCCACCGACACGCTGCCCTGGCGAGACCCGGCGACCGGGGACGCCTCGGGTGACGCCACGTCCATGGAGGCCGCTCGCGCGTGGCGAAGCACGGCTTCCCTGCAAGCGCTCGGCGAGCGCTGGGCGTCCCGACAGCCGTCCGCGCGGGACGACACGAGCTTCTCCGACGCCCCCCTCGGCCTCGGCATCACCCTCGACGGTGGGCGCGCCGACGCCTTGGACGAAGCCGACCCCGACGCCCGCACGCGGCGCTCGGCCGAGACCGCGCTCCGTGAGGCGCTCGCCGCAGCCCAACGGCAAGCGCGCCCCTGGCAACAGCAAGCGGACCTCGAGGCCGCCTTCGCGCTCCCGGACGCCGATGCCGACACGGAGGTCTTGTGGGCGCCGGTGCAAGCCACCCTCCCGAACGGCGCGCGCCTGCGGGTGGCAGGCAGCCCCACCGGGGAGAACGGCGTGCTGGTGGCCTTCGACGGTGGCCCCGGGGAAGACGGTGAGCCCGTGCACGGTCGCGCCGCGCTGGCCGTCACCGCGCTCGCTCGCCGCTGCGCGCGGATGCTCGGAGCGCTCGACGGCGTGCACGTCGCCACCCACGTGCAGGCGGACCGCGTGGGGCTGTGGTTCGAGGACCGCGGTGCCGGAGGGGAGCGCGTGCTGGACGTGGCCGCGCGATGTGGGCTCGAGCTGAGCCCCGACGACGCCGATCTCGAGGACGCGAAGCGCGTCCTGCTGACCGAGCTCGGGCCCGTAGGTTCGGAAGCCCGCATGCGCGGCTGGGTGGCGGCGGCGCTGAGCCCCTCGCAGCCGGGTCGCGTGGCCCCTGCCGGGGTCGCCGAGCGGCTCGACGCGGTGCGCCTGGGTGACGTCGCGCGTGCCCTCGAGCGCCTGCGCGTGGGGGCTCGCAGCCACGTGGTGGCCTTCGTGCGCGAGTCCCCGCGGCGCATCGCCCGTCGCATCGCACCGCGGCTCGCCAGCGCGTTGGTCGGCGAGGCCTTCGTGGCCGAGCGCAGCCGTGGGCTGGGCAACTCCCCGCACGCCGTCGCGTGGGTGGGCGGCGCCCCGAGTCACGCGCGCTTGCTGGTGGCCTTCCGCGACCCGCTCGGCGGCGAGGCGCTCGACACCCCCGAGAGCCACCGGGGTCGCGCGCACGCCGCCGCCGTGGCGGCGCGCCTGCGCAGCGTGGGCCTGGCCGTCGTGTGGGCGGCCGGTGACGGCGGGGCATACGGGCACTGGTCGGCGGTGGCCATCGAGACCACGGTCGACACGCTCGACGGCTTGCCCGCCCGCATCGAGGCCGCGCTGCGTGAGGACCTGCCCCTCGCCACCCCCCTGGCCGAGCTCGCTCGAGCGCGTCCCCAGTCGCTCGGGGACCAGGCCCTCGCGGCGCTGCCCCCACTCGCCACGGGCGAGAGCACGCCGACCACGGGTCCACGCTACATCGTGGCCCGCCCCCAGGGCGCCGAGGCCATGCGGCGTCAGAACGGGCGCTGACGGCGCTTTGCGGATACCCCTTTGCGGGATTCGCCGAATGAACCATCATTCAGTCCGACCACCCCGATGGCCACCACCCGAGTACGCCCCGCCGCCGAGAGCCCGATGCCGACCGCACGCCCCGCCACGAAGCCCAAGCCCCGCCGCGCTCCGGACAACGACAAGCGCGAGCGCATCCTGCGCGCCGCCATCAAGGTCTTCGCGCGGAAGGGCTTCTACGCCACGCGCGTGAGCGAGATCGCGAAGGCCGCGGGCGTGGCCGACGGCACCATCTACCTCTACTTCAAGAACAAGGACGACGTCCTCGTCTCCATCTTCGACGACCGCATCACGCGGCTGCTGGTGGTCCTCCGGCAGGAGATGGCCGCCTGCGCCACAGTGGAAGAGCGCATCACCCGCGTGGTGGAGCTGCAGCTCGGCCTGCTCGAGGGGCAGCGCGACCTGGCCGAGGTGGTGACCGTCAACCTGCGCCAGAGCTCGAAGCTGCTGAAGCAGTACGCCGCGCCGCTCTTCATGGAGTACATCGAGCTGGTCGCCGGGACCATCGCCGAGGGCCAGCGCGAAGGGGCCCTGCGCACCGACATCAACCCGAAGGTCGCGGCGCGCTCGCTGTGGGGCGCGCTGGACGGCGTGACCCTCACCTGGGCCGTGGGCAGCGACGCGGACCCGGTGGCCCTGCGCAAAGCCGCCAAGCAGCTGGCGTCCCTCTTCCTCGAAGGCCTGCGCGCGCGCTGAGCATGCAGACCGTCCTTGACTTCTGGGCCTCGCCCACCTAGATCCAACGCGGTTTCTCGCGTGCGCGCGAGGCCAATTTTTTCGCCCAGTCGTGGCCACCGACGAGCGGTGAGCTCACCGACTGAGCACCAACCACGTTCCTCGGAGGAATGGGTGAAGATCCTCGTCCCCATCAAGCGCGTTGCGGACCCCGACAACGCCAACAAGGTCAAGGTCAGCGGTGACGGCACTCAGGTGACGTCCGAAGGCCTCGAATGGAAGATGAACCCGTTCGACGAGTGGAGCCTCGAGGCTGCGCTTCGTCTGACGGAGAACGGCGCCACGAAGGCTCGCACCGGCGAGGTCGTCCTGGTGTCCATCGGTCCCAAGGACGCGGCCCAGACCGTGCGCCAGGGTCTCGCGATGGGCGCCGAGCGCGGCATCCTCGTGGACGCGAACGACCAGGAGCTGGACTCCAACATGGTCGCTCAGATCCTCAAGGCCATCGTGGACAAGGAAAAGCCGGACCTGGTGGTCATGGGCAAGCAGACCGTCGACGGCGACAGCAACGTGGCGGGCACCGTGCTCGCCGAGCTGCTGGGCTGGCCGCTCGCGAACTACGCGATGAGCATCCAGACCGCGGACGACGGCAAGACCCTCACGGTCAAGCGCGAGCTCGACACCGGCGTCAGCACCATCAAGGTGACCGGCCCGGCCGTGGTGACCACGTCGGACCGCATCCTCAAGCCCGAGTCCGTGAAGAACGGCCAGACCCCGGCCGACTTCAAGTACCCGGAGGCCGAGGGCGGTCGCTACGCGTCGCTCAAGGGCATCATGGCGGCGAAGAAGAAGCCCATCGAGGAGGTCACGGCCGCTTCGCTCGGCGCTGCGCCGCAGAAGACCCTCACCTACCTCAAGTTCGAGCTGCCGCCCGCGCGCTCGGGCAAGACCACCTTCGTCGAGTCGGTGCAGGAGCTCGTCCAGAAGCTCAAGTCCGACGCGAAGGTCCTCTGACTCTCACCACAGGAACGGAGAAGAACATCATGGCAAAGACTCTTGTGGTTGCAGAGTTGCTCGAGGGTGCGGTCCGCCGCACCTCGCTCAGCGGCGTGGCGATGGCCCGCGCCGTCGGTGGCGACTTCGACATCCTGCTCGTGGGTGATGGCGCCAGCGGCGCCGCCAGCGAGCTCACCGCCTTCGGCGCCGGCAAGGTGCTGACCTGCGACATCGCGGGTGGCTACGTGTGCGAGAAGCACGCCGCCACCGTCGCGGCCGTCGCGGCCGACTACGACGTGGTCGTCGCCTGCGCGAGCGCGTACGGCAAGGACCTGCTCCCCCGCGTGGCCGCCAAGATCGGCGCGGGCGTGGCGAGCGACGTCTCGGGCATCAAGAACGAGGGCGGCAAGCTCGTGCTGCGCCGCCCCATGTACGCCGGCAACGTCTCGGGCAACCTCACGGTCGACACGGCCAAGCAGGTCATCACGGGCCGTCAGACCGAGTTCGACGCGGCCGAGCCGACCGGTGGCAGCAGCCCCGTGTCGTCGGTGGCCGAGGTGACCGATCCGGCGTCCAGCCGCATCGAGTTCGTCAGCCTCGAGGTGGTCAAGAGCGAGCGCCCGGAGCTCGCCGAGGCCGACATCGTGGTCTCCGGTGGCCGCTCGCTGAAGAGCGCCGAGAACTTCAAGAGCATCATGGAGCCGCTGGTGGACACCCTCGGCGCCGCCATGGGTGCCTCGCGCGCTGCGTGTGACGCGGGCTACGTCGCCGCCGACCTGCAGGTCGGTCAGACCGGTAAGGTCGTGGCGCCGAAGCTCTACGTCGCCGTCGGCATCTCGGGCGCCATCCAGCACCTCGCTGGCATGAAGGGCTCGAAGGTCATCGTGGCGATCAACAAGGACAAGGAAGCCCCCATCGCGCAGGTGGCGGACTACTTCCTGGTGGCCGACCTCTTCGAGGCCGTGCCCGCCCTGACCGCCGAGATCAAGAAGGTCAAGTCCGCCGGCTGAGCCGAGAGACGACTGATGGAGGAAGCCCGGCCGAGCGTCGGGCTTCTTTCGTTTAACGTGGCTGGAAGCGCTGGAAGACGCGTGTTGCGCCCTCGAAATATGGGATACTGACGCGATGGTCGCTCGCTCCTCGGCACGCGCTCGCTCCGCGCGGAACGTCACCACGCTCGCGGCGTTGTGGCTGGCAGGAGCCCTCGTCGCGAGGCCAGTCAACGCGCAAGAGGTGCAGTACACCGGGTCGTGGCAGGCCAGCCCGCTCAGCGTGCGCTACGCGCTCGACAGCTGGGGGCCCGACTGTGGGCCGCGTCCCGGTGCCTCGAGCGAGCCCGGCGGCGGCGTGACCATCAGCGCCGAGGGCAGCCACCTGCGCTTCAGCGGCGCGTTCTCGGGCTCCACCAACGCGTGCTGGAGCGACAACGCCGAGGTGCGACGCGTGTCCGCCTCCGCGCGCGCCGAGAGCTGGACGGCGGCGTGCGCCACCATCGCGGGCAACCCGCGCGGCGAGCAGGGCCGCTACACGGTCACGGTGCGCGACGCGAACACGCTCGTCTACTCGGAGCGCACCACCTACAACTGGCAGCTGCGCGAGTCCACGTGCACCGCCACGCGCACCGCCAGCCGCACGTTCACGCGCTCGGTGCCCCTCACGGTGCCGGCCGAGCTCCCGCCCATGGAGCCCGTGGCGCAGCCCGAGCCCCAGCCGCAGCCCGAACCCAGCGCGTGCGTGGCGGGCGAGCCGACCGCGCTGCGCATGCGCGGACCCGAGGCGCCCATCGAGCCGGGCGCGCGCTTCTGCTTGAACGTCCGGGCCACCGACTCGGTCGGCTGCGCGCTCACCAACCCGCCCATCCAGTGGCGCGTCACGGGCCCCACCGGCGCCACCGGACGCGTGGAGGGGCGCTGCTTCGTCACCACGGACAACGCCGCCGAAGCGGAGGGCGACTATCAGATCGTCGCCACCCTCGGGGCCCTCGAGGCGCGGGCCGATCTGCAGGTGCGGTCGCCGGATCTCTCCGGGCTGATCGCGGTGCGCGACCGCGACTCCCAAGGGCGCCCCGTCGGGATCGAGCACGCCGAGTCGGAGCGAGCCGCTGGTGTGGCTGCCGTGGCCGCGGGCGGTGGCAGCGGGCAACGCTGGCTGGTGCTCGGCGTGGGCTTGCTGCTGCTGGGCGCCACGGTCGGCTTCGTGCTCCTGGTGATGCGCGCGCGCCGCAACGCCGCCGTGGGTGCGAAGCGCGCCAGCAAGCCCGACGACGGGCGCGAGAGTGAGCCCGAGCGCAAGAGCGACCCACTCAAGAACTCCGGCACGGCGCTCATCCCCAAGAAGGCCCCGCTGCCTCAGCACGCGGTGCCCGGCAGCTTCGGCGCGCCCCCCGCGGCGCGCGCCGAGACGCTGATCGAGCCGATGGCGCCCCCGGTTCAAGCCGCTCCTGCGGCGCCCAAGCCCGCCGCTGCCGGCGGCGCGCTGGCCTGCCCGGTCTGCGGTGTGGCCGGCACCGGGGGCGAGCGCTTCTGCGCGAAGCACGGCGAGCGCTTGGTCACGGCGGCCGAGAATCCGCTGAGGGCGGCCGGCATGATCTGCCCCACCTGCCGCCGAGGCTACCCCGCGGACGCCGAGTTCTGCCCTCACGATCGCGCCGGCCTCGTGCCGTATACGCTCTATCGCAAGGCCGAAACCGCCACGGACACGCTCCCGCGCATCTGCCCCACGTGCGGTGAGCGCTACGCCCAGCACGTGACGTTCTGCGGCAAGGACGGGGCCTCACTGTCCTCCGTCAACTAGCCGCGCAATCCACCCAAGGATGGTGCGGGCCGGGGTTCGGTAGCTACGAGACGCAGCGCGATCTTGATCCCATCCGGGTCGCGCGCTTATCATCACGTCCCGTCAAGGGATTCCGCTTTTACCCGTCTCGGAGCCACCCCTCCGAGCAGAGCCCAGAGGACCGCCAGGAAATGAAAATCGTCTGTGATAGCTGCTCCGCGAAGTACTCCATCGCGGATGAGAAGGTCGCCGGCAAGGTCTTCAAGATTCGTTGTAAGAAGTGCTCGAACGTGATCGTTGTCCGTGGCGACAGCGTAGAGGGCGGAAACGACGAAGACGAAGCCACGCGGGTATTCGATTACGGCGGAGATGCCGCCTGGCACCTCGTGCTCGACGGCGAGCAGCAGGGGCCGTTCACGCCGCTGCAGATCGCCGGCATGCTCTCCGACGGGACCATCGACTACGAGTCGTACGTCTGGAAGGAAGGCTTCGACGGCTGGAAGGCCCTCAACGAAGTGCCCGAGCTGATGGCGGCCCTGGGCAGCGCGGGCGCCGATGAGGACGCGGGCTCGGCGGGCGCAGACCCCTTCGCCGCAGCCAGCAGCGACGGCGGCGGGCTCTTCGCGAGCGAGAGCAGCAGCAGCGGCGGCGCGAACGATCTCTTCGCGAGCAGCGGCGGCGGCAGCCTGTTCGGTGGCGGCGGTGGCGGCGACGACGTGGTCGCGTCCAAGCCGGCGCCACGCGTCTCGGCGGGCGAGGCCATGACCGGCCAGCGCAACGAGAACTCGGTGCTCTTCTCGCTCAGCAACCTGCAGGCGCTCGCCACGGGTGGCGAAGCCCCGAAGGCGTCCACACCGCTCAAGAGCGGCGGCTCGCCCCTTGGCGGCGGTGGCCTCGGTGGTGGCCTCGGTGGCGGTGGTGGCTTCCCGGCCTCGTCCGGCATGGCCATGGGTGAAGGCTCCGGCCTCATCGACATCCGCGCGCTCGCCAGCGCCACGTCGGCCGCGCCGGCCTCGTCGCCGCTCAAGAAGGCCGCGTCCCCCGTGGACGACCTCTTGGCCATCGGCGTGGGCCCCTCGCTCGGCTCGGCCCTGGGTGCGCCCATCCTGGCGCCGGTCGCGGCGGAGCCCGTTGCGGTGCAGGCGCCGGCGCAGCAGGGCGGCGGCAGCAACAAGGTGGTGCTCATCGCGGCTGCGGTGGTCGTCATCGCGGTGCTCGGCGGGGTGGGCTTCGTGGTCACGCGTCCCCCCGAGATTCGCGAGGTCGTGACGCAGGCGCCGGCCCCCGCGACCAGCGGGACCACGGCGGAGCCCACCGGCACCACGCCCGCGGGCGAGACGCCGACCGGCGCCGCTCCCGCAGAGGGCACGGCTCCCGCAGAGGGAACGCCGACTCCCGAGGCGGCTGCCACGGATCACGACAGCAGCGGGAGCAGCTCGTCGCGTCGTCCGAGCGGCTCGTCCTCCTCGTCCAGCAGCATGAGCGCGTCGACCACCACCGAAATGACGGCCAGCGCGTCGTCCAGCACTCCGTCGACGGCGCCCACCCCTCCTCCGGCCACCATGACCAGCTCCTCGATGGCCAGCATCGACGACCTGCTCGGCATGGCGGTGGCGCCCATGGAAGAGGCCTCGGCCGACCTCCCGGACACCCCGTCCCGCTCGGCCGTCTCGAGCGCCCTCGGTGGCCGCGCGGCCGCCGTGCGCGCCTGCGGCAACGGCACCACCGGCACCGCCACCGTGGCCGTCACCTTCTCCAGCAACGGTCGCGTCACCTCCGCCAACGTCACGGGCGGCCCCTTCGCGGGCAACTCGTGCATCGCCAACGCCGTCCGCGGCGCGCGCGTGCCGGCCTTCCGCCAGCCGAGCTTCAACGTGAACTTCCCCTACCGCATCTAGCGCCTGGGGTTCTCTTCGAGACGCCCACTCGGCTCAGCCGGGTGGGCGTTTTGCGTTGTGCTCCGCCGAGTCACCAGAGCCCGCCGGAGCCGCCAGAGCGGCTGGGTCCGCGAGGTCTGCGAGGACGCGTGACGCGAGCCCGCTCGAGCGCGTGACGCGACGAGCGACCGCTGCCTCGATGGCCCAGCGCGGGCCCACCAGCGTGACGCTGCGGCGCGCGCGCGTGATGGCGGTGTAGAGGATCTCGCGGGTCAGGAGCGGCGTCGGAACATCGGGCAGCAAGACCCCCACAGCGTCGTACTCGGAGCCCTGCGCCTTGTGCACCGTGATGGCGTAGGCCAGCTCTATGCCCTCTTCGATGGCCGCGAGAGGAAACCCCACGAAGCCGTCGTCACGCCGGAAGAGCACCAGCCTGCGCACGCCGCGCTCGAAGTCGAAGCGCCCGGTGAGGACCACGCCCGCGTCCCCGTTGAAGAGCCCGCGCACGTAGTCGTTGTGGTGCACCATCACCGGCTCGCCCACGCCGAAGCGCGCGCGGGTGTCGCGCGCATGGAGCAGGTGGAAGTGCTGGTTGACGCGCTCCACCCCGAGCGAGCCCGCACGCGTGAGCGACAGCAGCTTGGCGGCCTCGAGGCGCGTGAAGAGCGCTTCGAGGGCCGGTGTCAGCGCGGCGGGAGGGCGTCCTCCCGTGAGCACCAGCTCGGGCCCGAGCGCGCGCGCGGCCTCGATGAGCGGCCGCAGGTAGGCGTCGCCCCAGCGCCCGAGCAGCTCGGCGCGCGCGGGCACGTCGGCGGCCTGCACCCACTCGCAGCCCGAGAACGAGAGCTGCTCCGCGTGGGCGCGCGAGACCACGCCTTCGGTCGACTCCACGGGCCCTTCGCGCAGCACCTGCGAGAGGCGGCCGCGATGCACCGCCTGCGCCACCTTGAGGATGCTGCGGCCCGCCGGGTCGCTCGCGTCCATGCGGTAGCTGTGCGTCAGGCGCACCACGCCGCCCGAGCTGAGCGCACACAGGTCACGGAAGACCGCACCGGCGTCCACCGAGGGCAGCTGATCGGCGTCGCCCAGCAGCACCAAGCGCGTGTCCGGCGAGAGCGCGCGCAGCAGCCGGTCCATCATGACCACGTCGATCATCGACGCCTCGTCCACGATGACCACGCGCGCCCCGAGGGGACTGCGCTCGTGCGCGCGATAGCGCCCGCTGCGGGGCGAGTAGCCCAGCAGGCGGTGCAAGGTCTGGCTGCGCGGCGGCGCTCGCAGGAGCGCGGCGTCGTCGAAGGTGGGGGAGCGCAGCGCCCGCAGCGCGCGGGCCACGGAGGCGCGCATGCGATCGGCCGCTTTGCCCGTGGGCGCGGCGAGGGCCACGTCGGCCTCGGCGTCGTAGCCCAGCCGCACCAGCACGCGCAGCAGGCTGACCACGATGCTGGTCTTGCCGGTGCCTGGACCGCCCGACACCAGCGCCATCGGCGCGCGGGCGGCCACACGCACGGCCCCCTCCTGCTCGCGCGAGAGGCGCAGGGGGCGGCCGCCCAAGAAGGGCGGGGCCGCGAGAACATCGCGGAGCGCGCGCTCGAGCGGGACCTCGGCCTTCTCGGCGTCCACGTCACTCGTGGTGCGGAAGCGCTCCACCACCGTCGCGGCGATGCGCCCCTCGGTCTCGAACAGGCGCTGCGGATAGAGGTGATCTCCAAAGGCCACGATGGGCCCCGGCGCGCCCGCCGCGACGAAGAGGGGCGCGAACGCCGGCAACGTCGCGGGGTCAGCGAGGCGCTGCGCCAGGTCCACGAGCCGCTTGCGAGGCTCGGGGCCGAGCACCTCGCTCAGCTCGTGCAGCACGTCCACGAGCTCCGCCGCCCCCGCGCCCCGCACGCCGAGGCGCGTCGAGCCGCGCGCCACGCTGGCGAGCAGCAGCAGCACGATCAACGCCACGTCGCGGCGCTCCACGCCGGGCAGGTCCGAGGCGATGCTGCCCAGCTCGTGGGCCCGCAAGGCCACGGTCGCGTCTTGCTCGAGCGCGGCCGCCACGGCCAGCAACGTGACGTCGAACGGCGGCGCGGCGCCCTCCGCCACAGCCCAGCGCGCACGCCCTGCGCCTCCTGCATGGAGGGTCATCGCACCCCTCCCGCGGCGCCCTCGGGGGCCCCCACGAACGACGTGCTGCGCAGCTCGCTCTCCCAGCGCTGCACGTCCGCGAACGAGGGCCGCTCGAAGACCACCCCCGGCTGCCCCAGCGCCATCGGCCGCAGGAAGGCATAGAGGTGCCCGCCGAAGGAGCGCTCGTAGGCCGCCTCGTCCCACACGCCGAGCAGCCGCAGCACCCCCAGCGTGTAGAGCTTGATCTGGAGGTCGTAGTGCGCTGCCACGTTCGCGCGCAGCGTGGCCTCGTCGCCCTCGATGCGGTCGCTCTTCCAGTCCAGGAAGTAGATGGCCGAGTCGTGCTCGAAGACCACGTCCACCACGCCGCGCACGATGCCGCGCTCGATGCGGAACGGAGCCGCCCCGTCAGCGGGCGCTCGGGGCTCCGCGCGCCCGAGGCTCGGGTGGTGGCCCTCGGGGATCGGAAACTGGAAGGTCATCTCGCGCACCACGCGCGTGGCGTCCACCAGCGGCACGCTCCCGAGAGCGCGCGTGGGCAGCGGGGTGCGCAGCGCGTGGAAGAGCACCTCGGCGCCCACCGCCACGTGCTCCGCGGCGACGCCGTTGCGCGCCGCACACGCCTTGAGCAGCGCGGCGAGCTCGGGGCCACCGTCCTCCCGCGTCAGCGCCTCGTCCGCGCTCGTGAGGCGTGCGATGTAGTGCAGGTCCACCCGCTCGAGCGCTTCATGCAGGAAGAGACCCGTCGCCGCGCCCCCCGGGAGCGCGAGGCTCGCGGGCGCGAGACGGCTGGCCATGAGCGACGGCGCATCGTGCACGTCCGCCTTGGGCTCTTCCTTGGGCGCCCCCTCCGTGAGGGTGCTCGTGCGTCGCCCAGCGAGCCGCGAGTACGAGGTGGCGAGCGGCCCGCGATGGCGACGCCGCAGGTCCGCGAACTGCTGGGCATCGAGGGGGGCGGGCAGCGGAGGAACCGTGGCCGCCGCATCGAGGGGAGGCGGCATGAAGCGCGCCGCCTCGGGCTGCCCCTCCGCGTGGGATGCAGCGCTCCCCGCGACCACGTCGCGCAGCTCGATGAACGCCGGCCGCGCGCTCGGCCCTCCCCCGAGCAAGCTCACGAGCGCGTCGCGCACCGGCGCATAGGGGGCGCCCTGCGGCACCTTGTAGTCCGCGGCGTCCTGACCGAAGAAGGGCAGATACAAGCGCGAGCGCGCGCGCGTGAGCGCCACGTAGAACAGCCGCTCGTCTTCTTCGGCCTGCTCGTGTGCGATGTCGCTCGCCACGGACGCGGGCAGCGGGCGCATCCAGGCCTCGCGCGTGCCCCGCACGTGACGGACGCGCGGGCCGCGGTCCGGGCGCTCGGCGCTGGCGAGGCCGCCCAGCACGAAGACCACCTCGGCCTCGAGGCCCTTGGACTTGTGCATGGTGAGCAGCTGAACCGCCGCCCCCTCCGTCGCCACGCGCTCGACGTCGTCGCTCACCTCGGGGCCGCCCTGCCCCTCCACGAGCTGCTGGAAGTCCACCACCAGCTCGTCCACCGTGCGGCGCCGCCCGTGCGAGCGCGCCAGCAAGATGTCCACGAGGTGCTGGTAGTTGGTCAGCCGTCGCGCGCTCTCCTCCACGAACAGCTCGCGCCGCGCGAGCCCGCTCTCGTGCAGCAGCTCCCGCGCGAAGCCGGCGTAGTCCCGCACCTCGCAGCGCTCGCGCAGGCGAACGAGGCGGGCCACCAGCGGGTGATCGTCGTGCAGGGACTCGTCCCCCGTCAGCTCGTCGAGCTGCAGCCCGAAGAACGGCGTCAGCCACGCCTTGAGGCGGTGACTGCGCTCGCTCGGGTCCGCGACGGCCCGCAGCACCATCAAGAGGTCCTCGGCCTCGCGCGTGCCGAAGAGGCCGTGACGCTTGAAGTAGGCGCACGGGATGCCGCGCGCGGCCAGGCGGTCGTGCACGCCATCGAGGTCCGAGCCGTTGCGACCCAGCACGTAGATGTCGCTCGGGGTGAGGCGCCGCAGCGCTCCCTCGGCGCCCACACGGAGGGCCGCGGGGCCGTCCCCCAGCAGCGCCTCGATCTCGGCGGTGATGGCCTCCGCCAGCGTCTCGCGCACTCCGTCGGCGCCGAGCTTGCCGTCGCCCGCGGGGAGCGGCCGGAGCAGCACCAGCGGCCGAGCGGAACCGCCGTCGTCATGCTTCGCCGTCAACAGGGGGTTGCCGCACGTCACCGGCGCGTCGTAGCGAATGGACCCCGAGAAGAAGCCGCGAGCGAAGATGGCGTTGTAGGCCCCGATGACCGCGGCGGTGCTGCGGAAATTCTGCTTCAGCACCACGCGCTTCGTGTGCGCCGCGAGCGCGTCGCGCGCTGTGAGATAGGTGTGCACGTCGGCCCCGCGGAAGGCGTAGATGGCCTGCTTGGGGTCTCCGATCAGGTAGAGCGCGCGGCGCTCCGCGAGGGGCACCTCCTCGGGCCGCTCGTTCCCGTCGAAGAACAGGCGCCGGAAGATCTCCCACTGGGTCGCGTCGGTGTCCTGGAACTCGTCCACGATCGCGAAGCGATGCTGCGCGCGCAGGGCCGCCGCGAGACGCGGGCCAGCCTCCCCCGCGAGCGCGTCGCGCACCCGCGTGAGCAGGTCGTCGAAGTCCATCTCGCCGCTCGCCTGCTTCGACGTGCGGGCCTTCGCGAGCACGCGCGGCAACAGCGTCTGCACCACCAGCATGGGAAAGTGCGGCACGCTGCGCAGCAACACCTCGAACGGCGCGAGCGCCCGCGCGAGGGCGGGGTTCTTCCCCGCGCGCTCGAACACCCAGGGCGAGGCCGGCTTCGAGAGATGCATGCGACTCGCCCAGTCCGCGAGGCACGCGGCGGCGTCCATGAGGTCCGTGGTGGCCAGCACCGCGAGCGCGCAGGTGTGGAGCGCCTCCACGTGTCCAGCGAGCGCGTCGCGTGTGCGAGCCCCGTCCTCGCGCGCCGCCGCCAGCAGCGCATGCAACCGCGGCATGGGCGCACACAGCGCCGCCGCCGCGTGGACCTCGGCGAGCGACGCCGGCGGCATCAGCACACCCGGCTCCGACGACCAGCGCTCGAGCGTCTCGGCCAGCTGCGTCGCGGTCTGGTCGTGCAGGGCCGCGCGAAGCACCGCGTGGGCTGGGTCGCCGGGGCGCAGCGCCTCGCGCAGCACCGCGCGCACCGCACGGCGGAAGTGGGTCTCGGTGTCCGCCAGCGCTTGATCGAAGAGGTCGTGGCTGCGGAAGGCGTGCTCCTTGATCACCCGCTGGCAGTAGCCGTGGATGGTGTGGATGCTGGCCGCCTCGAAGCCGGCCACGGCCTCCCGCAGGCGCGCGAGCGCCGGCTCGTCCAGCTGCCACACGTTCGCCTCGGCGTCGCTCGGGTCCACGCGCGGGTCGTCGGGGCCCGCGTTCACCAGGGCCACCAGCGTCTTGCGCACGCGCTCGCGCATCTCGAGCGTGGCCTTCTCGGTGAAGGTCAGGACGAGGATCTCGTCGAGCCGCGCGCCCGCCCGCACGATCAGCTCCACGATCAGGTTCTCGAGCGTGAAGGTCTTGCCCGTCCCGGCGGACGCCTCGATCCACGCGTGCGCCGCCAGCGGGATCTCGTCCAGCACCGCCGGCCGCGCGAAGCGCCTCGGCGGGCTCACGCGGCCACCCCGCCGCGCAGCTGCGCATAGAGCCCATAGCGACGCGCGTACATGGCGTGCAGCTCGTCGATGGAGGGCACGGGATACTCTTCCGAGTGCGGCACGCTGCCGTAGGCGCGTCCGAACGCGCCGTAGCGCGCCTTCACCACGGCCGCGTGCCACGCGTCGGGGCTGCGCGCGCCCCACTGGTGGAGCTCTTCGAGGAGCGGGCCGGCAGGCGCGTAGTACGCGTGGTGGCTCGTGAGCAGGTCGGTCACCAGCATGCTCAAGTACGCACGCGCGCTCGCCTCCGAGAGCCCGGCGAGCCCCACGTCGACTGGCCGCGGCTCGCCGGGGTAGAGCACGTGCACCGGGTGTCGGTCGACCTCCTCGCCGGAGGCGGTCAGCAGCAGGTGGTCGAGGAACCCGCGCAGGCCGGCGCGCTCCTCCCGCCGCGCACGGGTGCGGGCCGCCGAAGGCCTCGGCGCGGTCTCCAGCAACAGCGAGGAGCGCTGCCCCAAGAGCGCCTCGGTGCGCCCCCGCAGCAACACCCGCAGGCGCGCCGCGTGGCCCGGGCGCGGGTCGAGCAGCTCGAGCGCCAAGCTCGGCAGCAGACGCTCGACGTCGCCATCTTCGAGCGCGTCTCCAAGGCGCACGCGGCGGGGCAGCTCACCTTCTGCGGCGAGCTGCGTGAGGCCCGCGCGCCACGACGCGAGCAGCTCGAGATCCGGCTCCCGCCGCGCGCGCGCCAGCGCCGCCACGGGCCACTCGCCGCGGGCCTGCAGGCGCGCCACCGTCCGCTCGTACGACCCGGCCAGCGTGGCCCCCGGCGCCACCCCCTCCCAGAAGGCCTGTCGCAGCGCCGTGACGTGCGTGAGCGAGCTCGGCTCGAAGGGCTCGTCTTCGAGGCTCTCGGCGCCCTCGTCGTCGTCGCTGCGCGTCACCCCGAGCAGCGCCTCGGCCCAGCCGCTCTGAGGGTCCTCGAGGAAGCGGAAGAGGTGCGAGCGCGAGAGCTGTAGCGTCTCGAGCGGCGCGTCGTTGTCGTCGTCGTCGTTTCGCTCCTCGCGCGTGGGTGCACCGCTGGGCACGCTGACGCTCACCGCCGGACGCCCGGGCGGCGTGGCGCTTCCGCCGAGGGCCGCGGCGTCGGCGCGCCAGCCCTCCGCCAGCGAGATGGTGCGCAGCTCGCGGCCCAGGATGGCCAGGTCGCCGTCCGGCACCTGCCCGCGTAGCGCGTCGATGGCGTCGCTGAGATCGGGCGCCGTCGTGCTGCGCTCGTGACTCGCGGCGTCCTCGCGCAGCGTCACGCGGGCGAGGCGCCCCAGCTGCCGGAGCCAGGCCTCGGTGTGGGCTTCGGCGAAGGGGCTGCCCGGGTCGAGCGGGTCGTGGCGAAAGAGCGCGTGCGTCTCGACCAGCCCCGCCGCTTCTTCCGCCGAGAGATACGAGCGCTCGAGCGTGTCCATGACCAGCTCCACCACCGGCGACGGCGGGATGGGGTCGCTGGTGTACGGATCGCGGGCCACCCACGAGACGGACAGCGCGTCGCGCGCGCTCAGCAGCACCTCGAGGAACATGTACTTGTCGCGCTCGCTGGCGCGCACGTCACCGAGCTGCCGCCGCTCGAGGCGCAGATCCATGGTGTCGCGCGTGTCGCGTGCCGGGAACGCGCCCTCTCCGAGGCCCAGCACGAAGGTCTGTCGGAAGGGGATGGCGCGCATCGGCAAGAACGACGACACCACCACCCCGTCGGCCAGGTAGTCGCCGCGCGTGGCGCCCATCCCCGCGAGCGCCTCGCCCACCAGCATGGAGGCCACGCGATAGGACACGGGCAGCGCGGCGACGTCGCGCTCCACCAGCGAGCGGGCCGCCCCGAGACAGCTGCGCAGCTCGCTCTGCTCGGCGTCGCCCCCGGGCAGCACGTAGCCCTCCCACATGCCGGCGAAGAACTCGGCCCACTGGCGAAGCGGTCGCGCCTCGCCGCGCGCGAAGCGCACGTCGGCGATGAGCCCCCGCATCAGCAGCGAGAAGGAACGTGCCCAGCTCGGATCCGTGGACACCGGCAGGTAGTGCGAGTCGCCCAGCGGGAGCCCGAGGTCGGCCGGGCTCCGGGAGTCGCTCATCAGCTCCCCGAGCGCCACGCGCAGGAGCCCCTGCTCCCAGTTCAGGCGGTCCTCGTCCACGTAGGTGTCCGCCAGCTCGTCGCGGTCGAGCCCGTAGAAGACACCCAGCTCGCTGACCAGCTGACGCACGTCGTCGATGGACGCCTCCGGCATGTTGGCCAGCACGTTGGGGTGCGTGATCAGCGCCAGCACCTCGGGGCGCGCGAAGCGACCGAGGGGCAGCTCCACCAGCGCGAGGCACGCGTCCACCACGCGGCTGGTGCTCGCCAGGTCGAGGTCCACGACGCTGTGCGGGATGGCGTGCGCCTCGGCGAACACGGCCTCCACGTGCGGCAGGTACTCGTCGCGCGCGTCGCTCGGCAGCAGCACCGCGATCTCGTGGAAGCCGAGCGGCGCGTTCGTCTCGCTGGCCGCGCGGACGGCGCGCCAGATCTCGCCGGCCACCACCTCCACCTCCCGCCGGATGCTGGGGCACGCGTGGAAGCGCACGGACGAGTCGCGCACGCTGCGAGGCGTGAGCGGGGCGTCCGCCACAGGGGCGCGCAGCAAGATGTCGCGCTGCAGGGCCTCGAGCACGCTGGGCTCGCGTCCCGCCGCCTCGGCGCTCGCCGCGGGGTCCACGAAGCAAGGCTCGAAGTCGGCCTGGGTCAGCTCGTTCAGCAGGTGCACGTGCTCGCGGCCCGGCCGCCCGAACGCCACCAGCAAGGGCGGCTCGTCCGCTTGGTGGAGGGCCAGGTGCTCATCCCGCGACGGGCGAGGGTCTTCGCCATCCGCGGGCTCGAGCGCGCGTGGCGCCCCGCGCCGGGGCAGCCTCCGCGCAGCCCGCAGCTCGGACTCGCTCGGCACGTCCTCCCAGAACTCCATGCACGGGTTCACCACGTAGAGGTCCACGTCGGCCACCTGCCCGAGAGCGCCGTACAGCCATTGGAAGACGCGCGCCACGTAGCTCACGCCGAAGACGTGCAGCCTGGGCCGCGCCGCGCGCTCGCTCTCGGGGAACAGCAGGCCCTCGGCCACCGGGCTCAGCACGGTGGGGAGCGCCGCGAGCGCGTTGAACGCCGTCGCCAGCGGGACGTAGTGCGCGCGCGGCGCGAAGACGGGTCGCGGCGCGTGGGCCGCCGTGATCTCACGCAGCAGCGCCCCCTCCCAGCGCGCCGTGCCCACGTAGTCCGGGTGTTGCGTCCCGAGCTCCCCCGCCATGAACGCCTCCAGCAGCTCCGGACGCGTGAAGCCGTAGGCCTCGAAGAGGTGCCCGAGGCGCCGCGCCAGCTGCACGCGTCGCACGTCGCGCGCGTCGGCGTTCGCGCCCGCGTCGATGTACTCTCGCACCTCGTGGAGGCTCGGCGCCGCGAGGCGCGCGGGGTCGTGCAGCAACGTCAGCAGCAGGCTCTCGTAGGCCGTGCGGTCGAGGATGCGCAGGTCGGGCAGCGCCCGCTCGAGCCAGCTCCCCATGAAGCGCTCGAGCCGCGCGAAGCGCAGGTTCGCCGACACGCCGAGCGCCTCGGCCACGCCACGCTCGAGGTAGGCCTCCATGTTCCGGTTGGGCACGATCACCTGCACCGGCTCGAGTGCATGCGTCACCGCGCGCTGCGCGCGGAGCTGCTCCACGAACCGGGCGAGCAGGGCCTCCGTGCGGTTGCTGTAGTGCAGGCGGATCACGCGCTCGGAAAGGTGCCACAGGCGCCCTGCGCTGGCGATCGTCGCGTGGCTACGGCGCCGGCGGGCGGCGTGTGTTGCGCGTCCGGACCGTGGGCTCCTTGGCGTTCACCCGGCGCGGCAGGTCCTCGGCGTCGTCGTCCACGGCCGCGCTCTTCAGCCAGGACCACGACGTCCAGCCGGGGCCGAGCCACGCGGCGATGCCGATCAGCAGGAGCCCGTAGCTCGGGAACATGGCGGTGAGCAGACCGCAGACCGTGAAGGCCACCGCCAGGGCCAGGAAGCGCCGGTCGGTGAGCGTCCCGATCATGGCGGCCCCGGTCCCGAACAGAAACAGGTCGAAGGCCACGTCGCGGAACTCCGTGTGCCCGAGCGCCAGCGCCACCACGCGGTTCACCAGCGTGAGCATGCAGAGCACCACCATGGCCGCCACGAAGCGCCGCCCCGCGCGGTTGGGCATCATGCGGCGTCGGAACGCGATGGCCCCGAACAGCAGCATGGCGGTCAGGCCCCCGGTGAACGCGAACGAGTGCCACGTCGCGTACTGGTACCAGCCCATGCGCATGCCGATGAAGCCGCCGATGGGCAACACCCCCAGCACGAAGGACACCACGAGCACGAACAGCGCGCGGTCGCGGCGCCCGTACTTCGGGTCCTGGTCGTAGCCGATCTGCTCGAGCCGGGCCTGACGCTCGAGCCGCGTCATGATCTTGAGCTCCAGCGCCCTCACCAGCTCCTGCTCTTCCGGCGTGGCGTTCTCCACCTCGCGCAGCGTGGCCGACGCCGCCGTGGTGTCGTGGCGCGACAGCTGGTGCTCGGCCATCAGCAGCAGCGCCTCCACCAAGCCGGCGCGCGCACGCGCGTTCTCGGGCCACTCCTGCAGCGCTCGCGAGAAGCCGAAGCGGCACTCCACGAACTCGCGCATGACCTCGCGCTGCAGCGTGGCGTCCACGGACGAGCGGGTGTTGTCGAACGTCTCTTGGCGCAGGCGCTCGCGGGCCACGGTCACGCGCAGGCGCGCCAGGATCAGCGCGGCGTCTTCGGCCAGCGCGGCCGAGCTGCGGTGCTCGAGGAACGCCACCACCGCGGAGCGGAAGGCCTCGGCGCTCTCGAAGCGTCGCTCGGCGCGGGGGTCGAGCGCGCGCGTGGCGATGGCGGCCAGCTCGGCCGGCACGTCGTTGTCAAAGCGCGGCGGACGCGACTCGTAGGCCGCGTACAGGATGTCGCGCACGTTGTCGGCCTGGTGCGGCGGGCGCCCCGTGAGGATCTCGTGCAGCACCGAGCCCAGCAGGTACACGTCGGTGCGCTCGCTCAGCACCGAGCTCTGCCGGTCCACCATCTCGGGGGCCATGTAGCTGGGCGTGCCCACCACCTCGGCCACCTCGTCGGCCATCGGCAGCCAGCCGCGGTGATGCTCGCGCGTGCTGACGGCCACCCCCCAGTCCACCAGGTACACGTCGCGGAAGCCACCGATCATGACGTTGTCGGGCTTCAGGTCCAGGTGCAGGATGCCGCGGCTGTGCGCGTAGTGGACGGCGTCGCACACGTCCATCAGCACGCGCAGGTGCCAGGCCAAGCGGTCCTCGGCGTCGGCCGGAAAGCCCGGGTGGTGGTCGTCGCGCAGCATGGCGCGCCACGACACGCCGTGGATGCGCTTCATCACCATGAGCGGCACGCCCTCGTCGTCCGCCTGCAGCGCGTAGATGGGGACGATGTTGGGGTGCTCCACCACGCCGGTGATGCGCGCCTCGGTGAGCAGCCGGTCGATCAGGTCGGGGTCGCGCAGCTCCGGCTTGAGCGTCTTGACGGCCACCTCGCGGCGCAGCGCCCCTTGCTCGCCCAGCGCGATGAGGCCCATGCCGCCCTCGGCCAGCGGCTCGCGCAGCCGCAGCGTGGCGCCGGTGCCCTCGAACGGAATGCGGCTCGAGCGCAGGTGCAAGCTGGGCACGGGCCGCTCCGAGTGGCGCAGCCCGAGCGGCCGCATGGTGGCGTCCGGCTCGAACAGGCCAGCCGTCGGGAGGGCCAGCGTCTCCGCCAGGACCTCACGGGTCAGCCCTCGCTTGGTCTCGTGTTCGGACGACATGCTCGACCCTCGACACTAACGGTCGGCGCAGAGCATGTCGACTTACCACCCGACCGACGTCGGTCCTCAGCGGCGGCGCGGCGGACGTGTGGGCGCGGCGGCGCCGGGCAGCGGGGTGCGCGTGGCCATCAGGCGATAGGGCACGGTGCCCGTCCCGCGCGCGCTGTAGGTGCCGATCCACACCAGGTATTGACCGGGCGCCCAGTTCTCCTGCTCCAGCATGGGCTGCAAGTTGCCGCCGCCGTCGTCGTCGCACAGCCAACGTCCGTCCGGCGTGCGGATGACCATGGTGGTGTCTTCGGAGGCCTCCACGTAGAGGCGCAAGTAACGCGCGCGCCCCTGCACGTAGAGGATGTGGTCCGGGATGGACTGCACGAACCCACGGCAGGCCGGCTCGGCCGCGTCTTGGGCCCGAATGGTGCCGCCCGCGGCCCCTTCGAGGACGGCGGGATCCGGCCGCAAGCGCGCATCGATCCAGCCCGGCGTGCCGTTGCCCTGCATCGCGTCGACCGTCATGGTGAGCCCACCCTGCGGTTGGACGGTGGGCCCGGTCGGCCCCGTGGGACCCGTCGGACCGGTGGGACCCGTCGGCCCTGTGGGCCCTGCGGCGCCCGGCACCATCGCGGCGATCTCGGTGAAGCGGATGGTGTATGGCGCGGCCGACGACTGCGAGTAGCTGCCCACCCAGATGCGGTAGGTCCCGGGCTGGAAGCCGCCCTCCACCGCGGGGTTCAAGCCGTAGGTGTCGTCGTTGCAGAGCACCGTGTTCTGCGGCGTCTGGACCATGATGGTGGTGTCGCCCTGCGACTCCACGAAGATCCGCATCCACCGGAACGCGCTGGTCAGCGTGACCACGTGGCTGGGGTGCGGCGAGATGAAGCCGTTGCAGCCGCCGTTCACGCCGCTGGCGTCCACGTTGCCGCCGCTCTGCCCGTTGAGCGAGTGCGGGTCGGGCAGGAAGCCGGACCGCAGCGAGGCGTTTCCGAACATGGACTGCTGGGCGAGCGCGGAGTCCGAGACCCCGCTCACCAGCGAGGCCAGCGCCAGCGCCGTGAAGAAGACGGCTCCACTCTTGCTCACGTTCGCACCCATCTTGCCCACTTTCCTGTTCTCGAGCTCGCGCATCCCAGAAGCCTACCAACTTGGCCCGGAAAGGGCGACGGCGGGGGTCGGACGCGACGCCCCGCGTGGTTATTCAGCGCATGAACCAGTACGCGATGGCGGCGCCCAGCGCCATGATGCCGGCTCCACCGAGCAGCACCAGGGGGATCATCCAGGCGGGCACGTGCAGCGGACGCGCGACCTTGCTCCCGGGCTTCTTGTCGCCCGGCGTCTTGTCGCCCGGCTTCTGCTCGCTCGGCTTCTTCTCCCCGGGCGTGAACCCGTCGGGGGACGAGAAGCGCGGCTGGCCGGTCTGCACGGTCGCGTCATCCCGCTCGGCCGGGGTGGCCATGCGCACCGTGGGCTTCCCGCGCACCGCCTTCGGCGGCGGAATCTCGATCAGCGCCGCGTAGATGGACGCCGCGTCGGCGAAGTCCACGGC
>CAZEAA010000041.1:0-25549 GCA_964510015.1 uncultured Sandaracinaceae bacterium
GCCCATCTCGCGCATGTACGCGTAGGCGCGCACGGCCATGCCGAAGTTGGTGTTGAACGAGCGCACGCGGCCGATGCTGTTCGGGCGGCTGCGGTAGTCCAACCGGTACGTTCCGTCTTCGTTGCGCTCCGACACGGGCACGGGCGCGTACGGGTCGAGGATCATCTTGTAGCCGACGGGACCGCAGCCGGGGCCGCCGCCGCCGTGCGGCGTGGTGAACGTCTTGTGCAGGTTGAACTGCATCACGTCGATGCCGAAGTCACCGGGGCGACCGCGCCCCATGATGGCGTTCAGGTTGGCGCCGTCGCCGTACACCAGGCCGCCCTTCGCGTGCACCATCTCGGCCATGGTGGCCATGTGCGTCTCGAACAGGCCCACCGTGTTGGGGTTGGTGACCATGATGGCCGCCACGTCGTCGTCCACGAACGGCGCGAGCTGATCCGGCAACACGATGCCGTTCTCGTCCACCGGGAAGGGCACGGCCGTGAAGCCGTTGAGCGCGCAGCTGGCGGGGTTGGTGCCATGCGCCGTCTCGGGGATGAGCACCTTCTTGGGGCTGCGACCCTGCGCGGTGTGGTACGCGCGGATCATCTGCAGGCCCACGTACTCGCCCTGCGCGCCGGCGGCCGGCTGCAGCGAGACGCGGTCCATGCCGCAGACCTGCGCGAGGCCCTGCTCGAGGCGGTACATGAGCTCGAGGGCGCCCTGCGCCATGCTGTCCGGCGTGAGCGGGTGCAGCCCGGCGAAGCCCGGCAGGCGCGCGGCCCACTCGTTGACCTTCGGGTTGTACTTCATGGTGCAGGACCCGAGCGGGTACATGCCCGTGTCGATGGCGAAGTTCTGCTGGCTGAGCTGCACGTAGTGGCGCACGGCCTCGGGCTCCGAGACCTCGGCCAGGCCGGGCTGCTGCTTGCGGAACAGGTCGCCATAGAGGGCGGCCGGATCCACCTGCGGGACCTCGGGCTTGGGCAGCGAAGCGCCCGTGCGACCCTTGGCGCCCCGCTCGAAGATGAGGGTGGGGGTGTACGTCAACCCAGCGGCAACAGAACCTGGCATGAAAGGGACCTCCGAAGGCGCCGACCCTAGCAGTTGGGCGCGCCTCGCGCGACCGGGAATGCATACCGGGCAGCGTGACGGGCGCAACGAGGGGCCACGCGAACCCGAGCCACGGGCGCCGTTACCCGCTCGAAACACGCCTTGTGACAAAGACGCCCGAAACGTAGGAAAAGGTGAGCGCGTCATTCTCGGAAACGCACCTGTCTGTAACGCCTTTCACGCTCTCCGCGGCGCCCGATTACGCAGCGCGTCATTGTTACTGAGACGAAATCGGGGCGAAACGTTGGCCGTGGAAGATCATCGAGATGAAAGCCCGGACGCTCCCCCTCGTCTTTGCGCTCCTCGTCCACGCCGTGCCGCTCTCGGTCGGTGCTCAGTCGGATGACGCCAGCGCCACGCAGCACACCGCCCCCACGGACGCTGTGGCGGCGCAGACCCCGGAGCTGAGCCAAGACCCCCTCAACGGCGGCGGCGGCGGACTCCCGGTCAACTTCCTGTGGATCATCGTGGCTTCGATCCTGGTGTTCTGGATGCAGGCCGGCTTCGCGTTCGTCGAGGCTGGATTCACGCGCGCCAAGAACGCCGTGAACATCCTGATGAAGAACCTGATGGACTTCTGCTTCGGGTCCGTCGTGTTCTGGGCCGTTGGCTTCGGGCTGATGTTCGGCACCACCAACGGGCTCTTCGGGACGGACGGCTTCTTCCTCGTCGGCTACGACGACGTGCCGTGGAACTACGCCTTCCTGCTCTTCCAGACCGTGTTCGCGGCCACGGCGGCGACCATCGTGTCGGGTGCCATGGCCGAGCGCACCAAGTTCCAAGCCTACTTGGCCTATACGGTGGTCATCACGATGGTCATCTACCCGATCTTCGGGAGCTGGGCGTGGGGCGGTCTCTTTGCAGGCGGCGGCTGGCTCGAGGCGCCCGAGGGCGGCCTGCTGGCTTCGTTGGGGCTGCCTGCCTTCAGCGACTTCGCGGGCTCCACGGTGGTGCACAGCGTGGGCGGCTGGTCGTCCCTGGCCGGTGCCATCGCCATCGGCCCGCGCCTCGGCAAGTACAGCAAGGACGGCACGCCACGCCCCATCCCGGGTCACAACGTGGCCTACACGATCCTGGGCGTCTTCATTTTGTGGATGGGCTGGTTCGGCTTCAACGCGGGCAGCACCACGGGCGTCACCGGCGGTGAGGGCGCGCTCTATGGCGGCGTCGGCAAGTCCCTCGCGCTCATCGCTGTGAACACCAACCTGGCCGGAGCCGCGGGGGCCATCTCGGCCATGTTCGTGTCGTGGCGCCTGGTCGGCAAGCCCGACGTGGGCATCACCGCAAATGGCGCGCTCGCCGGCCTGGTGGGCGTCACGGCCGGCTGCGCCTACGTTCCCTCCTGGGCTGCCGTCGTGATCGGCGCGGTGGCGGGCGCGCTGGTGATCGCCTCCGTGTTCTTCTTCGAGCGTCGCGGCATCGACGACCCCGTCGGCGCAGTCAGCGTGCACGGTGTGTGCGGCGTGTGGGGCACGCTGGCGGTGGCCCTCTTCCACCACGAGGGCTTCTCCATCATGCGCCTCGCCAGTCAGACCCTGGGCGCGCTGGTGTGCTTCATCTGGGCTTTCGGCACGTCGCTCTTGCTCTTCAAGGTCATCGACCGGGTGATCGGCCTGCGCTGCTCCCCGGATGAAGAGCGCGCCGGCCTCGACCTCGTGTCGCATGGCGCCGAGGCCTACCCCGCCGAGATTTGAAGGTGACGACGTGAGTGAACAGGAGCAGCAACATGACCACCCCTAGCCACCCCGGATTTCGAGCCTCCCTGAGCGGCGCTTCACTCTTCGACCTGGTTCAGCTGGAGTGCACGCGCGCGACCCACGGCTGCATGCAGGTGACGTCGGACGGCCGCATGGGCTATCTGTACTTCGACGCGGGCCAGATCGTCCACGCGCGCTACGGCGGCGCCATCGGCGAGCGTGCCGTGTTCGAGATGCTGCGCTGGCGCGGCGGGGAGGTCACGCCGGTGGACCGCCCCTGGCCGTCGCGCGCCACGATTCAGCAGAGCTGGCAGAACCTGCTGCTGCGTGCCGCCCAAGAGCAGGACGAGAGCGACGTCATCCCGGGACCCGAGCAGACCGTCACGGGCATCCCCGTGGCCCACGTGGCCGAGGTGCTGCCCTTCGCGCCGCTCGGCAGCGCCCGCCACAGCGACGGCGACTCGGGGCTGCACCGGAGCGCGACGTTGACCAAGGAGAGCGCAGCGATGAGCGATGACGTGGAGCAGCTGATGAGCCTCGCGGGGGTGACCGACCTCGCCGAGATCGACGTGGAGGGCGACGTGCTCCGTGAGAAGGGCAACGCCGAGCTGCTGGCCCAGACGGGCGCCTACGTGGCCCGGCTGGCCACGCTGATCGCGGATAGCCTGGGGCTGGAGTCCTTCGAACAGCTGCACGCGAAGACGGCGCAGGTGCAGTGCGCGGTGCGCGTGGAGCGTCAGACCATCGTGGCGCTGCGAGCCGACCGGCGGGCGGACCTCACGCGCTTCTTGCGAACGGCTAGTCCATGAGCGTGGCCCCGCTGCTGAGCACGCTGCGTGACGTGGAAGGCGTGATGGGCAGCTTCGTCGTGGACCTGCTGGGGCAGGTGCGCGCCCGAGACATGCCCGCCATGTTCGACGACCACGCGCTCGAAGAGGCCGCGCCACGCATCGCGCGGCTCAAGGACGCGCTCGAGACGCAAGGCGAGCAGATCGACTCGGTGACCCTGACGCACGGCCCGCACCTGCTGTTCTTGCGCACCGCCGGGGAGATCATCCTGTGCGTGCTGGTGCGCCAGGACGTGAGCGCCCCATCGCTGCGCATGGGCACCAGCCTGGTGATGAAGCGGCTGCCCGATGTGCTCGCTGCGGCCGCTCAGGCGGCGTCCAGGGCATCCACACTGCCGCCCACGTTGCGTCCCGCCCCGCCTTCGCAGGCGGCCTTCTCTCCCGTGCTGCCGCCCCCTGCGCCGGTGCCCGTCATCGCGCCGCCGCCGCCACCCCCGCCGCGCGTGTCCGGGCCCCCGCCCGTACCGGCTCCGCTGCCGCTGGCCGCACCCGTCGCGCAAGAAGCGCCCCACCACAAGATCCAGCGCTTCTTCCGCGGCCGGTTGATCGAAGACGACTGAGAGCTCGTTGCGCCGAGGTGCTCGCTCTCAGACGACCGCTACGTAGACCGAACCATCGGGTCGCGACGACAGCGCGAAGGGGGCGCCCTGGTCGGGCACGTACGTGTCCACCAACGAGCCGCCTCGGAAGATGCTGACGTCACCCGTCACGCGATCCGCCACCCAGCTGCGACCCAGTCCGTCGAACGACAGCGCGACCGGGGCCTCGAAGTCTCCGGACCGAGCCGCAGGAAGCGCACGGCGTGGAGCGAGCACGCGAAGCGGCCGATGAGCGCGTCCACCCCGGGGCAGCTCGCCCGCAGCGGCGTGTCCAGGAACGGCAGCGCGCCGGTCAGGTCCGGGTAGAGCCGAGCGGCGTCGCCTCCGGGGGCACGGAACGCTGCGCCGCTCCAGTCCCCTTCGTAGACGCGCGTGTTGAAGTGGCCCACCCACGCGTCGGGCGGCAGGGCAGCCACGTCGCGCTCGAGCGCGGCGAGGTCCACCTCGATGGGCAAGCGGCAGGCGAGGCCATGGCGTTCGGCGTAGTCCAACGAGCGCGACTGTAGCACTCGCGGGAGGTATTCTCGGCGCGATGTCCACTTCGTTCGCGCGGCTGCGGAGCCACGTGCTGGCGCGTCCTGAGCTGCTCAGGAACCTGCTCGCGGCCGAGACCGTCACGGAACTCGAGGTGGCGCTCGAGCGGCTGGCGCCGGGTCCCGCGTTGCAGGTGTCCCGCGAGGAGCTCGAGCAAGCCGTGCGGGAGGCGCGCCGCGAGCACCTCGAGCGGTGGCTGCGATGAGCGGGGTGCCCTTCGTGCCGGTGCACGTGCGCGCGTGGGACGGTCGGCAGTGGCTCGTGGAGTCGATCCCCGTGTGGGGTGCGGGGCCGCTCGAGCCGTTCTTCCAAGGCACGGTGGAGCGCTGGCTGGGGCGCCCGGCGTCGCTGCTCTTCCGCACGCTCGCGTCGCATCGAGAGCTCGGACGCGCCGACGCCGACGCTCCGCCCATCCGAGTGGCCGGGCTGGTGATGCACCTCTCGCGCTGCGGCTCCACGCTGGTGACGCAGGCCCTCTCGGAGCGCCCCGACACGGTGGTCCTCAGCGAACCGGCCACGCTCGACGTCGCGCTCGCGGGGCACGCGCCCGGGGTCTCGCCCGCGGAACGCGCTGCCTTCGTGCGGGCGCTGGTGCTGGCCCAAGCCGCGCCCTTCCTGCCGCGCGGCGGGGACGTGGTGCTCAAGCCCGAGGCGGTGCACATCGCGCACCTGCCGGTGCTGCAGGCGGCCTTCCCCGAGGCCCCGTGGGTCTTCCTGCATCGCCGTCTCGAAGACGTGTATGCGTCCAACGTGCGCCTGCCGGGGGGCAGCATCCTCAGCGGGCAGCTGGACCTGACGCCGTTCGGGCTCCCTGGCGACTTGATGCAGACGGTGCCCTTCGAGCAGTACGTGGCGCAGGTGGTCGCCAGCACCGGGCGCCTCGCCTTGGCGCACGACGCGCGCACCCCGGGCCTCTTCCTGGACCACGCGCAGCTGGCCCATGACGGTGTGCTGCGCGTGGCGGCCCACTTCGGGCTCCCGCTGGACACCCCCACGAGGGCGCGCATCCGCGAGCGACTGCAGCGTGACGCCAAGGACCCCACGCGTCTGTTCACCCCCGACACGAGCGAGCCGGAGCCGCTGCACGCGGACGACGCGCGCCTCTTCGACGAGGTGCGCGCCGCGCTGGTCGCGCGCACGGAGCGCTAGCGCTTCGGACGCTTCCGCACGAGCGCCGTCACGGGCACGTCGGGCTTGTCATCGGCCGCCTGCTTCTTGCGGCGCGGGGCGAACACCATGCGGTTCACCAGGAACGCGACGGCGCCGGCCACGATCAGCCACGTGACGCCGTCTTGAAGGGTCACGTGAGGCCCCAGCCCATGAGCGAGCCCAGCTGGTAGACCGAGAAGGACACCACGTAGGCGAGCACGGTCATGTACGTGAACATCAGGACCGGCCAGCGCCACGAGCCCGACTCGCGCCGCACCACCGCGATGGTGCTCATGCACTGACACGCGAACACGAAGAACAGCATGAGCGACAGGCCCGCGAGCGGGGTCATCAGCTTGCGCCCGTCGCTGTGGGTGGCGCTCGCCAGGGCGTCGCTCACCGGCACCGGGTCGTCTTCGCCCGAAGCGATGCCGAACACCACCGCCAGGGTGCCCACGAACACCTCGCGCGCCGCGAACGCGCCGATGATGCCCACACCGATGCGCCAGTCGAAGCCCAGCGGCTCGAGCACGGGCTCGAGGGCCAGGCCGAAGCGACCCGCGGCGCTGTTGCGGATCTGCTCGCCGCTCTCCGAGTCGTCGATGGCCGTCATGCGGGCCTCGCGCTCGCCGGTGTCCGCGATGCTGGCAGCGGCCACGCGCTCCGCCTCGTGACGCGCTGCCACCTCGTCGCTCTTCGGGTAGGTCAGCAGCGCCCAGAGCACGATGGTGAGCGCCAGGATGACGGTGCCCGCGTCCACCAGGAAGCTGCGCACGCGCTCCCAGGTGCTGCGCAGGAGGGTGCGCCACTCGGGCAGGCGATAAGGCGGCAGCTCCAGCACCAGCGCGGGACGCGGGCCCTTGAGCACGGTCCGACGCAGCACGGCCGCGGCCGACAGCGTGGCCAGCACCGACACGGCGTACATGGCGAAGAGCACCAGCGCGCCCTGGCTGAAGATGCCCAGCACGCGCTCGTCGCTGCTGAAGACGGTGGCGATCACCAACACGTACACCGGCAGGCGCGCGCTGCACGACATGAGCGGCACCGCGAGCATGGTGGCGATGCGGTCGCGCCGCGTCTCGATGGTGCGCGTGGCCATCACCGCGGGGATGGCGCAGGCGTTGCCGCTGAGCAGCGGGACGAAGGCCTTTCCGTGCAGGCCCACGCGCGCCATCACGCGGTCGATCAAGAACGCCACGCGCGCGAGGTAGCCGGAGTCCTCGAGGAAGCCCAGCAGCAGGAACAGCAGCGCGATCTGCGGGACGAAGACCACCACATTGCCGACCCCTGCGACCACCCCGTTCTCGAGCAAGTCGCGCAGTGAGCCCGGCGGGAGGCTGCGTTGCACGAGCTCTTGCGCAGCGCCCACCCCCGCTTCGATCAGCTCCGTCATGGGCGCCGACCACGAGAAGAGCGTCTCGAACACCACGTACATCACGAGCACGAACACCGCGACCCCCGCGAAGCGATGCAGCAGGACCGCGTCGACCTTGTCCGTGAACGAGCGCTCGTTCTTCGCCGGCTGCAGCACGCTGCGCGTCACCGCAGCGTCGAGCCACGCGTAGCGCGCTGCGATGATGGCCTGATCGAGATCAGTCGCCCGCTCGAGCGCCGTCGCTCGCGCCGCGGCCGTCGCGTCGCGCAGGCGGCTCGGCACGCCCACCAGCTCGTCGTCGCCCAGCGAGAGCAGCGCCCACAGCGCGAGCGCGCGTCGAGAACCTGCGCTGGCGTCCGGCTGGAAGTCGGCCACCGCCGGAGACACCACAGCCACCGCGTCCTCCACCGAAGCCGGGTACGCCACGCTCGGCGCGCTGCGCTCGCCGGGGTTGCCCAGGCACGTGGCGATCTGCCCCCGCAGCACGTCGAGGCCTTCGCCACGCGCGGCGCTGATGGGCACGACTTGAGCACCGAGCGCCTGCGACAGCGCCTCGTGGTCGATGGCGAGCCCCGTCTTGCGCGCCGCGTCCATCATGTTCAGCGCCACCACGACCGGGACACCCGTCTCGAGCAGTTGCAGCGCAAGGTAGAGGTTGCGGGTCAGCGCGGTGGCGTCGACCACCACCACCACTGCGGCCGGCTGCGCTTCGCCGCGCGCGAAGAGGGCGTCCACGGCCACGCGCTCCTCCGGCGAGCGCGCGCTCAGGCTGTAGGTGCCCGGCAGGTCCATGAGCTCCACGCTCAGCCCGTCAGCGAGGCGCAGCGTGCCGGCGGAGCACTCCACGGTGACGCCGGGGTAGTTCCCCACACGCGCCGTGCTGCCCGTCAGCCGATTGAAGAGCGTGGTCTTGCCCGCGTTGGGGTTGCCCGCGAGCAGGACGCGCACGCGGCTCATGACGCGGCCTTCCGCAGGTCGCCGCTCACGGGGAGCAGCTGCACGGCCACGCCCGCGGCTTCGGCCCGACGGATGGACAGCGACGAGTCACGCACGCGCAGCTCCATGGGGCAGCCCATGGGGGCGATGCGCACCACGGTCACGCGCGTGCCCGGCAGCAGGCCCAGCTCCATCAAGCGGCGGGCGGTGGGGCGCTCGCAAGCCACCGAGACGACGGTGGCGGTGCGACCAACGGGAACGCCATCGAGGTGCTCGGCCGACGGGGTAGGGGGCATGTCATCTGCTGATAATGAATATCAATAGCTCGCGCAACCCGGCGCCGAACCTGGAGCACGCGCTACTCGCCGGCGGTGGCTTGCCAGCGCTGCAGCTGCTCGCGGTCGTCGCGCATCCACGGGTGGAAGTCTGGCCGGAAGTAGGCGCGCCAGCCCGGCGCGATCTTCGGCAGCATGCCGGGCTCCACGAAGAGGAAGCGCAGGAGGCCGAGGTGTGCCCGCGCGTCCAAGAGGGTGCCGTCGTGCCGCATCAGGTGCAGCGTGTGCAACAGCGTGAACGACGGGAACATGACCGACACCACGGCGTACGAGCGCATGCGCACGAGGTAGCTGCCGGACACCTGGGCGAGGACGTCGAAGGCCACCGCCTTGTGCTCGGTTTCTTCGGCGGCGTGCCAGCGCCACAGCGCCGCGTGCGCGGGGTCCACGCCCGCGAGGACCTCGTCGTCGCCCAGCACCGCCTCGGCCAACAGCGCGGTGAAGTGCTCGAGGGCCGCCGTGGTGGCGAGCCGGGCCACGGGCGGGAGGCGCTTTTTGAGCAGCGCGTTCCGCTCCTTCACGGCCGCGCTGATCGGGGCCACGTCGAAGCCATGGGCGGTGGCGTGCGCGTTGTAGGCCTCGTGCAGCCGACCGTGCTGTGCCTCTTGCCCGGCGAAGGCGCGCATCTCCTGCCGCAGCGTCTCGTCGGTGATGCGGTCGCGGTAGTGGTGCACCGCATCGATGAACATGCGCTCGCCCTCGGGGAACACCGCCGAGAGCGCGTAGAACAAGGCCGTGACGCCCTTCTCGCCCCGAAAGAAGTACTTGGGCGAGTCCGCGGGCACGTCGAAGTGGGGTCGCCGAATGCGGATGGATGGGCGGAGCGCGCGAGTCAGCATGGGGAGCCTCGGTTCTGCATAGCCTACCCGACTTCCGGTTGACGGCACGAGCCGGCGAACGGTAGACCGCGACATGATCCTAGACCCCGAATTTCACGCACGCTATGGCTCCACGGCGGTGGTGGCCGGCGCCACCGAAGGCATCGGAAGGGCCTTCGCTCACCAGCTGGCCGAGAAGGGCCTCGACCTCGTGCTGCTCGCGCGCCGCACGGACCTGCTCGACGCCGAGGCGCACTTGCTGCGACGCCGGCACGGGGTGCGCGTGGACGCCATCTCGCTCGACCTCGGCGCGCAGGACCTCGCTTTGCGCTTCGCGGAGATCCTCGAGGGCAGAGACGTGGGGCTGCTGGTCTACAACGCGTGCTACTCCAAGATCGGTCCGTTCCTCGAGACCGACCTCGCCAGCAAGCAGGCCACGCTCGACGTGAACTGCCGCGGCCCGGTGGTGCTCGCGTCGCTCTTGGCGCCCAAGCTGGTGGCGCGCGGGCGCGGCGGGCTGATCTTCATGTCCAGCATGTCGGGCCTGCAGGGCACGGCGCTCGTCGGCACGTACGCTGCCAGCAAGGCGTTCGACAACGTGTTCGGCGAGGGGCTCTGGTCCGAGCTGCGGCCGCACGGCGTCGACGTGCTGGTGTGCGTGGCGGGCGCCACCAGCACGCCCAACTTCGAGGCGCAGACGCCCGAGTCGAAGCGCAAGCAGGTGTTCCCCATGACGCCCGAGGCGGTGGCGCGTGGCGCGCTCGCCAAGCTGGGCGACGGGCCCATCTACTACGCGGGGCCGCTGAACCTCGCGTTGGCCACGGCGATGCGCTTGCTGCCGCGTCGCGCGGCGGTGGACTTCATCAGCAAGAACACGCGCAAGGTGTATGGCTGACGTGGCAAGCATCATCGGTCCAATCATTGGCCCTCGTTGCCTGGTCACGGGCGGCTGCGGCTATCTCGGTCGGGCCCTCGTGGCCCAGCTGCTGGAGCTCGGCTGCGAGGTGCACACCGTGGATCTCGCGGAGGCCGCGCCCGACCCGCGCGTGCGTCACTTCCGCTCTGACCTGCGGCACTACGCCAGCATCGCACCCGCCTTCGAGGGCGTGCAGACGGTGTTCCACTCGGCCGCGCTGATCGCCACGGTGGAGGAGCGCTTCGCGCAGCCTGCGCTGCGGCGCATGGCCTACGCCGTGAACGTGGTGGGCACCGAGAACGTGCTGCGCGCGTCGCGTGCCGCCGGCGTGCGCGCGCTGGTGCACGTCAGCTCGTTCAACGTGGTGATGGACCACCGCATCGAAGGCGGCGACGAGACGCTGCCCTACGCCACCAACGCGCCGGACCTCTACTCGCGTACCAAGATCGCGGCCGAGCGCGCGGCGCTCGGAGCCGACGCCGCCGGCGGCCTGCGCACGTGCGCCATTCGGCCCGGCGGCATCTGGGGCCCCGGGCGCGGCGGCATGATGCTGGACGCCATGGTGACCGAGCTGGCCAAGGGCGCGTTCAAGGCCACCATCGGCGACGGCGCCACCCCGCTCGACAACACGCACGTGGGCAACGTGGTGGACGCGGCGCTGCTCGCGGCCCGCGCGCTGCACGAGCGCCCTGCCGACGTGGGTGGCCGCGCCTACTTCGTGACCGACGGCGAGCGCATCGACGCCATGGAGTGGTTCCGTCCGTTGGTGGAGGGTCTCGGTCACCCGTTCCCCAAGGTGCGTGTGCCGGGCGCGCTCATGCTGCGCGTGGCCACCGGTCTCGAGCTGGCTCACCGCTTGGGTGCGCCGGTGCCCACCATCACACGTCGCTCCATCCGTAACCTCACGGAAGGGGCCCACTTCTCCATCGAGCGCGCGCGCCGCGAGCTGGGCTACGTGCCGCGCTTCCGCCGCGAGCACCTGGGCAGCCTGCTGCCCGAGCTGCAGCAATTTCACGACGGCCTGCGCGGAGGTGCCCGATGACGAAGCTGGTCTACATCCTCTGGGCCAAGCGCGACCTCTCTCCTTCGAGGCTGCGCACGCTCCTGCTGGACGAGTGCGCGCCCGTGCTGCTCGAGCGCGGCGCGCGCTTCCTGCAGTGCAACATCGCGGACGACCGCGTGGGGGTGAAGTCGCCCGCGCCCGAGACGCCGCTCTCGGACGAGCCCTTCGTGGCGCAGGTGAACCTGTGGCTCGACGACGCGGCGGAGCGCGAGCCGTTCGAGGACGTGCTGCGTGGCGCGGGCTTCGACATCGCGGGCTACCGTGTGCGCGAGTCGCTCTACACCGAGTACGGCGACAACCCGCACGGCACGCGGCGCAGCTGGCCGGACGGCGAGCGCTCCCCCTACGTGGTGGCGGTCACGCTGCTCGAGCGCCCGGCCCACCTCACGAAGGAGGAGTGGTCACGGCGCTGGTATGGTCGGCAGTCGCCCATGAGCGAGGCCATGCAGCCACGCGCGCGCTACGTCCGCAACGTGGTGACCGAAGTGCTCACGCCGGGAGCGTTCCCGTTCGAGGGCATCGTCGAGGAGTCGTGGCCTTCGGCGCAGCACGTGCAGAACCCCTTTTTGTTCTACGGCGCGAAGAACCCGATCCAGCTGCTGCGCAACGTGGCTACCATGTTGTCGAGTGTGACTGCCTTCCTCCCCATCATGCGGATCCCCAACGTCATGACCAGCGAGTACTTCGTGCGCTCGCCCTTCGCCACCGAGGGGATCTCGAGCCCGGCTGACCGGCGCGCGGGCGCGGGCGCTTCCCACGGAGCGGATGGCCCTCGCTGAGCTACTGAGCGGCGTGGCCGCGCCCGTGGGCATCGTCGAGCTGATCGACGGTCGCGCGCTCATCCGTGCCGCCAGCTCCGAGTTCCGTTGCCTCACGGGGACGGCCGGCATCCCCGACGCCGACCTGCTGTCGTCCACGCTGCGCTTCGAGGCCAGCGCGTTTCAGCAGGCGGTGGACGCCGCGCTCGGCACGCTCCCCGAAGGATCGCCCGCCTATGCCGTGCCGCAGGGTGACTTCGTCGCGTGGAGCGCCGGCAAGCTGCCCCACCGCGTCACCGTGCGTCGCGCGTCGCCCACCCCGGACAGCTCGGGCGGGCCGCACTTCTGCCTGACCGCCGAGCGTCACGGCTTCACCGCCCACGGCGGCCCACGCGATCAGTACTTCTTCGGGCAGATCGTCGAGTGCTCGCCCGACATCATCGCCGTGGTGGACCGCCAGTTTCGCCACGTGTACGTGAACGGCGCCGTCACGGCGGCGTCGGGCATGGCGCCCGCCGACTACGTGGGCCGCGATCACTTTCAATTGGGCATGCCCGAGGAGCTGGCGGAGTACTTCCAGGCGGCGTACCGCGACGTGTTCGGTGGCAAGCGCGTCGCCAGCACCGAGTTCGTGTTCCCCGACCAGGACGGGAAGCCGCGCACGCACAACTCGCGCGTGGTGCCCCTGCCCGACGAGAGCGGCGAGACGCGCTTCGTGCTGAGCTACACGCGCGACGTCACCGAGCGGCGCGCCGCGGACGCCAACCGCTTCGAGCTCGAGCGCAAGCTGCAAGAGACGCAGCGCCTCGAGAGCGTGGGCCTCTTGGCGGGCGGCATCGCGCACGACTTCAACAACATCCTGACCAGCATCCTGGGCATGGCCTCCTTGGCGCGGCAGCGCGCCACCGACGCGATGAGCGCAGGCGCCCTCGAGCAGATCGAGCGCGCCAGCTTGAAGGCGGCCGAGCTGTGCAACCAGATGCTGGCCTACGCAGGGCGCGGCCAGACGCTGAAGGTGCTGCTGGACGTGGCGGGCCTGCTCCACGAGACGCGCGAGCTCCTGCAGGGCAGCGTCCCCAAGCGCGTGGCGCTGCACCTCGGCGCGGCGGACGGCGCATGGATGACGTTCGCGGACCGCCCCCAGCTCCAGCAGGTGCTCATGAACCTGCTGCTCAACGCGGTGGAGTCCTACGAAGACCAGTCCGGCGACGTGCGCGTCACCGTGTCGCGGGCGCCGTTCGTGCCGAGCGAGTGGGCGTCGGCCGTGGTGGTGCCCGACGCGCCCGAGGGCGCCTCGCTGGTGTGCGTGGAGGTGCGTGACCAGGGGACCGGGATGGATCCCGAGACGCTCGCGCACGTCTTCGAGCCCTTCTTCACGACCAAGTTCGCGGGCCGCGGTCTCGGGCTCGCCGCCACGCTGGGCATCGTGCGCGGGCACGGCGGCGGTCTCTCGGTGGTGTCCACACGCGGCGAGGGCACCGTGTTCCGGCTGGCGCTGCGCGAGAGCGTGCCGGACCACGCGAAGGAGCCGGCGCCCCTCCCGGCCGCGGCGCCCCGCGTCACGGGCCGCGTGCTGATCGTGGACGACGAGCCGGCCGTGCGAGAGGCCACGCGCCTGATGGTGGAGGCCTTGGGCTACCGCGCCACCGCCGCGGCCGACGGCGAGGCAGCGCTCCAGCACCTGGGCGCCCCGGACGCCTGCTTCGCGCTCGCGCTGCTGGACCTGACCATGCCGCACATGGACGGGTTCGAGCTGCTGCGGCGCATTCGCTTGGAGCGACCCAACCTCCCGGTGGTGTTGATGAGCGGCTACGTGGAGAGCGACATCCGCGAGCGCGCCGAGGAGGGCACCGACGCCTCCTCCGTGGACTTCCTGCAGAAGCCGTTCGTGCTGGGGGCGCTGCGCACGGTGCTGGCGAAGGCAATCGACGCGTCTTCCGCCTAGTGTATGCTGCGCCACCATGTCGCAGAAACACCGCCCCTCTTCGCTTCTCTCCATCTCGCTGCTCGTGGCGCTCGGGTCCACCGCCGTCGGCTGCGGTCCGTCGCTGAGCGTCCGCCTGGTGGACGGTGCCCACGCACAGCCCAGCAACGTGGCCATGTTCTTCACCGTCGATGACGACGAGGGACAGCCCGTGGGTGGCCTCGCCGCCGACAGCTTCGTCATCTACGAGGACGACCAGCGCGTGTCGCCCAGCGAGAGCCAGCAGACCATCATCAACCAAGAGGTGGCGGCCGAGCACTTCACGCTCCTGCTCGTGGACATGAGCGGCAGCGTCACCGAGAGCGACTGGGTGCCGGCCATCACCGCGGCGGCCACCGAGTTCACCGCGGCCGTGGAGGCCCAGCAGCAGGTGGGCGTCTACGCCTTCGACGGCTCGGAAGAGATCTTCGAGATGCAGCCCTTCCGCCGCAACCGCGACACGCCGGCGCAGGGCGTCGCTCGCCTCGGCAGCTTCCAGACGCGCGACCCGTCCACCAACCTGAACGGCGCGCTGGTGCAGGCCGCCGCCACGCTGACCGCCGCCATGGAGACCAGCGAGGCGCCGCTGCGCTTCGGCACCATCGTGGTCTTCACCGACGGCACCGACCGCGCTGCTCGCGTGACGCAGAGCGACGCGGTGGACGCCCTCGAGGACGGCAACTTCGACGTGTTCGCCATCGGCGTGGGCAGCGAGATCGCGCCCGAGGTGCTCGGCGAGATCGGCATCTCGGGCTACGTGCTGATCGAGGACACCGCGTCGCTGACGCAGGCCTTCACCACCATCGGCGAGCGCATCATCGGGCAGACCCGTCGCTTCTACCTGCTGAGCTACTGCAGCCCGGCGCGCGCGGGCGTCCACGAAGTGCGCGTGGAAGCGCACCAGGGTGAGCTGAGCGGCGACGCGACCTACACCTTCGACGCCACCGGCTTCGGTCCCGACTGCGATCCGGCCCGCCCGCCGGCCTTCGAGGCCCGAGAAGGCGCCCCGCGTCCGCGCACCGCTTCCCGTGGCGGGGCGATCCGCCTGGAAGTGCGCGCGGAGTGATGGCGTGAACGCGGCCGGCTGGCGCCCGGGGATAGACCTATGGCGCCATCGGTCACTGTAGACCGATGATGAAAGTGGTGGTGTACGCCCCGCGCCCACATGGCGCGGGAAGGCATCACCACCATGGCTCCGACACACTCTCCGTTCGTTCTCCCCCTCGCCGCCCTGCTGGGCCTGCTGGGCCTCTCGGCCTGCGACGGCCTCGGCGCGTGCACCGTGGACGCGGACCCCGACTGGACCGGCGGGGGTGACGGAGGGGCGCCCGCGGTGCAGGGCCCGCCGCACCCCATCGTGCTGGCTCACGGCATGTTCGGGACCGACCGCTACGCCAACGTGGTGGACTACTGGTTCGAGATCCCGGCCGCCCTCGCCGACGCCGGTCACACGCAGGTGTTCGTCACCGCCGTGGACCCGCTCAACAACTCCACGGTGCGCGGCGCGCAGCTGGCGGAGCAGATCGAGGACATCCTGGCCTACACGGGCCACGACCAGGTGGTCATCGTGGGTCACTCGCAGGGCGGGCTCGACGCACGCGTGGTGGCGCACGACCACCCCGACATGGTGGCGGCCGTGGTCACGCTGGGCACACCGCATGGCGGCAGCCCGCTCGGGCAGATCTTCGTGGACCTGCTGGAGAACCCGGTGGGCCAGCCGTTCGTGGGCTTGCTGGAGGCGCTGATCGGGCCCGTGGTCTTCGACGAATACACGGACGAGACCGACTTGTTCGAGTCGCTGCACATGTTCACACCCGAGGGCGTCGCGGCCTTCGACGCGGCCTACCCGGACGCGCCCAGCGTGGACTACTACGCCATCGCGGGGCGCTCGTCGGGAGCGAGCTCGAGCGTGGCGGTGTGCCAGGTGCCGGGCGGCGCACCGGACTTCATCTCGCGCTGGGACGGGGAGCGCGACCCGCTGGTGGAGCTGGCCATCGCCGAGCCGCTGGTCTCGCCCTTCGGCCTCACGGTGCACGACGGCGTGGTCCCCACGCACGCGCAGAAGCACGGCACGTTCTTGGGCTGCATCCCGGCCGACCACCTGGACGAAGTGGGCCAGCTCTTCGGCGACGGCCCGGGCACGCACCCGCTGTGGGGCAAGAACGACTTCGACTACCAGGAGTTCTTCGTGGGCTTGGCCGACTTCATCCGCGCCGAGGGCTACTGAGTCTGGTCGCGCAGCTGTTCGGCGAGCGCGGCGGGCACCGGGACCGGGAAGTCGAGCAGCTGCTGCGCGAACGCCTTGCCCTGCGAGTCCAAGCGCAGGCTGGCGATGCCCCCGCCGCCGAGCGCGTGCCGCAGCAGGAAGTTGAGCGCGTGCAAGCCCGGCAGCTCCCAGCGTGTGACGCTGCCCTTCTCGGGGTGCAGCACGTGCGCGAAGTGGCGAGCCACGGCTTGTTCCGTGAGCGCGGCGCGCAGGTAGGGCAGGTGCTCGGGCGCGCGCGCCATCACGCCGATGTTCGAGTGGTCGCCTTTGTCGCCGCTGCGGGCCACGCCCAGCAGCACCAGGGGCACGGACACGGTGCCCTCGAGCGCCTCGCCTTCGTGGGCAGCGGGCACCACGTCCGTGGTCTCTGGGATTGGAGTCGCGCAGGCGCTCACCTCGCCGTTCACGTCCACCGAGACGGGCACCAAGGCCTTGGGCACCAAGCACGACGCGAGCCGCACGCGCGGCGTGGCCTTGGGGCGGCCGCCCGCGAGACCGAAGATGCCCGGCACGTTGCTGGTGGCCGCCTGGGCGATCTCCTTCCCGAACAGGCGCAGCGCGCGTGGGTCGTCGTGCACGCACGCGATGCGCACCATGACCTCGCGCGTGGGCAGCGGGCGCGCGTTGTCGCCGTACGTGGCCTCGGTGCCCACCAGCATCACGTCGGTCTCGCGAAGGTCTTGGAGGCCCTGCTCGCTCAGCAGGCGCCGCACGCGCGCGAGGATCGCCCTTGCCAGATGCTCCCCCTTTGCCGGCGCCTCGATGCCGCCCACCATCAAGGTGGCGGTGCTGAGGTGACCGTCCACGTGGGTGGCCGACACCTTGTAGTGCTGGCTCGGCGCGCGGCCGCGTGCGCCCGTGACGCGTACGCGGTCCTTACCCACTTCGTCCAGCACCACCTGCGTGAAGTCGCAGGTCACGTCCGGCAAGAGATACGCGCGTGGGTCGCCGATCTCGTAGAGCACCTGCTCGCCCACCGTGAAGCGCGTGATGAGCCCTCCGGTGCCGGGCGGCTTCTCCACCACGAAGCTGCCATCGGCCGCGCACTCCACGACGGGAAAGCCCATGTCGTCGTGGCCGGGGACGCTGCGCCAGTCCGTGAAGTTGCCGCCGGTGCACTGCGCGCCGCACTCGATGATGTGCCCGGCGAGCGAGCCCTGCGCGAGCTGGTCGTAGTCGCTGAGCGTCCAGCCGAACTCGTGCAGCAGCGGTCCCAGCACCATGGCGGAGTCCACCACGCGGCCCGTGATCACCACGTCGGCGCCCGCGGCGAGCGCGTCGGCGATGGGCTTGGCGCCGAGGTAGGCGTTCATGCTCACCGTGTCTACGGGCGGCGCGCCTTCGCCGTCGAAGCCCAGCAGGTGCGGGCGCAGCTCGCTCGCGCGCGGCTGGAGGTCGTCGCCCAGCACGAGCGCGATGGTGCGCGTGACACCGGCCGCCGCGAGCGCCGCCTGAAGCGCCGCACGACACGCCTCGGGGTTCACGCCGCCCGCGTTGGCGATGACCTTCACGTTGCGCTCCACCAGCGCCTTGGCGAGCGGCGCCATCACGTCGCTCACGAAGTCATGCGCGTAGCCCGTTGCCCCATCCTTGCGCCGGGCCGTGGCCAGCAGCGACATGGTGACCTCGGCCAGGTAGTCGAGCACCAGGTAGTCGAGCCTCCCGCCGTGCACCAGCTGCGCGGCCGCGGCGTTGCTGTCGCCCCAGAACCCTGCGGCGCAGCCGATGCGGACCGATGTCTTCTCGTGTGCTGACATGGGGTGCCAGTAGACCACTTCGCGCAACGGCCCGCGATGCGAAGTGTTAGCGTCGCGCGCGTGCAGGTCTCGATCACGATCATCCGCGCGGTCCTCGGTCGAGCCTACCGCTACGGGCTCGACCGCGACGAGCTGCTGCGGGCGTCGGGGCTGACGCCCGAGCAGCTCGAAGACCCGACCGGACGCGTCCCCTTCGAGCCGGCCGCGCGCATGATCGAGATGGGCATCGAGCACGCCGACATGCCCAGCCTCGGGCTCGTGACCGGGGCCAACCTCTCGGCGCACGCCATGCACGTGGTGGGTGCTTTGCTGGAAGCGTCCGGCACGCTGCGCGAGGCGCACGGGGTGTTCGAGCGCTTCGAGCGGCTGGTCTACGACGGATCGCAGCACAGCCTGGTGACGACCGAAGAAGGCGCCCACTACCGCTACACGCACCCGACGGACACCCCCGCGGGGCGCTTCGTGGTGGACCTCGCGCTGGCCTTCACGTTGCGGGTGGTGCAGCACCTCTTGTTGCGGCGCGACCTCGATCCCACCGTCGTGCGGCTGACCTATGCGCGCCCCGACGACGCTGCGGAATACCTGAACGTGTTCGGCTGTCCGGTGGAGTTCGGGGCCGACGTGAACGAGTTCGTGATCCCCGCGGAGCTGCTGGACATCCCGCTGATGCACAAGGACCCGCGCCTGGCCGAGCTGCTCGAGCGGCGCGCGGCCGAGCTGCTCAGCGCGCTCGGCGGCGAGCCGGACCTCACCCTCGCCGTGCGTGAGGCGCTCGAGACGCAGCCCGACCTGCGCGAGGTGGATATGGACGGCGTGGCCGCGCGCCTCGGCACCAGCCGCAGGACGCTGCAGCGCCGGCTCGGCGACGCCGGCACGTCGTGGAAGCACCTGTTCGAAGCCGAGCAGAAGCGCCGCGCGTGCGCTTCGCTGATGGTGGGCACGCAGGCCATCAAGGACCTGGCCGACGAGCTGGGCTTCACGGAGACCACCGCGTTCCACCGTGCGTTCCGGCGCTGGACGGGGCTCACGCCGGCGGACTATCGGCGGAGCCGCAGGCCGAGCGAGCGGCCTTAACGCATCTCAGCGATGTGCATAGCGGTGCCCAACGCTGGCCAACCCCGTCGCGCGATGCAAGACTCGGAGAATGCAGGGGAGGAACCGTCACGAGCGCAGTTCCCGCTCGGAGTCCCGCAGGACCAGGACCACGAACTTGTCGGCGGCACGCAGTCGTGCACCACGGCTGGCCGCGGTTGCGGCGCTCCTTCTGCTCGCGTGCGACGCGGGGCCATCGGGCAAGCGTGACGCGAGCACCACGGACGCATGGACTCCGCCCTTGTGCGGAGGCGGAAGCGCGGAGATCCTCGTGTTCGAGTTCCTCTCCGTTCCGGATCTCCTGAGCGCCCCATGGGACGCTGTTGACGTCGACGGCGTCGGCACCGTGTGCGGCGTCACCGATGGACTCGGGCGACGAGACAACTACCTGCCGGAGCTGTTGGCGGACTTCGATGCCGAAGTCCCGGACGTGGACGTTCGGTCCGTCATCGATGGTGTCGAGATCTGCGATGGTGTCTGCGAGGGGCCGTTGCGCCTCGAGCGAGAAACGGGAACCGACTGCACCTCCTACCGGGTACTGGCCAACGATGGTTCCGTCGTCGCTCAAGGCACGGGGGATGCCCAGGGAGGTTCCCTCAGCTCACTCTCCTTGGCGTTCGTGATCGATGGCGAAGACCTGGTCCAGGTCGACCTCGCCGCAGTCCAGTTTCGATTCGATGCAGACACATCCCGCCTGGTGCTCGGTGGATACCTCGACGCCCCCAACAACCAGGCGCTTGCAGAGGCCCTGTGCGCCCAAGCAAACGGCTGCGATCCAACCATGTTCGTGGCGGAGTGGGCTTCCCTGGGGGACGTCGATCTGGCCGGTCAATGCACTGGCCTCTCGCTGGCGCTCTCGCTCGGAAGAACCTCCTTCGAGTAGGAACCCGCGCGTATCACACGGGCGGATTCCGGCTATCTCGCTCGCGTCGGCAAGATCAGCATCGCCAGCCCCATGAGCACGTCGATGCGCTTCTCGAGCTCGGCCTCGCTCTCACTCTCCGCCAGCGCCACGGCGGCCTCCGTCAGCGCGCCGATCGCCATGCGGCGCAGCAGCTCCGAGCGCGTGGGGTCGTCACCCAGCGGCAGCTTCGCCATCAGCTCGCTCGCGGCGTGCACCACCGGCGACACGGCCCAGCGGCTCTTGCCGAGCACGGCGGGGGCATCCAGCAGCACCACGCGCTGGAAGTCGCGCCGCCCTAGGATGGCGAGGCACGCGCGGAAGCGGTCCAGCAACCCCGCGTGCGCACCGCCGAAGGCAGGGTCCACGAGCACCGCCAGCAGCTGCGCCTCGAAGCCGTTCACCACGGCCTCGAAGAGCGCCTGCTTGTTGCCGTAGTAGTGATAGACGGGTCGGATGGTGGTGCCCGCGTCGGCCGCGATCTGCTCGAGGCTGGTGGCCGCGTAGCCGTGCTCCCCGAACAAGCGCGTGGCGCATGCGAGCACCGTGGCCTGCGTCTGCTCGCGCCTCTCGGCCTGGGTTTTGCGGGGGATCGCCATGTGGTTTGACTAATGTAACTGAGTTACATATCTTTGTCGTCCCCTGCACGGGAGACACTCGATGAGCGCCGCATACGACAAATGTTTCGCCGAGGCCAAGGTGCGCGGCCTCACGCTGCGCAACCGCTTCGTGAAGGCGGCCACGTTCGAGGGCATGACCCCGGGCGGCGTCCCGGGCGAGTCGCTCACGCGCCTGCATCGCCGCCTGGGCGAGGGCGGCGTGGCGCTCACCAACATCGGCTACTGCGCGGCGGAGTCGGACGGGCGCATCGACGACAACATGATGTACATGCACGAGGGCGTGCGTGTGCCGCTCGAGCGCCTCATCCGCGAGGTGAAGACCACGGGCGTGGCGGTCATGGGGCAGCTCGGTCACGCGGGCACCTTCACCAAGAACCCGATCTTCGCGGGGCAGCGCCCGCTCGGTCCGTCGCGCTCGTTCAGCCCCATCGGCCTGACGGTCAACCGCGCCATCTCCACGGCCATGAGCACCGCGCAGATCGCGGAGCGCGTGCAGGTGTTCGGTCGCGCCGCGGCGTTCATGAAGTCGGCGGGCTTCGACGCCATCGAGATCCACTTCGGTCACGGCTACGGCATCAGCCAGTTCATCAGCCCCAAGACCAACAAGCGCACCGACGCTTACGGTGGCTCGCTGCACAACCGCATGCGCTTCGCGCTCGAGGTGCTGGCGGCGGTGCGCGCGGCCGTGGGCGAGGACTTCCCGCTCTTCGGCAAGATCAGCATGACCGACGGCGTGCCCGGCGGCGTGACCTACGAAGACTCGCTCGAGATCGCCACGCTGCTCGAGCGCGGCGGCATCGACGTGATCATCTGCAGCGGCGGCACCAGCAGCTTCAACCCCATGCTGCTCTTCCGCGGCAAGAACATCCGCGACGGCATCATGCGGCAGCAGAAGAGCGCGTTCATGAAGCTCGGAGTGCGCGTGGCGGGCAGCATGCTCTTCAAGGACTACCCGTACGAGGAGCTGTTCTTCCTCGAGCACTCGCGGCGCATCCGCGAGCGGGTCAGCTGCGGGGTCTGCTACGTGGGCGGCGCGGCCACGGGCGAGAGCTTCGAGACGCTCATGCGCGAGGGCTTCGACTTCATCCAGCTGGGCCGCGCGCTGCTCTACGACCCGGACCTGCCGAAGGTCGCGCGGGGCAACGTGCGGTACGTGAACGGCTGCAGTCACTGCAACGAGTGCGCGGTGTTGATCGAGGATCCGAACGGGATCCGCTGCGTGGAAAGGCCCGACAACTTTGCCTAGCATCACCCTCACTCGGCGCGCGTTGCTGCTCGCCCTCGCGCTGGTCCTCGCCGCCTGCGACAAGTCCGGGGTCCATGACCTCGGCCGCCTCAACGACACGTTGAGCACCTGCGGCACACCCACGTCCACCTGGGTGCGCTCCGTGGAGGGCGCCACCGAGATCTTCATCCTCGGCACGCGGCGCGCGGGGGAGGGCGCCTCCGAGGGCTGCTTCGTGCGCAGCCTGGTGAGCGAGGACAGCACCATCGAGATGCAGACGGGCGTCTTCGGGGTGGACGCCACCGGCCAAGGGCTTGCCAGCTACAGCGCCACCTACGACTTTCCCTTCGAGCCGGAGCTGTCTCCCATTCGGCGGCGCGGCGTGGAGCGCCAAGACCACGATCCCCCGCTCGAGCGGAGCCTCGGCTTCGCCCTCGACGGCGAGCAGCTGCTGCTGACCCTGGACGGGGAAGAGCGGCGCCTCACCGCGCTGCCCGAGGTGCTCCGCCGGCTGGACCTCGAGACCCAAGCGGGCGCGGAGGACATCTTCCGCCTCGTGAACATCGCGTTCTACATGACGCAGGTGCGCGTGGAGGGCTTCGGCGCCACCGGCATGACGCGCTACACGGCGCCCGCCACCTTCGTGGGCATCAGCGCGGGCTCGTATCGCGTGGCCATCACGCCGCAGCGCCTGCGCATCCTGGCGGACCTCACCTACACGGGGCTGCGCGACATGACCGACATCGAGATGAACGGGAACCAGCACACCGACGTGGGCTTGAACGGCTCGGGCACCACCGCCGAGATGCTGATCTACACGCTCGACCACCCGGACCGCGGTCCCATCGAGGTCATCGTCCACTACGGCGAGGCCACCATCGTCAACGGCATGTCGGCCTCGGGCTACTACCCCCTGGACGTGGACGGACGGCGCTTCGACATCGACTACCCGCTGCAGAACGACGTGCACATCCGGACCATGCTGCCCATCGGCGAGTGAGGCTTCTCGCGACGCGCGGGCGGTGGTACCAAGGCGCGTGCCAGAGCCACTGCCTCCCGCGCCTGACAAGGCCTACGACCCGGACACCTACCTCGGCCGCGTGGGCGCCTACGCGGGGCAGATCCACGAGGTGCGCTGGGGCTACTACAAAGGCTGGCCGCACGGGCAGGTGCGCCGCGCCATCGTGCGCAAGCGCTGGTTCCAGGTGGTGTTGCACGCGGGCGCCCCGTCACGGGAGACGCTGGTGCTGCGCATCCAGGACAACGGCACGCTCGGCACGGGACGCGCGCTGCTGCTGAACCGCGCGACGGGTGCGGTGCTGGCGCTCGACCAGCAGGCCGCGCCGCTGCGCAAGCTGGTGGTGGGCCCCGACGCGGGCGAAGGCACGAAGGCGTTCCTGCGCGACGGGGGAGCGGAGATGAGCCTCACCCGCGAGAAAGGCGCGAGCGCGTGGACTCTCGCGCTGCGCTGGGACTCGCTGACGGCGGACCTCACGCTCGAGAGCGCGGGCGCGCCCACCCCGTCCATCGTGATCGGGGCGGCTCGTGCCCCGCTCGCGCACCGGCCCGCGCTCACGCAGCGGGCGCCGCTCTTGAAAGTGACGGGCTCGGCCACGGTGGATGGGCGAGCGCTCCCGCTCGGCGGCACCCTCGCGGAGGTCACGTACTACAACGCGTTTCTGCCGAAGCTCACGCGTGGCCGCGTGCTCAGCGCGCAGGGAGTGGTCGCCGGAAAGCCCGCGGCGCTCGCCTGCACGCGTGGTGACCTGCACGGCGAGCAGCAGGAGGCCACGCTGTTCGTGGACGGCAAGCCGCACGCGCTCGGGCGCCTGCAGCTGCTGGACGACGGTCGCGTTCTGGGAGATGGCCTCGCGCTCGCGTTCACCACGCGCGCGTTCCACAGCGCCGACGAGCGCCGCATGGGCGGCCGCATCCATCACCAGAGCACGTGGGCCGCGGGCCAGCTGGAGGGCGAGGTCACCTTGCCCAGTGGTGAGCGCACGGCGTTGAGCTGGCCTGCCCTGCTCGAAGACCACCGGCTACTGCGCTAGCCCCGCGCGGCTTCGAGCACCCGCGGCAGGCGCTCGGCCAGCTCGTCGATGGACGCGGCCTGCACGTTGAGCGCGGGCATGAAGCGCAGCAGGTTGGGGCGCGGTGCGTTGAGCAAGAGCCCCTCGGCCATGGCCACGCGCACCACCTCGGCGGCGGTGGGCCCGGGCAGCTCGGCGGCCATCAAGAGTCCCTGGCCGCGCACGGTCGACACCAGCCCTCGCGGGATCAGCGCCTCGAGCACGCCGCGCAGCTTCGCCGACATCGCGTTCACGTGCTCCAAGAAGCCGGGCGCCATCACCGCGTCCAGCACGGCCTGACCCACGGCGGACGTGAGCGCGTTGCCGGAGTACGTTCCGCCCTGATCGCCTGGCTGGAAACACGCGTACTGCGCGCTGCACAGCATGGCCGCGAGCGGCACCCCCGCGCCGAGGCCCTTGCCCAGCGTGAGCACGTCCGGGCGCGCGTCCTCGTGCTGGAACGCGAACATCTTCCCGGTGCGTCCGATGCCCGTCTGCACCTCGTCGAACATCAGCAGCACACCGCGCGCCGCCGTGATCTCACGCAGCCGCGAGAGGTAGCCGGGCGGCGGCACCACCACACCCGCCTCGCCCTGGATGGGCTCCACCAGCACGGCGGCCACTTGGTCGTCCAGCACGGCCTCGATGGCATCCGCGTCGCCGAAGGGCACCTTGCGGAAGCCCTGTACCTTGGGCTCGAACAGCGGCGCGAAGGTGGCCTTGCCGCTCGCGCTCATGGTGGCCAGCGTGCGGCCGTGGAAGGCGTCGGTGGTGGTCACGATCTCCCAGGCGCCGCCGCGCGCCACCTGCCCCCACTTGCGCGCCAGCTTGATGGCGCTCTCGTTGGCCTCGGCGCCCGTGCTGCACAGGAACACGCGGTCGAGCCCGCTCTGCTGACACAGCGTGCTGCTCAGCTTCACCTGCGTGGTGTTGAAGAAGCCCGCGCTGCCGTGCACCAGCCGGCCTGCCTGTTCCGTGAGCGCGTGCGCCACCTCGGGCGGCGCGTGGCCCAGAGAGTTGACCGCCCAGCCCTGCACGAAGTCGAGGTAGCGCTTGCCGTCCTCGTCGAAGAGCAGATCCCCCGCGCCCCGCGTCATCACGCACGGGGGGCGCAGGGTGGTCTCGAGCACGTGCACGGGGTCGGGCTTCGGCGTGGCTGCGGGTTCCATGCGCCCGGATTTACCGGACCAACGCCCCTCCCGCTAGCAGCCGGCCACCAACCCCACTCAGAACGTGTGCGTGAGGCTCAGCGTGTGCCAGATGGCGGTGACCTCGGTGCCGGGCGCGGGCTCCTCCTCGAAGCACAGCACGCCGAGTTCGGACGCGATGTCGGTGGTCACACCGTCCACCATGAACGCGGGTGTCATCCCCAGGATCGGCAGGCCCTGTTCGGTCTCGCCCGACACGGCCAAGCACGTCCCCCGGTTCTGCTCCGAGACGGTGGCGCGCAGCGCGCGGATCGCCGCGGGCTCCACCACGCTCATCTCCACGGTCACATCGTCGCCGGTGTCGCCCTCGAGCGCGAGCGTGTGG
>CAZEAA010000042.1:0-25475 GCA_964510015.1 uncultured Sandaracinaceae bacterium
CCTCTACTTCGACAGTCTGGGCGACAATGGCCACGAAATCCTTCTCCGGAATGGACGGTTCGAGGGCCAGGAGGACCCTGACGATGAGTTCTCCGCACACCTCTGGTACGCCGCGTTCGGGCCCGTCTATGGCGACCTGAACGGGGACCGGCTGGACGAAGCCGTGATCACCCTAGCGTTCGAAGATGGGGGAAGTGAGCACCCTTCTTGGGTGAAGGTATTCACCATCCGAAACTGCCAGGTAGTCCAGCTGACCAGCGTCCCCGAGGAAAATCCTGGTCTGGACTCTCTGCAGCTCAACCTAGCCAGCGGGCTCCGCAACGCTCGGATCGAGAACGGACTACTCGTAGTCGAACGGTGGGACATGGGTGACGGCAATGGCCACGGATCCCCTCACAACGTGCTTACGGAGCACTGGCAGATGCGCGATGGCGAGTTAGTAGAGGCCGTGCGCGCACGCACTCTCCGACCGTGGCGGGAAGGGGTGGACGAGTAGAGACGTGCGCGAGTTTGGCTCTCGCAACGACCCCAGCTTCATGGCAGTCGTCTGCGGCGCGCGGCTAGCGGGACATGCGCCGTCGCAGCTGGGCGAGGGTTTCCCGAATGTCGTCCTCGCCCATGCTCAGCGTCCGAAGACATGGGCTAGCCGAAGGAGCTTCGCGGAGAGCTCGATGTGGTGGGCGAGGTCTTCTTCCCGCTGAGCTTCGTTCGGCCACGTGGGGTCCACGGCTCGGGCGTGTTCCCCGAGGGCGGCGCAGGCTTTTTGGCCGGCGAGGGGGCCGCGTGTGGCGTGGTCTTCGGCCCAGAATTGTTCCTTCGCACGCCGCACGCTGGCCCAGTCGCGGTCGCGGTAGGCGCGGAGGGCAGCAGGGTCGAAGGGGCTCGTCATCCGTGGTCAGCGTAGCGCAGGAGAGCGAAGGGGGCGGAGGGTCTACTCGGCCGCCGGTGAGTCAGCCGGCGCATCACCGTGGGCCGCTGCCCCGGCTGGTCCCGAGCGCGACTGCGTGTGCGCGGGGCGGGGGAGGGGCAGGATGGGCGCGACGAACACGTGGTAGGCGTAGGTGCCGGCGGCGGCGGCGATGAGGAGGACGATGAAGACCGTCCAGCGCTTGCCTCGGCCTTCGCCGGGGGCGGGGGGCAGGAGGTCGCGGCGGTCGATCACGGCTTCCTTCGGGAGCGCGGGGGTGAAGGCGAAGATGCGCGCGATGCGGGCGGTGACCTTCATGTGGACGTTGACGGCCCAGCCGTTGGCTTCGAGGAGCAGGCTCATGTCGCGCTTGCGCAGCTTGAACCAGCCCGAGATGCCGGAGACGAGCATGACGGTGAAGACCACGCCGAAGATGGCGAGCCAGCCGTTGATGCTGGTGAGGGCGGAGATGAGGCCGGCCAGCATGGCGCCGACACCGGCGAGGGCCATGCCGCCGCCGAGCACGAGGGTGTTCATGTCGAGGCCGCGCTTGGGCACGCCTGCGCCCGGAAGGGCGGGTGCCGCGGCGGGCGCCGCCACGGGCGCGGTCCCGCCAACGACGGCGGCGGCTTCGTCGGCGGTGCCTTGCGCCGCGGTGACGCCGCTCTCGGTGCGCGCCATGAGCGCCGCTTCCTGCGCCTCCTGCTTGCTGCCGAACCACTGCTGCACCTTCTCGCCCACGAAGCGCGAGGCGCGCCGGAAGGGGGCCAGGGCCGCTTCCTTCACCGAGATGGGGTTCTCCACCAGCTCGGTGATGATGGCGTCGTACTCCTTGTCGTCGACGTCGAGGAAGATGCCGCGCTTGCCCACTCGCAGCTTGCCGCGCTCGCCGGCCGTGAGCGGCGCCACGATCTCGAACTCCGCGGGCGAGCCGTCTTTCGTGTGCAGGCTGGCGTACACCAAGAAGATCAGGCTCTCGGTGGCCACCGGCCGGTGCGCCGCGCGGTCCTTCACCTTGAGGCAGAAGTCGAGGCGCCGCCCGTCGATGACCAGCGAGCCCGCCTCCATGAGGGAGACGTCGTTCGGCGCGTAGATCGACGAGAAGTTCACGAAGTTGTTGGTCAGCTCCACCAGCCAGCGTACGTAGAGCAGCAGCTTCTCGAGATCCTCCACGGCGTCCAGCTCGGGGGCCGCCTCGAGGTCCTTCTCGACCAGCTTCCGCAGGCGCGCGTCGAAGTCGCCGTCCACGTAGCCGCGGATGGTGCTCTCGCCCTTGCCTTCGAAGTCGGCCGTGGGCTTCTCGCCGAGCCAGGTGGTGAACGGGGCCAGCGTCTCGCGCACCTTCTTCCAACTCTCGCTCGTGAGGACGTTGGCGTCCTGGCTCTCGGCGCTGGTCAGCGCGCGCTTCACCACGCTGTCGCGGAGCTTGCGCAGGTCCTCGGCGTAGAGGGCGTTGAGGTCGCGATCGAGGCGCAGCACACCGGCCGCCGTGGGCGTGGCCAGGGGAGCGTCCTCGACGTACCGCTTGATGTCCGCGGTGGTCTTCACGCGCAGCGCGCGCAGGTCGTCCTCGCTCAGGCGGGCGGCCTGTGCGCTCGGGTTCTCCTGACGAAGCAACTCGCAGTGCAGGAAGTAGGAGTCCACCTTCGGTGACAGCGCGGCCACCAACGCGGCTGCGGCCTCCGTGTCGGCGCCCCACACCTCCGCGTCGGTCTTCTTGGCCTTCCAAGCGAGGTACGCGGCAGCCGACTCCTTGAACTTGTCGAGCGTGGCCGCGCTCACGCCCTTGTCGCCGCCACGGTCCTTCTCGCCGTCCACCAGGGCCAGCACGTCCTCCACGAACGTCTTCAGCTGCGTGTCGTCGATGGGCGCGGCGGGCACGATGCCGTCGCCGTTCGCCAGCAGCTCGCGGTAGCGCCCCTGGAACGCGCGCACGTCGGCGAGCGTGATGCGCGTGTCGTCGGCCGCCTTCTGCTCGCGGTTCACGCGACCTGCGGCGCTGCGCAGCGCCTTGCCCGCATCGCTCTTGTCGTCGATCGCGGCGACGGCGATGTCGGTGGTCGCCTTCGTGATGACGTCACGCTTGGCGAGCCGCGCGAAGAGCCAGTCGCGCGCCTCGACGATCTGCGAGACGCGCACGCGCTGGGTGCCGTTCGGGTCGATGCGCTGCAGGAACTTCGGGTCGCAGTGCAGGTCCCGCAGCGGGGCGCTGGTCGCCGCCCACCGCGCCGGGTCGAGCTTCTCGATGTTCTCGAGGTCCTCTGGCGTGGTGATGACGAACTGGTGGATTCCGCCGAAATTATGGAAGCGCATCGTGCTCATCGTGGGCCATGCGTACCATGAATCAACTCTGCGATCAGCTGCTTGCGCAGCACCTTGCCGTTCCGATTGCGCGGGATGCTCGTCACGAAGTGCAGCTTCTTGGGCGCCTTGTAGGACGCGAGCCGCTCCGCACCGAAGCGCAGGATGGAGACGTCGAGCGCCGCGTCGCCATCTTCGCCCGCTGCGCGCACCACGCAGAGCGACACCACGATCTTCCCTTCGCCCACGTCCTCGCCGAAGGCCACGCACTCTTCGATGCTCGGGTGCGACTTCATCACCCGCTCGATCTCGTAGGGCGAGACCCGATAGCCGAACGAGTTGATCAGGTCGTCGCGCCGGCCGTTGAACCAGACGTAGCCATCTGCGTCGATGGTCGCGTAGTCGCCCGTGAGGAACACGCCCGAGCGCCGCGACTCGCGGTTCTCTTCGGGCCGGGTCCAGTAGCGCAGGAAGAGCCCGGGGTCCGACTCGCGCACCACCAGCATGCCCTCCGTTCCCGCAGGGACCGGATTGAGATCGTCGTCCACCAGGCTCACCTGGCGGCCCGGCTGAATGCGTCCGGTGCTGCCCGCGCGGAGCGGCACCGAGGGGTGCTGCGAGATGTAGTAGGAGTACTCGGTCATCCCGAGCCCTTGGTGGATGGGGATGCCGAAGCGCTCCTGCCACGCCTCGAGCACGTCGTCGGGGAGGTGCTCGCCCGCGGACATGCAGCGCCGCAGCGAAGGGACGCTGGTCGCGCTGGCGTCGGTCCTGCGCAGGATCTGCCGGTACAGGGTGGGCACCCCGATGAAGATGGTGCAGCCGTGCATGCGGATGAGCTCCGGCCACACGCTCGGGTCGTTCTTGCCCTCGTAGACCACCACGCTGTGCCCGAGGAAGAGCGGGTCCATCAGGCCGGTGCCGAGCACGTAGGTCCAGTTGAACTTCCCCGAGTGCAGGATGGTGTCGTGCTCGGCGAAGTCGAACCAGTGCGAGCGCGCGGGGCCGCGCCCGATCAGCGAGCGATGGGCATGCAGGACCCCCTTGGGGAAGCCCGTGGTCCCCGACGTGTAGACGAGGTAGGCCGGGTCATCGTGCGTCGTTGGCGCCGCGCTCGGAGCGGGGACCGCGCGCTCGACCGCCGTCGCAAAGTCGTGGAGCGCCCACGTCTGCGCTGCGAGCTCACCTGCGCCGCTGGCAACGGCGCCCGCGAGTCCGAGCTCCGGGCTTCGGTCGCTGGCCATGGACGCGCGGGACGCGAGGGCTTCCCCTTCGGGAGCGCTCGACCGTGAGGGCGTCGAGTCGGCCACCAGCACCACGTGCCGCAGCTCGGGTGCGCCCGCCGAGAGCGCCGCCGACAACGCGGCCCAGTCGGACTCGGTGGTGACCAGCACCTCGGCCTGCGAGTCCTCGGCGATGAAGGCGACCTCGCTCGGGGTCAGCAGGGTGGACGTGGGTGTAGCGATGCGCCCCGCGTGGATGGACCCGAGGAACGCCAACGGGAACTCCACCACGTTCGGCAAGCGGATCAGCACCCGCGCGTCCGCGGCGACGCGGAGGCCTTCGATGAACGCGTGAAAGCGCGCCACGAGGTCGGCCAGCTGCTCGAACGAGAAGCGCGTGAAGCGGCCGTCCTCGCGCGCCACGGTCAGCGCCACGCGGTGGCCGACGCCCGAAGCGATGCTGCTCGCCGTGACGGCCTCGCCGATGTTGAAGCGCGCCTCGCCAGTCATGACCCGAGCATGAACGACGTGAGCGTGACGGTCACGAACGAGAGCGGAATCCCCGCACCCAGCATCAGCGTGACCAGCTCCGGGTCGAGGTCGCGCTCCTGCGCCACGATGCCGGCGGAGATCATGGGCCCCATGGCCGCCTCGAGGATGACCACGCGCGTGACGTCGGTGAGGCCGAGGCCGGCCACGTAGATCAGCGCCATCACCACGGGCGCCAGCACCAGCTTGAAGCCGAGGCCCAGCGAGAGCGGCAGCGCGCGCCGCCGCACCTCCCCGAGCGAGAGCTGCAGCCCCACCGAGGCCATGGCGAGCGGCGTGAGCGTGCCGCCGATGCGCTCGAACGTCTGATCGAGGACCGGATGGAAGCCGCCGAACGGGATCGCGGCGGCGCCCACCAGCAGCGCCACGAACGGCGGGAAGCGGAGGATGCGCAGCGCGAGCGCCTTGGGCTCGGTCACCCCGCCCGACCACGCGGTGGCGAGCGCGATGCCCGGCAGCGACAGCACGAAGAAGGAGCCCAGCTGGTCGATGACCACGGCCACGGGCAGGTGTTCGGCGCCCAGCAGGGCCTCGATCATGGGGAAGCCAACGAACGACGTGTTCCCGAGGCCCGCCGTGAGCACCAGCGCGCCGCGCGTGCCCTTCGAGAAGCCGAGCGCCTTACCGAGCGGCCACAGCACGGCGCACGACAGGCCGAAGACCAGCCAGGGCATGGCGCCGGCGGCCAGCAACGCCGCGTCGAACCGGAGCCGCGGGATGGCGCGCAGCACCACGGCCGGCAGCGCGATGTCGAGCACGAAGGCGTTGAGGGCCTTGTGGGCATCGGGCGGAATGCGCGGGCTCCGGCGGAGCCACACTCCGCACCCGAAGGACACCAAGACGACGAGCAGCTGGGTCATGAACGCGGCGGGAGGATGACCCGTGCTCGCGCCCGGCGCCCGTCCCCCCCGGCCGCGGCGCTCAGCGTGCCGCTCGCAGGGCCCAGGGCTGCCGCTCGTGCATGGCGGCCACGGCGGTCTGGCCCTCGGCGACGAGCCCGTCGCGTGCGTCATGCACCTGCCAGGCCATGCTGCTGCCGAAGAGCGGCTGCCCCTCGATGGACACCACGCGCAGCTCGCCCGAGTCGAAGCCGCACTGCCGCTGCACGTTCGCGAGCAGCTGCGCGCCGTTCAGGTGCCCGTCGCCGAAGTTCCAGCCGATGATCGCGCCGCCGATCACCTCGCCGTCCATCCACTCGTATTCATCCAGGTTCGGTGCGGCGTGCGGGAGCGCGTCGTGCAGCGGCCGCCCCTCGAGGTGCAGGAAGCGGTGCGCGGGCGTCATCATCAGCGTCTTGTGGCGCTCGTTCTCGTCGGGCACCAGCTTCTCGAGCTGCTCGCGCAGGGTGCCGCTGGCCTTCTTCAGCTTCTGTAGCTTCTGCGCGCTGTCGCCGCGGAAGAGCCAGATGGTGTAGGCCCAGTTGCCCGCGTAGTAGCGCATGGCCAGCAGGAACGAGACGCGGCTCGGCACCACGTTGCCGTAGGCCGGGATGACCAGCATCACCACCACCAGGAAGGCGAGCAGCACCGGGTGCGCCAAGAGCGCCGCGATGCTCGCGTCCGGGTTCATGCCGAACAGGAACCAGCCGCCGTAGACCATGGCGATGTTCCACTCGATGGGCATGCCGCTCGGGTTGTTGAGCGCGATGTAGCCGTGGAACACAGTCATCACGCACAGCGCCACGAAGGTGACCTCGGGCGACGGACTCAGCACCAGCAGCAGTGGGATGCTCATCTCCGTGACGGTGCCCATGCGCGCCATGCCCACGGCGAAGCTCGAAGGCCGCAGGTCGTCGGGGAACGAGCGGAACAGCCGCCGCTTGAGCGCGCGCGGGAAGAACGGCCCGTTGTTCATCATCACCATGATCACGGACGGGAAGTGGTGGTTCAGCTTGGACACCCCGGCCCACAGCCAGATGCCGAGCCACACGCACTGGCACGCGGCCACCCAGGGCTCGCTCGCGCCCAGCACCGTGAGGCACACCAACGCGGTGAAGAAGTGCTCGGAGCGCGCGGCCAGGAACGTGGTCTTGTCGAGCACACCGAGCGCCGCGGTCAGGACCACCACCGGCAACAACAGCGCGGGGGTGACGGTGGGCGCGATCAAGGCCCAGGCGCAGGCGCCCATGAAGCCGGCATAGAGCAGCACGTCGAGCGGGCCGCGCGTGTCCGCGCCGATCACCGGCACGCCCGGGAAGAGCGGCAGCTTGGTGCTGCCAGGCCGCAAGAAGTAGAGCGCGCCGCCCATCGGGGGCCAGAGGCGCGCGTTCATGGGCCCGAACGATCCGCCAAAGCCGAGCGACTCGTACAGCAGGGACCACAGCACGGCTTTGCGGAAGGCGTCGGGTGTGAAGGCCCACTCGCTCACCGTCGTGAGCGGCGTCTCCCCGCGTGAGAAACCCACCCACAGCGCCCAGCCGCCGATGTAGAGCAGGGCGTACTTCACCCAGTAGAAGACGATCACGCCCATGGGGGTGGCGTGCTCGCCCGCCGCCCAGTTGCGACACGTCAGGCGCATGCGCTCGGGGAACGGGGCGGCGTGGGCTTCGGCGATGGAGTGCGGTGGCAAGCTCATGGCGGCGGCAGTGTCGCACGAAAGCTCACGCCAGCAGATCCTCGAGCCGCAACCTTACGCCTCGCGCAGCGGTCTGCTCCGGGCTGTGGGCTCACGCTGCCCGGGGCTACCCCGGAGCGCTCAGCGGGCTTCGCGCCACCAGGGGTCCACACCCTCCACGTGGGCCACCTCGAAGGGGCGCCCGAGCCGCGGGGTCAGGATGCGCTGGCCGGTCTGCTGGGCGAGCGCCACCAGCGTCTCGGCGGGCTCGTCCCAGGCGTGCAGGGCCAGGTCGAAGGTGCTCCAGTGCACGGGGAAGAGCGCCTTGCCCCGCAGCATCTCGCTCGCCTTGAGCGCGTTCTCGGGCCCGAGATGGATGGCGCCCCAAGATGGATGCCACGCGCCGATCTCGAGCATGACCACGTCGAACGGGCCGTAGAGCCGGCCGATCTCACGGAACTCCTCGGTGAGCCCCGTGTCCCCACTGAAGAACACCCGGTGCGAGGCGCTGGTCATGACCCACGACGACCACAGCGTGTGGTTGCGGTCCGTGAGCGAGCGCCCCGAGAAGTGCTGGGCCGGGGTGGCCGTGAAGCGCAGCGCGCCCCCGGGCAGGGTGTAGTCCTCCCACCAGTCGAGCTCCACGATGCGCTTCGGGTCCACGCCCATGGCTTCGAGGCGGGCGCCCACGCCGAGCGACGTGATGACCGGCACGCCCAGCTTGGCGATCTGCTTCATGCTGGTGGCGCACAGGTGGTCGAAGTGGTCGTGCGAGAGCAGCACGGCGTCGATGGGCGGCAGCTGCGACAGCGTGACGGGCGTCTGGTGGAAGCGCTTGGGCCCCGCGAACGGCACGGGCGACACGCGCTCGCCGAAGACCGGGTCGGTCAGCACGCGCACGCCGTCGATGTCGATGAGCACGGTGCTGTGGCCCAGCCACGTCATGCGCAGCTTGGTCGAGGCCGCCTTCGCCCAGGCGGTCAGCGGGCTCTCCACGGGCAGCACCTTGCTGGGTCGCCGCTGCCCCCCGCCGAAGAAGAAGTCCTTCATCACCGGCCACGGTGGCCCTTGCAGTGAAGGCCCGAGCCCGCTCGGGTTATTGAAGCGGCCGTCCTCCCCGAAGCGCGCGGAGGCCCGGGCGCGCTCGAGGCGCAGCCCGGTCAGGAGGGGGTTCTTGGCTTCGGCGATCAGGGCGGCGTCGCGTTGTTTCACGTCCAGCATGAGCACCTACGTCGCCGAAGGTGCCAGAGCGTGACTTCGGGGGCGAGCCGTTCGCTACCGATTGAGGTAGCGCAGCGAGAGCCCGTTCAGCTTGCCGCTCAGCCACGGGCTGGCGCGGTGCAGGGACGCGAGCGTGTGCGCCAGACCCCCGACCAGGATCGTGGCGTCGTTGCGGTGCACGCCCCGCAGGATCACGTCGCAGCACTCGCCCACCTCGATCCCTCGCGGGATCAGGCTCTTCACCTTGTCGGGGTTCTTGGACTTCACGCTGAAGCCGCGCGTCATGGGCGTGTCGATGATGCCGGGGCAGGCCACCGACACCTTCACGTGATGGGCGGCCGCCTCCACGCGCAGCGCGTGCGAGAGGCCCACCACGGCGGACTTGCTGGCCACGTAGGACACCTGCCCAGCCGAGGGGAACAGTCCTGCGATGGAGGCGATGTTCACGATGTGCCCCGCTCGCCTGCGCACCATCTCTGGGTACACGGCGTGGATGGTGTTCACCACGCCGTAGAGGTTCACGTCGAGCACGCGCTTCCAGTCGTCGTACTCGAAGAGGTGGGTCTCCCCGGCGCGCACGATGCCCGCGCTGTTGATCAAGAGGTCGATGGGCCCGTGCTCGCGCGTGACGCCATCCACCACGGCCCGCACCTGGGCGGCGTCGCGGACGTCCAGCACGACGCCCGTGCAGCCGAGCGCTCGCGCGGCCTCGTGCACCAGGTCTGCGTTGACGTCGGCGATCACACACCTCGCGCCCGCGGCGCCGAGCCGCTCGGCGAGGCCTCGCCCGATGCCCGACGCGCCACCCGTGACGAACGCAACCGTGTTGGAGAGGTCTCTCATGGGCTCCTCAGCGCTTCTGCCCGAAGAACCGGCAGACCCAGCCCTGGCCCTGGTGATACACGCCCTCGCGCAGCTGCACCTCCCCCTCCAGCAGCTCGAGCACGTCGCAGCCCTGGAACAGGTGCCGCAGGTCCTCCACGGTGAAGAGCTGATCCGCGTCGCGCGGTCCCCCCGAGCGCTGATGCGGCTGGTACGTGAGCTGGCGCTGGCCGAAGACCTCCACGATCACATGGCCGCCGGGGCGCACGGCGCGCAGCAGCTTGGGGTACAGTGCGGCCCGCACGGCCGAGGGGAAGTGCGCGTAGACGAAGGCCAGCGCGTCCACGCTGTCGTCGGCGTAGTCCATGGCGAGCGCGTCACCCACCCGATAGTCGAGCGCGTCCTCGAACCCGGCGCACAGCGTCAGCGCCTTGCGCTGGGCCTCGCTCGACAAGTCGAAGGCGTCCACCGTCCAGCCCTGGCGCAGCGCGAAGGCCGCGTTGCGCGCTTCGCCCTCGGCGGGCAGCAGGAGCCGGCTGGGCGGCAGGCTGCTCAGCTTCTCGGCGAAGTAGACATTGGGCTCCGTGCCGTAGGCGAAGGGCGCGTCGCCGTAGCGCTCGTCCCACATCGCGCGCGTGGCGTTCAGGTCTTGGGTCATCCGGGACAGCGTAGCGCACCCGGGGCCAGCGTGCGGTCGGCGGCCCCGGTCGTTGCGCGTCAGGGGAGCTGCGTGCCGCTCGCCAGGAGACCGACGGATAACCCCTGGCACATACCGCCGACCTGCACGTCGTAGAGGTTCTCCAGGATGGGCCCGATGTCCTCCCACTCGATGTTCTCGTACAGCGGAAGGATCGACATGAACGCGTCCTCGAACGCCGCCCTCACGAGGTACCCCCCGATCACGACGTTCGTCAGCGCATTGCCGGAGCGCGTCCCCGAAAAAATGACGTTCGAGATGGCGAGGTCGAAGATGGCGGAGCCACTGGCGGCGACGACCGGAAGATCCAGCTGGAAGCTCGGGGTCACTGCCTCGAAGTTCCCACTGCCATCCACCGCGGCTGCGAACGGGCCGGCCAGCGTGGTCCCCGCGGCGTTCTCGATCTCGATGATCATGCAGCCGGTACCTGGCCGGACGCGCACGAGCAGATCGAGGCGCGTGCACGAAACGCCGGTCGCGGCACATGCCAGCGCCGCGTCGATCTCCGCCTGGAGGTCGACCGAGTTCTCGTTGCCGAGCTGAGGCAGCACGGCCGCGAGATCGATCAGCGAGTTGTCCACGTCCCCCACGTAGTCGGGGATGCCGCAGGTGTCGGTCCGGTTGTCGACGTCGTGGCCGACCACGTCGCCATTGTTCGCTTGAATGGGCGTGGGGATGTTCAGGACGTCGAGGCGATACGAGACCTCGGCGCCCGCGTCCGTGCAGGTCACCGCCGCGGGCTCGACGCAGACGTTTCCGCTGTTGCAGGCGCTGCCCACGTCGCACTGGCTCCCGGCGCAGCAGGGCTCCCCACGCGCACCGCACGCGGTGAGACACGTGGCGGTGCCGCCGTTGCTCTCGCACATGCCCCCGCTGCCGCATGTCCCGCTGGTGCAGCTCGTCGCCGTGCAGACCGTGTCGCAGCACGCCGCGCCGACGGTGCCACACGCGACGCAAGCGCCTTGGTAGCAGGTGGTCCCGTTGGTGCAGACGTTGCCGCAGGTGCCGCAGTCGTCCTCGTCGGAGCGGAGCCTCGAGTCCGACTCGAAGGTCGCGTCCTCGTCGACCACGCCGTTGCAGTTGTCGTCTGCCTGGTTGCCGCAGATCTCGTCTTTGCCAGCGCCCAGGTAGTCGGCGGAGTCGTTGCAATCCGTGCCTCCGCACACCAGCGGCACCTCGCCGTCGTCGTCGCTGTCCAGCATCGAGAACGTGCACGTGGCGCTGGCCGTGTTGCACGTCTCGTTGCGCGTGCAGGGGTCGTCGTCCTCGCAGTCGGCGGGCGAGCCGCAGACCTGGCCCACCAAGCAGCCCTGCGTCGGGTGGCAACTCGCGTTCGACTGGCAGAGCGACGTGGTGGGCGCGTGCAGGCAATTGCCCGAGGCAGCGCAGCTGTCCACCGTGCACGCCACGCCGTCGTCGCAGTCGCCCACGTCGTCGCAGGTGTCGCGCTCGCACACGACGCCGTCCCCGACGAAGCCCGTCCTGCAGCTGCAGGTGAAAGACGAGGGCGTGTCGATGCAGTAGGCGTCGGGTGAGCAGTTGTCCGTCCCGGCGGCGCACTCGTTACCGGTGGACTGATCCACCGGGCCGCCATCGCTCGGGCCTCCACATCCGGCAAAAAGGGTCGCGGCACACACGGCCAGCGTAAAGAACGGCTTGCGGAACGTCATCAGCTGCATCTCCTCGGGTTTCCTCGCGCGGCCGTCATAGCGTGGTTGGTCCACCCGGTACAGGGCCACTTCGCTGCGGTGTAACCGTGGGGCGTGCTCCCGCGACAAGGTGCAGTAGGATCACCCCATGACCGCACCCCGCGCGCAGAACCCCTTGCTCGACCTCGGCTTCGAGCTGCCCTTCGACGCCATCCGCGCCGAGCACGCGGTGCCGGCCACCGATGCTCTCTTGGCCGAGGCCAGCGCGGCCCTCGACGCGGTGCGCGCCGACGTGAGCCCGCCCAGCTACGCCAACACGCTGGGCGCCATGGAGGCCGCCACCGCCAAGCTCGAGCTGGCCAGCACCGTGCTCGAGCACCTCGAGAGCGTGGCCACCACCGACGCGCTGCGCGAGGCCTACAACCAGACCATCCCCAAGACCACGGCCTTCTGGTCGGCGCTGTCCATGGACCACGGGCTGTTCCTGCGGGTGCAGGCCTTCTCGCAGACCGCCGAGGCGCAGGGGCTGGACGACACGCGCGCGCGCTTCCTGAAGAAGACGCTCGACAGCTTCCGGCGCAACGGCGCCGCGCTCGAGGGCGAGAAGAAGGCGCGCCTCGAGGCCATCGATACGCGGCTGTCCGAGATCACCACGCGCTTCTCGCAGAACGTGCTGGACTCCACCAACGCCTACGAGCTGTACCTGCCCACCGAAGAGCGCCTCGCCGGGCTGCCCGAGAGCGCCAAGGTGGCCGCGCGCGAGGCCGCGAGCGCGCAGGGCAAGGAGGGCTTCCGCTTCACGCTGCACGCGCCCAGCGTGATCCCACTGCTCACGTACCTGGACGACGCGCAGGTGCGCGAGCAGGTCTGGCGCGCCTACAACACGCGGGCCACGAGCGGCGACCACGACAACGGGCCGCTGCTGCAAGAAATCGTGGCCCTGCGCGCCGAGAAGGCGGCGCTCCTGGGGTACGCCAATTTCGCGGACCTGGTGCTCGAGAGCCGCATGGCCAAGACGGGCGCGCATGCCCGCGCGTTCGTGGACGACCTGGTCACGCGCACCGAGGCCGCGTTCGCCGCCGAGAACCAGGAGCTGCAAGCCTACCGTCGTGAGCTCGAGGGGCCCTCTGCGGCGGACCTCCAGCCGTGGGACGTGGGCTACTACGCCGAGAAGCTGCGCCACGCGCGCTTCGACTTCGACGAGGAAGAGCTGCGCCCCTACTTCCCGGTGAAGAGCGTGCTCGACGGGCTCTTCGCCATCGTGCAGCGCCTCTTCGACGTGCGCATCGAGGAAGCCGCCCTGCCTACCTGGGACCCGGAGGTCACCACCTACCGCATCGTGGACCCGGACGGCGCCCACGTGGCGTCGTTCTATGCCGACCTCTTCCCGCGCGAGAACAAGCGCGGCGGCGCCTGGATGAACCCGCTCATCTCGGCGGTGGACGGCGGCCCGCAGCTCGGGCTGTTCTGCGCCAACAACACCAAGCCCACGGCGGACAAGCCGGCGCTGCTCACGCACCGCGAGGTGGAGACGCTGTTCCACGAGTTCGGGCACCTGCTGCACCACTCGCTGAGCCGCGTGTCGGTGCGCAGCCTGGCCGGCACCAACGTGGCCTGGGACTTCGTGGAGCTGCCCTCGCAGATCATGGAGAACTGGTGCTGGGAGCGCGAGGCCCTCGACCTCTTCGCGCGCCACTACGAGACCAACGAGCCCATCCCGCAGGAGCTGTTCGACAAGATGATCGCGGCGCGCACGTTCCGCGCGGGCAACGTGCAGATGCGCCAGCTCGGCTTCTCGAGCGTGGACTTGCGCCTGCACACCGAGTACGACCCGGCCACCGACGGCAGCGTGCTGGCGTACTCGCGCAAGCTGCTCACGCCGTTCTCGGCCTGCGCCTACCCCGACGACTACGCCATGATCGCGGGCTTCACGCACTTGTTCTCGAGCCCCGTGGGCTACGCCGCCGCGTACTACAGCTACAAGTGGGCCGAGGTGCTGGACGCCGACGCCTTCTCACGCTTCGCCAAGGAGGGCGTCACCAACCCGGCCGTGGGGCGTGCCTTCCGCGAGGCCGTGCTCGAGATGGGCGACAGCCGCGACCCGGGCGAGCTGTACCGTGCGTTCATGGGCCGCGACCCGGACCTCACCGCGCTGTTGAAGCGCTCGGGTCTGGCCCAAGCGGCCTGAGCGCGGCTCGGGCTCAGAACCAAGAGCCGCGCGTCAGCGGCCCGACGTCAGCTGCCCTTCGCCAGCTGGGCCAAGCACGCGTAGGCCGCGTACTTGTAGCTCTCGGCCAGCGTGGGGAAGTTGAAGACCATGTCGATGAAGAGGTCCACCGTGGCCCCGGCCATCAGCGCCGTCTGGCCGATGTGGACCAGCTCGCTCGCGCGCTCGCCGATGACGTGCACGCCCACGATCTTGCGGGTCTTGCGGCACACCACCAGCTTGGTGATGCCCTCGGTGTCGCCGCTGATCTGACCGCGCGCGTTCTCGCGATAGAACGCCCGGCCCACCGCCACGTCGAGGCCGGCCGCGCGCGCGCTCTCTTCGCTCTCGCCCACCGAGCTGAGCTCGGGGATGGTGTAGATGCCGTAGGGCAGGGTGCCCGAGACGCTCTTCTTGTAGTCGAAGCCGAACGCATGACACACGGCCACGCGCGCTTGCTCCATGGACGTGGAGGCCAGCGCCGGGAAGCCGATCACGTCGCCCGCGGCCAGCACGTGCGGCACCGACGTGCGGTAGAAGGCGTCCACGTCCAAGAGCCCGCGCGCGTTCGGGCGGATGCCCACGTGCTCGAGGCCCAGGTCGGCCGTGCGGCCCGTGCGCCCCGCCGCGAACAGCAGGTGGTGCGTGACCAGCGTGTCCTCCCCCAGGCGCGTGTGGACGCTCTTCCCGTCGGGGCCCAGCGTCACCGCGCCCCACGGCCGCCCGAGGTGCAGGTGCACCCCCAGCTCGGCCATGGCGCGCTCGAGCGCGGCCACCATCTCGCGGTCCATGAAGCCCAGGATCTCGCTGCGGGGCTCCACCAGCTCCACGCGGATGCCGAGCGCCGCGAACATGCACGCGTACTCGCAGCCGATGACGCCGGCGCCGAGGATGGTGAGCGAGCGCGGCAGCTCGCCGATCTCGAGCACCTCGTCCGAGTCGTGCACGAGCGGCGACGTGAAGTCGATCTCCTCTGGCTGACGGGGCTTGGTCCCCGTGGCCACCAGCACGAACTTCGCGCGCAGCGTGCGGGTGCTGCCGTCCGCGTGGGTGACGCACACCTCGTGTGGGCTGGTGAAGCGCGCGTGCCCCTCGATGAGCTCCACCTGGTGCCGCGCGAGGTTGTTCCGGATGCGCAGCGACTCGGCCGCCGCGATGGCCGCCTTCCGGCGCATGAGCCCCTGCAACATGCCGCGCGCCTCGAGGTCCACGGCCACGCCATAGAGCTCGCGGCTGCGGTGCCCCGAGAGATACAGCGCCGCCTCACGCAGCGTCTTGCTGGGCAGCGTGCCGGTGTGCACTGCGGCGCCGCCCGGCTCCTTGGCGCGCTCCACCACGGCCACGCGCTTGCCGAAGTACGCGGCCTGAGCGGCGCCCTTCTCGCCGGCCGGGCCGCCGCCGATCACCACGAGGTCCAGGTCGTCTTCCGCAGCGGCGCTCACGAAGCGGCCTCTTCGAACTCCAGCATCACCTCCACGGGCACGCCGTTCAGCACGGCGTTTCCGGTGAGCGTGTCGAGCAGCGTCTCGTCGGTCAGGTCGTTGACGCTCACGCCCGCGTGCGCGCTGGCCACGCGCAGCTGCACGCCCTCGCGCTGATGCCCGAAGCCGTGCGGCAGCGACACCACGCCCGACATGACGTCCTCGGTCAGCTCGGCCAGCACGGTGACCTCGCCGGTGCGCGAGCGCAGCCGGATGTACGCGCCGTCGGTCACGCCCAGGCGCGCCGCGTCGTCCCGGTTGAGCAGCGCGGTGCAGCGGTCCTTGCCCTTCATCAGGCGCTCGCTGTTGTGCAGCCAGCTGTTGTTGCTGCGCACGTGCCGCCGCCCGATCAGGAGCAGGCGGCGCTCGTCGTCACCCATGCTGGCGCGCAGGCGCTCCACGTCCGCGAGCATGGGCGCGGGCGCCAGCTCCACGTAGGGGTGTTGCTCGGGGAGACGCTCCCGCAGGCACGGGCGCAGCGCGCCGAAGTCTTCGCCGTGCGGGTTCTCACGCAGCTTCTTGAGCGTGAGCCCGTCCTTCAACAGGTTGGCGCCCGACCCATACGGACCCGCGCGCAGGCCCACGTCCAGCATGCGCTCCGGGCCGGCCTTCTCGAGGGCGCGCAGCCGCAGGACCTCCTTGTCGAGCCGCCCACCGCGCAAGGACGCCAGGCGTCGCGCGAGGCCCAGGTGGATCTGCCAGTCGTCCAGCTTGTCACGCGTGGGAGGGAACAGCGGCAGGCTGAACTTGGCCGTGTTGCGCACCGCGAAGATGTGCAGCGCGAGGTCGTAGTGCGGCCGCTCGAGGGGCGAGAGGGGCGGCAGGATCAAGTGCGCGTGGCGCGTGGTCTCGTTGATGTACGGGTCCACGCTGATCATCAGATCCAACTTGGCGAGGGCGCGGTCCAGCTGCCCACCGTTGGGCGTGGACAGCACCGGGTTGCCCGCCATGGTGAGCAAGCCGCGGATCTGCCCGGTGCCCTCCGTGAGGATCTCTTCCGCCAGCACCGCCACCGGCAGCTCACCCCCGAACTCGGCGAGGCCCCGCACGCGCGAGCGCCAGCGCCCGTGGCTGCCGCGCCCCACGCCGAAGCCGCCCACCGCCTTGAGCGAGTCGAGCGCGGGCTGGGTGAACATCACGCCGCCCTCACGGTCCACGTTCCCGGTCACCGCGTTGAGGGCGTAGATGAGCCACGCGCAGAGGCCACCGAAGCGCTGCGTGGCCGAGCCCATGCGCCCGTACACCGCCGCGCGCCGCGCCGCGAGCAAGCGTGTGGCGACGCTCGTGACCACTGCGGCCGGCACACCCGTGTGGTCGGCCGTGAACGCCGCCGGGAAGCCCTTGGCCACCGCGCGCAGCTCGTCGAGCCCGCGGGTCAGCCCCTCGAGGTTGTCGAGGCGCACGGCGTCGCGCGCGAAGACCTCGTTCAGCAGCGACAACAGGAACAGCGCGTCGCTGCCCGGCCGGATGAAGTGATGCTCGCTCGCGCTGCGGGCGCTCTCGGTGCGCCGCGGGTCCAGCAGGATCACCTCGCCTCCGCGCGTGCGGATGGCGTCGAGGCGCTTCCGGATCCCGGGCGCGCTCATCAGGCTGCCGTTGCTGGCCAGCGGGTTGGCCCCCAGCATCAGAAGAAAGTCCGTGCGGTCCACGTCGGGCACCGGCGCCAAGAGCTGGTGCCCGAACATGTAGTAGGCCGCGAACATGTGCGGCAGCTGGTCCACGCTGGTGGCCGAGAAGCGGTTCTTGCTGCGCAGCGCCCGCAAGATCGTGGGCCCGAACAGCATGGCGCCCATGTTGTGCACGTTGGGGTTGCCCAGGTAGGCCGCCATTGCGTCGTTGCCGTGTCGCCGCTGCAGCCCGTGGATGCGCTCCGCGGCCTCGTCGAGGGCCTCGTCCCACGCGATGGGCACGAACCCCCCGCGCTCGCGCCGCATGGGCTGACGCAGGCGGTCCGGGTCGTCGTGAAGGTCCGCGAGGGCCGTGGCCTTGGGGCAGATGTGGCCCTGGCTGAACGGGTCCCGGTCGTCGCCGCGGGTGGACAACACCTTGTCCCCGTGGACCTCGAGCGTGATGCCGCACATCGCCTCACAGAGTGTGCAGGTGCGGTGATGGAGCGTGGGCGTCGACATAGTCGGCAGCATACACGGAGCGCGCATCACGGCCGTGTGGTATCAACGCTCTCGTGACTCGACAGGAGGCCGACGTGCTGAGGAACATGGGAGAGAGGCCGGCGCGCGGCGTCGCAGGAGTGCAGCGCGCGCTGCTGGCGTTGGGCTGTATGGCGCTCTCGGCTTGCTACATGTCCAACGGGGGGGGCACCACGCGGCCCGTCGCCAACATCTACAACGGTGGAGGCGTCACCAGCGAGCCGCAGTGGGTGGAGGTGCGGCTGCCCGTGGCGCGCGCCGTCGTGCGCATGCCGAGCCAGCCCCGCTATCTGGCGCCCACCGTCGGAGTGGAAGACGACGGCGCTACGTATCGCACCACCATCGGCGGTCAGGACTACGGATCGCTCCAGCTCATGCTGGCCATCAGCGAGGTGGACGGAGGCATCGTCGGCGAGCCCATGGAGCGCTTGCAGGCCATGCGCGAGTCGTTGCTGGAGGGCGCCCAGGAGCGCGCGTTCTCGCGCGTGGTCGTGGGTGGCTCGCCGGGCTTCGACATCGTCTACCTCGTGGCCGAGTCGGGGCAGCTGGTGCATGCGCGCGCCGTGCTGGGGCGCCGCAACATCTACCTGCTGATGGCCCTCATGGCGCCGCACCTCGACGCCCAGCATCGCCCCTCGACGGCGGCGTTCCTCGGGAGCCTGCAGCTGGACCCGCAAGACTCGTTCGGCGCCGCGGGCGACGGCGTCTATCGCCCGAGTGGCTGGCGCTGGTCCATGCCGGCCGAGTCGCACTTCGCCGTGCGCTTCCCGGGGTCGCCGGTGGCGTCGGAGGGCACCAGCCCCGCGGCGGGCGCCACGTTCGTGCGGGTCTACCGCGTCATGGGAGAGGGCGGCGCCACCTACGAGGTGCGCGCCACGGGCTACGAAGACGGCCGCCCGAACGCCGCCATGGGCACGCTCGAGACCGCGCCCGTGGGGCAGTACGAGCTGCGCGTGGCGCGCGACACCACGCGTCAGGGCTTCACCGGGCGTTCGCTGGTCTACGAGAGCGAAGGGCGCATGCGCTTCACGCTCATCTTCGGCACGTACGGCGCCACCTACGAGGTGAGCGTCGACCTGCCGCGCACCGCCAGCGCCGACATGCTCGACGCGCGCAACACCTTCCTCGACAGCTTTCGGATGCTCTGAGTCATGCGTCACCCCCTCTCTTCATCGCGCCGGGTGACCGGGCTCGTCGTCCTCGCCGCGTTGGTGCTCGGTGCGCTGCTCCCGCGCTCCGCCCCCGCGAGCGCCCAGCCCGCCGTGGGTCGGCCCACGGCCACGCCGGCCGCGACACCCACTGACGGCGGCATCGAGTCGCGCATTCGCCTGCGCCCGATCGACCGGGCCAGCGTGCGCGTGCTGCAGATCACGGGCGCCGAGGCCTTCACCTTCGAGAGCCGCACCACGCGCGTGCGGCGGGCCGTCAGCATACCTGCTGCCGTGCACGGGACGGGCGTGGTCGTGGGGCCCGAGGGCCTCGTGCTCACGGCCGCCCACGTGGTGCGCGGCGGTGACGTGCTGGCCGTCCTGCGGCCCGGCGCGGACGAGCCCCAGGCCGCGCGCGTGATTTACTCCGACGCCGAGCACGACCTCGCCGTGCTGGCGGTCGACGGTCCGCTGCCCGACCGCATCACCTTGCCCACGGCCATCCGGCCGCTCGAGCTCAGCGAGCGCTTGTTCGCCACGGGCTATCCGCTCGACATCCGCGAGCGCTACCCGGCCGCGGTGTCCGGTGAGCTGAGCCGCGAGAACAACGACGGCTCGCTGCAGGTGGCGATGAGCGTGAACCCGGGCAACTCGGGCGGCCCCGTCATCGACGCCGACGGCGCGCTGGTGGGCATCATGGCGCGCCGCGGAGAGCCCACGCGCGGCGTCGAGGGCATCGCCATGCTGGAGCCGCTGCGCTTCGTGCTGCCGGCCATGGCGCGTGCGCGCGCGGTGCTCGGCCAGCGTCCGATCACCTTCGCCCCGCAGGAGCGCCACATCGTCCGGGTCATGGCGGACTTCGTGCGCACCACGGACGAGCGCCCCATCTTCGAGCAGACCGCCGTGGCCACGCTGGACCTCGCTGCCCAGTCGCCCCCCAGCTACGAAGCGGGCGCCATGGTGGCGGCGCACGCGTGGAACATGCAGATCGCGCTGCTCGAGGCCCGCAACGTCAGCGTTCGCGAGCAGCTGGCCCCCGCCGACCGCGCGCTGGCCGACCGCCTGAACGAGATGGCTCAGCGATTGGCCAACTGGGCGTTGGAGGGTGCGCCTTATCTCACAGTCAACTACAGTGGCCTACGTGGTATTCGGGTCAGTCGGGGCCAGCCCTGGGTGCCTCCTCCCACGGAGTGAGCGACTTTTCTGGGGGTCCCCCATCCAAAATTGACGCAGCGCGTTGACGCAGCGCGTAAAGCGCTCTAAGTGGTTGGTATCGGTCGGACAAGGTTGCCTTGACACCCAATGCCCCTAATAGAGGCATTGTCCAATCGGGATGGGAAATCACATCATGAGCACCCGGAAAGCCAACAAAGAGCGCACCCGCAACAAGCTGGTCCAGGCCACGCTGAAGATCCTGCACAAGCAGGGTCCCACCGCGCTCACCACCGGACGTATCGCCCAGGCAGCCGGCGTCGCTCAGCCCACCTTTTACGTCCACTTCAAGGACATGGACGAGGCTCTCGAAGAGGCCGCCGTCACCGTCGGCGACGCCCTGCGCACCCGGCTGCGCGAGTTCCGCGACGGTCTCGAGGACGGCGCCAGCCCCCAGGCCGCCACGCGTCACGCGTTCTCCACCGGTGTCGAGGCGCTCACCGCCGACCGCCGCACCGCCGAGCTCTTCCTGCGTCACCGTCGTGACGTGGCCAACCCCCTCGGCCGCCGCTGGCGCGAGCTGATGGACGGCGCCCGCGAAGACCTCATCGCAGACCTGCACGCGCGCGGCGTGGGCAAGCTCGTGGACGACCTGGTCGTGCTCGCCGACACCATCATCGGGCTGGTGCTCACCACCGTGGAGTCCATCCTCGACGGGCGCGTCACCAACCGCGCGGCCGCCATGGAGATGATGCTGCGCAGCGTGGAGGCCAGCATGATGCCGCCCCTGCAGAGCAACGGGTTGAGCGCCTCGGCCGCCTCTGCGGCTTGAGCCTCCAGCTCCCGAAGCGAATCGAGCCCGGTGTGCCTCACGGCAGCCGGGCTCGTGCAATTCAGCGCTGGTGCTTCAGTTGAGCGTCTTGGCGCCGAGGGCCTCGGACGCCAGCTCGTCGAAGCTCGCGCGCTGCGCCCACTGCTCTTCCTTCTCGTCGTAGAGGATGCCGATCACGCGCTGGTCGATGCCCAGCACGCGCTCCACCACCGGACGGAACACGGGGCCCGACACGGGGTGGTTCGCGAGGTCGGCCAGCATGCCGGCGAAGCGCGGGAAGGGACGCGCCGCCACCTCGGGCTTGGCGCCGATCAGCTGCGCGCGCTTGAAGGCCTCGAGCAAGCGCTTGCCGCTCGGGTCCACCACGTCCATGGGCGCGAAGAACACGTCCTTGAAGAACGGTCGCGCATGGTAGAAGACGCGCGCCATCGACGACGCTCCGCGCAGACGCTCGGTGGGCTTGAGGCTGGGGCGCGCGGCCTCGCGCGCGATGCCCTCGGGCGACGCGTAGTACTCGATCATGTAGTAGTCCATCGCGATGTGACGGCTCTCGTCGCGGTTGATGCGGTTCATGGCCTGGCGGCTCATGTCGTCGTCCACGAAGTCGTCGATGGAGCGCAAGAGCGCCACGTCCAGCAGCAGCTCTCCGGTGGTGATGTACGCGTTGGCGATCTCGGCGGAGAGGTACTGAAGCAGGTCCGCGAAGGCGTCGGAGAACGCGAGCAGGTGCGCGTTCATCTTGTACGGCTGGTACTTGTGCACGTCGTAGTGACGCGCGAGCCGCACGGCCACCTCGCTGTGGCGCAGCTCGTCCACCACGAACGAGTCGAAGATCTTGGCGAGCACGGGGTCGTCCGCGCGGTCGCGCTGCACCTGGAAGAGCTTGCCGGCCAGCAGCTCGATGCCCGCCATGTCGGTGAAGTACTGCACCACGGCGATCTCGTCTTCGCGCCGCAGGGGCTTGGGCTTCACGGTCCAGTCGAGGTCGTCGGCGTGCCACTGGTTGCGTTCACACAGAGAGAGCATGCGGTCGAGGTCCATGCCTCCGAGTCTACTAACCGAATGGTTAGTTAGCAATAGCCGTCTCGTGATAGGCTCCGCCCCATGGGACTCGATCTCGCCCCCAACCTGACCCAACCGCCGCTGGGCGTGCCGGACGACTGGTACGTCGCCTGTGAGGTGCGTGAGCTCGGCCGGAAGCCGCTCGCGGTCGAGATGCTGGGGCTGCGGCTGGTGCTCTTCCGCGATGGCGCGGGGCAAGCGCGTGCGCTCCTCGATCGCTGTTCGCACCGCAACGTGCCGCTGTCGATGGGGCGGGTCTGCGACGGCCAGGTGGAGTGCCCCTACCATGGCTGGCGCTTCGACGGCGCGGGCCAGTGCAAGCACGTGCCGGGGCTCTTGGACGAAGACCGTGACGTGGGTGTGCAGGGTCGCTCGGTGCCGAGCCTGCTCACGCGCGAGTCGGCCGGCTACGTGTGGGTCTACTCCACGGCGGGCGCCACGCGGCCCGTGCGCGAGCCCTTCTCCATGCCCTACGCGAACGACTCGTCGTACACCACAGTCACGCACGTGCAGGACTTCGAGGGCTCGGTGCATGCCGTGGCCGAGAACGCGCTCGACGTGCCGCACACGGCCTTCGTGCATCGCGGCTTGTTCCGCAGCGGCGGCGAGAAGCGCAGCATCGACGTGGACGTGCGGCGCTACCCGGACCGCATCGAGGCCGAGTACATCGGCGAGCCGCGCCCCGACGGAGTGATCGGTCGCGTGCTCTCGCCCGGCGGCGGCGTGGTGCGCCACTGGGACCGCTTCTTCCTGCCGTGCATCGCCCAAGTGGAGTACCGCCTCGGCGACGACAGCCACGTCATCGCCACCACGATGCTGACGCCCATGGCCGAGCACAAGACGCGCATGTTCGCGAGCGTGAGCTTCCGCATGCCCATCCCGGGCATGGTCATCGCCGCGTTCAAGCCCATCGGCCTGCGCATCCTCGAGCAGGACGTGCGCATCCTCGCGCGCCAGATGGAGAACATCCGCGCGTTCGGCGGCCCGCGCTACGCGTCCACCAAGCTGGACGTGCTGGGGCCCGCCATCCAGAAGCTGCTGCGCCTCGCAGAGCGGGGTGAGCGCGAACAGGCTGGCGCTTTCGGAGACGAGCCCGCGCGGCGCTCGCTGCGCATCCACGTCTGACGCTCATGCAGTCCACCACCCTCCTCAGCGACCACTACGAGATCACCGGCAACGTGGCCCGCGGCGGCATGGCGCACGTCTTCCGCGCGGTCTCGCGCGAGCCGCTCCCACGCCACGTGGCCGTGAAGCGACTCCTGCCCAACTTTGGCGGCAACGAGCGCTTCCAGGCGATGTTCGAAGAAGAAGCGCGCGTCGTCGCCGATCTGCGGCACCCCAACATCGCGAGCTTCCAAGAGCTGTGCCACGACGAGGGCGGCATGCTCTGCATCGTGATGGAGTGGGTGGACGGCGTGGACCTCTCGCGCATGCTGCTGTCCGCGCGCGACGTGGCTCGCCCCGTGGCCGTGGCCGACGCCGCCTTCATCGCCACCTCGGTGCTGCAAGCGCTGAGCGCGGCGCACCGTCGCGCGGCCGGGCCCGTGTTCCACCGCGACGTCACCCCGGCCAACATCCTGGTGAGCCGCACGGGCGAGGTGAAGCTCACCGACTTCGGGCTGGCGCGCGCGATGGACCGCATGACGGTCACGCTGCCCGGTGTGGTAGTGGGCAAGCTGGCCTACGTGGCGCCCGAGCTCATCGCGGCCGAGCGCGCCACGGGGGCTTCGGACATCTACAGCATGGGCATCGTGCTCTGGGAGATGCTGGCCGGGCGCCGCTTGTTCCACGCGCAGAACGAGCTCGAGCTGTTCATGCTGGCCGGGCGCTCCGTGATCCCGAGCCTCGACGAGCTGCGCGACGACGTGCCCGCCGAGCTCGCCGAGGTGGTGCGCCAGATGACGCACAAGCAGCCTGCGCAACGCCTCGCCAGCGCGCACGACGCCGCGGCGCTGGTGGGGGCGTTCGTCACGGGGGACCGGCGCGAGGCGCTGGGCCAGTGGGTGGCGGAGGCGCACACGGCGACCGCGCCCAAGCGGTAGGATCAGGCAGCGTGTCAGTGCACCCTGGCGCCAAGGAATCGCCCTTGTTTCAGGCGACTTGGCCACCCCGGCTCGAGAGCCGGGGCAAGGAGTCCGCGGCCTCGACTCCTGGACAAGTCCTCCCCTTTGGGAAGGACTCTAGTCTTGCAGGCTCCTACTACGACGGAGACGAACGCCTACTCCTGGAGCCAGATCAAGTCGAGGCGCGTCACGGCGAGGTCGGCCTTGGTGGGCCGCACCACCACCTCGGTGATGGCCGCCGTGGGCTGTTGCGCGGCCAGCTCGGCGAGGCGCGCTTGGAACTCGGCCTCCAGCTCGGCGAGCTGCTCCTGCAGTGACTTCACGTTCTGCTCGGCGGCCTCGACCTGCTGTTGCTCCTGACCGATGCGCGTGGCGCTGCGGACCGCGCTCGCGCCGCGGGCCACGCTGCGGCCGCCGAGGATCGCCCCGAGCACGGTGGTGCCCACGTTCACGGCGGTGTCCATCTGGCGCTGACGGACCTGGCCTTGCTCGTTCTTCACCTTCTGCTCCGCCTTCACGATGCGCTCCTGGAGCTTGTCCAGCTTGGGCTGGTACGAGGCGCGCAGCTTGGCCATCTCGAGGTCGCGGGCCTCGCGCAGGCCGTGCTGCACGCGCGCCGCGAACGACGCGCCGTCTTCTCCCGCACCGGACCAGAGCTTCAGCTCCTTGCACTCGTAGAGCGTGAGCCCCAGGTCGCGGTAGGCCTGCGCCTTGATGGCCTTGTCGAGCGCCTTCCAGGTTTTGTCGGTGACGGCCCCGGCGGGCAGCGGCGCGAAGCGCGCGTTCGCTGCGGGGGCCTCGCGCAGCGGCAGGTTCTCGAGGGCGTGGGCCTCCACCTGCGCGAGCGTCTCGCCCGGATCGCGCCCAAGGCGCGGCGCGATGTACGACGCCTGCTGCCAGAGGTCCGTGCTGGTCTTGGCGTGCGTGTAGTGCTGCGACAGCGTGATCAGCAGGCCCGCGTGGTAGCGACACCCGTCCGTGCCACCCAGGAACACCTCGGCGATGCCTGCGGGAACGACGGGGCGCGTCTCGTCAGGCGCACCCGTCGCAGGCGCAGCGCTGCCCGCGCCCGTGGCCTGGGCGGCGGCCGTCACGGCGCTCGGGGCGGCCGTGCGGAGGGCCGCGATGCCCTCGGCGCCGCCGCGCGAGAGGCTGCGCAGCTGGTCCCGCGTGAGCGGCCCGCGCAGGTACGAGAGCGCCCAGCGCGTCTGGAAGAGGTCGGGCCCCGCGTCGTGCACGTTGTTCAGCACGAACTGCCGGCCCTTGAGCCCCGCGAGGCGCGCCTCCATCGCGGCGCGATCGAAGCCCTGACCGTTGCTGTTCGCGGCGCCGGCGAGCCCGTCCAGCACGCGCGCCATGTCGCGCTCGGTCTGCAGGCGCCCGAGCATCCACGTGCCGCAGTTGGAGAGCGCCTTGTAGTCCACGTCCACGGGGTTCTGCGTGGCCAGCACCACCCCCAGCC
>CAZEAA010000043.1:0-25455 GCA_964510015.1 uncultured Sandaracinaceae bacterium
CGGCATCACGCTCGCGCGCGTGCGCACGCTGGGCGAGCTCGGCGTGGACGTCATCAGCGTGGGCGCGCTCACGCACTCGGCGCCGGCGGTGGACCTGGGCCTCGACTGGGCGGCGCCGTGAGCGGGTTCGATGGCGGGCGCTGCGGCGCGCTGCTCACCACAGAGCGCTTCGGCCGCTCGCTGGTGGTGCTGGCCGAGACCGACTCCACCATGGACGACGCGCGCGCGGCCGCCGACGAAGGCGCCCCCGAGGGGCACGTCATCCTCGCGGATCACCAGCGGCAAGGGCGCGGGAGCCATGGCCGCGTGTGGAGCTCGCCCCCGGGCAGCGACCTCTACTTCTCGCTGGTGCTGCGGCCGGGCCTGTCTCTTTCGGATCTCCCGCCGCTGACGCTGGCGGTGGGCCTCGCCGTGGCCGACGCGCTCGCGCACGCGGCGCCCGAGAGTCGGGTCGCGATCAAGTGGCCCAATGACGTGTTCGTGAACGGGAAGAAGTGCGCGGGCATCCTGGTCGAGACGCGCAGCGTGGGGCTCGAGCCCGCGGCCGTCATCGTGGGCATCGGCATCAACGTGAACCGCACGGCCTTCGACCCCGACGTGCTCCCCGAGCCCACGTCGCTCGCGCTCGTGCTCGGCGCGCCGCTCGACCGCGAGGCGTTGCTCGCGCAGGTGCTGCTGGAGCTCGAGCGGCGCGTGACGAGCTTCGTCGCGCATGGCGCAGCCGTCGTGGTGAGCGCCATCGAGGAGCGCCTGCTCTACCGTGGGCAGCCCGTGGCCATCGACGACCAGCGCGGGACGCTGTTGGGGGTGGACGCCGACGGTGCGCTGCGGCTGCGCACCACGACGGGGGCCACGGTGCGCGTGCTGTCGGGCCGCCTGCAGCCCGCCTGAGCGGAGCTACTGCGGCGTGAGGCGCCAGTAACCGCGCGGTGCGGTAGTGGGCGTGGGCTGCACGCGGGTGGGCACCTGCGTGGTGGTCTGCGGCGTGCCCTGGTAGCCGGGGGGCGAACCCTGCACGGTGGTGTCCGGGTAGATCAGCTGGCCGTGGCGCGTGCCGGGCGGGATGGGGAAGTACCACCAGCGGCCCTCGTGAAAGAGCCAGTAGCCCGCAATGCCACGGTGAGCGCGGGTGAGGCGCAGGGTCGGCAGCGTGCCCGTCCCCTGCGCTTGCGGCTGAGGCTGGGCCGGCGCGTACGCCTGCGGCTGAGGCTGGGCCGGCGCGTACGCCTGCTGCGGCTGGGCCTGCGGAACGCTGGTGACGTGCGGCTCGGTCTGGGGCGCGTAGGCGGGGTCCAGCTCGGCGGGCTCGGGCTCCACCAGCGCGGGCGCGGGCGGCTGCGGCACGTCCGCCACGCTGGGCGGCGGCAAGGCGGGCTCGGGCACCAGGCGCGCGATCAGCTCGGTCAGGTACACGCCGTCCTCGCCGTCGGCGAGGCCCACGCCGATGTGGGTCGCGTTCGGGTCCAGCAGCTGCGCGCGGTGCGCCTCGCTCGCCAGGATGGCTTCGTGCGCGGACATGGCCGTGGGCCGCCGCGAGATGTTCTGCGTCACGCGCGAGGCACGCACACCCGCCGCGCTGGCGCGGTCGGCCGGCGAGCCCGTGGTGGGGGAGACGTGCGCCAGCGTGTGGGCCTGAGCCATCTCGGCGCTGTGAGCGCGAGCCGCCTCCATCAGCCCGGTGTGGCCCGCGAGGGGGGCGAGGGACTCTGCCGCGCGCAGCATGTTGATGGCGTCCAGGATGGCGGCCTCGTCACCCGCGGACGTGGGCGCCGCGGCGAGCGGAAGCACGCGCACCGGGGCCACCGCAGGCGCGGGGCGTGTGCCCTCGATGGGCGCCGGCGCCTGGCGCTGGGCGCTCACCCCGAGCGGCGCGGCGAGGGCGAGGGCCAACACCAGCAGGCCCCCCGCACGACGGGAGGGAACGCGAGGAAGAGCGGGGGACTCTGGGCGGAGCACGGACATCAGGGTAACGCCAGAAGCAATGCCCGCGCCAACCGGGTTCGCGCCCGCCCAGCGGGGCACGGGAAGCCAGAATGCCCAGCAGCGTACACAGGGCAGGGTCCCGCGGGTGGACGGCCACCGCCAGAGCACGTGTGAACCCGCGGGTGAGCCCGGGTCTGCCTGGTCACACCGTGTCGGGCCGTTCACGCCCGCTTGCAATCCGGCAGCAGACCCCCATCGTTCCGCCATGACCGTGACCGACCTTGTCCCTAGGTCCGAGCTGGCCCGGCACCTGAGTGCGCTCGAGCACGGGGTGGGCGCCTACCCCACGTCGGACCGCCTGCTGCGCATCTCGGGGGACGACCGACTCACTTGGCTGCAGGGGCAGCTGACGCAAGACGTGCGGACCCTCGCGCCCGGCCAGTCGGCGTACGGCCTGCTGCTCCACCCCAACGGCAAGATCCTGGCGGACCTCGACGTGCTCTGCCGCAGCAGCGACCTGGTGCTGGTGTGCCCGGCCGAAGCCATGGACGAGGTCAGCGCGCAGCTCGAGCGCTACATCATGATGGAGGACGTGGAGCTCGCGGTGCTGCCAGCGCGCGTGACCGCGCTCCAGGGACCGCTGGCCGCGGGGCTGCGCTCGGCCATCACCGCCGCGCGCGGAGCGGACGCCGTCTTCGAGGTGGACCGCCTCGGTCGCGGTGGCCTGCTGGTCCTCGACACCACCGATGACGAGAGCACGTCGTTGCCTGCCAGCTTCGCGGACGCGGGTGGCGCGTGGGTGTCGTCCGACGCCGTGACGCTCGCGCGCCTCCGAGCGGGGCGGCCGGCCTTCGGCGTGGACTTCGGGCCGAGCGTGCTCCCTCAGGTGGCGGGTCTCACCAAGCGCGCGGTGTCGTTCCAAAAGGGCTGCTATCGCGGACAGGAGCCGGTGGTCATGCTGGAGCACCGCGGCTCACCGCCGAAGCGCTTGGTGCGGCTCGAGCTCGACGCCAGCGCACCCGCGGTCCCAGGCACCTCGCTGCGCGCCGCCGATGGCGCCGTGCTCGGTTCGGTCACCAGCGCGGCCCGCGGCGTCGACGGCGTCATCCATGCGCTGGGCACGCTGAAGCGCGGCGCCGAGCTGGGTGACCTGGTCGCCGCCGGAGACGACGGTGCGAGCTTCGCAGCCCGCGCGCTGGAGTTCGTGGAGTGAGCGCCGAGCTGCGCTACGAGGGGCGCGTCTTCCGCCCCCCCAGCGAGCACGACGCGCTGATCGTGCAGGCCACCATCGGCTGCTCGTGGAACCACTGCACGTACTGCGACATGTACCGCGACAAGCAGTTCCGCGCGCGGCCCGTGGCGGACACGCTGCGCGATCTCGACCTCGCGGCCAGCCAGTACGCCGTGCACGTGCGGAAGCTCTTCCTCGCAGACGGCGACGCGCTGGTGCTCGCCACGGACACCCTGCTGACCATCCTCGCGCGGGCTCGCGAGCGCTTCCCGCACCTCGAGCGCGTGTCCTGCTACGCGATGGCGCGCAACGTGGCTGCGAAGTCACCCGAGGAGCTGCGGGCGCTGCAGGACGCGGGCCTGACGCGCCTCTACATCGGCCCCGAGTCGGGCGACGACGTGGTGCTCAAGCGCATCGCCAAAGGTGACACGTTCGCCGGTCACGTGAGCGCGGCCGAGAAGGCGCACGGCGCAGGCATGGAGCTCAGCGTGATCGCGCTGCTGGGCATCGCCATGGAGCGCAGCAGCCAGCACGCGCGCGCCACCGCCGAGTTGGTCACCGCCATGGACCCCGCGTTCTTCTCGGCGCTGACGGTCACCGTGGTGCCAGGCACCCCGCTCGCCACGCTCTCCGAGCGCGGGAGCTTCAAGGTGCCGGGAGTGCCGGACCTGCTGCGCGAGCTGCGCGAGATGGTGTCGCTGGCGCGCCCCACGAGCGCGCTCTTCCGGACCAACCACGCCTCCAACTACCTGCCACTGGGCGGGACGCTACCGCGCGACGCCGAGCGCATCTGCGCCACCATCGACGCCGCGCTGGCCGGCCGCATCCCGCTCCGCCGCGAAGCGCAGCGCGGGCTCTGACGAGGAAGGGCCCGAAGGGGCCCAATCACCTCAAGCCGAAAAGCTGGAACCGCAACCGCAGGTGGCCTTGGCCGCCGGGTTCAGGAACTTGAAGCCCGCTCCGTGGAGACCTTCCACGTAGTCGATCTCGGTCCCTTCGAGGTACTGGTAGCTCATCATGTCGATGTAGATGGGGATGCCGTGCGACTCGAAGGTCTGGTCGAGGTCGGTGGTCTCGTCCTCAAAGAAGAGGTCGTACGAGAAGCCACTGCAGCCTCCGCCAATGACCCGCACGCGCAGCCCCTGCGTGCCGAGGTCCTCCGCCTCGCGGATTTCACGAACCTTCTCAGCAGCTTTGGTGGTCAGGGTCAGCTCGGACATGGTGGGGGGCCTCCAAATGGGGAACGCGCGAACTATAGGGCGGGTGAAACCGCCATGCCAGGGTGAAACTCACGTAAGGACAGCTGAGTAATGCTCGAGTGGACAAAAGCGACGTCTCATCATTATTGGACTTGACGCTCACGATCCCAAACATTACGTAACGTCACGTTAGATATGAAGACGTACCCACGTCAGAAAGTGTTCTAGGTGCCCCATGATGATGCCGCGTGACGCATCGCTCGACCGCTACATCGACCGTGTCAGGTCGCTCCCGAAGCTCTCCCGCGAGGAAGAGCACGAGGTAGCCCTGCTCGCGCGCACCGGTGACGAGCAGGCGATCCACCGGCTCGTGGAGGCGAACCTGCGCTACGTCGTGGCCATCGCCCTCCAGTACCGGCGCTACCCCATCCGCATGGCGGACCTCATCGCCGAGGGCTCGCTGGGTCTGATGACGGCCGTCAACAAGTTCGATCCCGAGCGCGGGACGCGCTTCGTGACGTACGCGGGCTACTGGATTCGGGCGTTCGTGCTCGAGTCGGTGGTCCGGTCGACGACCATGGTCGGAGGCGGCACGGGCGCGCTGCGCTCGAAGCTGTTCTTCCGGCTGCGACGCGAGCGGGCCAAGATCGCGGCCACCGAGCCGAACCCCACCCGCCAGATCGAGCTGCTCGCCGAGCAGTTCGAGACGACCCCCGACCGCATGCAGGCCATGCTGGGTCAGCTGGACGCGCGCGAGCTGTCGCTGGACACGCCCGTGCACGATGACGCCCGGGACACCCTGGGAGCCTCACTGCAGGACAGCGCCCCGCTCATGGACGAGCAGCTGGACCGGACGCGCACCGACGAGCGCATCTCGGCCATCCTGCAGAAGGCCATGCGCGAGCTGGACCCGCGCGAGCGCTACATCGTCGAGCAGCGCATGCTGGCCGACAACGACGAGGAGGCCTCGCTGGCGAGCCTCGGGCGCGAGCTCGGCGTGAGCCGTGAGCGGGCCCGGCAGCTCGAGACGCGCGCGAAGCAGAAGCTGCGCAAGCACCTCGAGGCCGTCTCGGCCTGATGAAATCAAGCGACCGGCGGAGCCATCCGCCGGTCGTTCTGTTTCAGAACGAAACCTCGACGCCGGCGGCCAAGTCGAAGCCCCAGCTCGTCTTGTTGCCGGCGCCCATGGGCAGCAGCACCACGGCCTCCGGCTCGATGTAGAAGCCGAAGCCGTTGAACACGCGGTAGCTCGTGGTGAGGCCCGCCGTCACCGCGAGCAGACCCGTCTGGATCCACGGCTCGCGCATCTTCACGTCCGGCGTCATGGGGTTCGGCTGCTGCGAGGGCTGCAGCTGGATCTGGCCGATGCCGACACCCGCGTGCAGCGCGACGTTGATGCCCGTGAACGTGGGCCGCGTGAGCTGCAGCTGCCCGCGCAGGTTGAACATCAGGCGCGAGAGCGTGCCGAGCCCAGCCGCGATGTTGACGCGCACGCCCAACGACAGGCCGACGCGGTCGGTGAAGTACGCACCCATCTGGATGTCGAGCTGGTGGCTGGCCACGAAGCCGGGGTCCGTGACGCGCACGTAGCACTCGTCCTGCGTGGCGTAGGTGACGCCGTCGATGACGCGCTCCGGACCGGGGTTGCAGCCGGACAGCCCCGTGGACGGGTCGACGTAGCCGGCCCAGTCGGGTGAGTTCCAGTCGCCCGGCGGGATGGCCGGGTTGTTGTCGAGCGGCGGGAGCGTGTCGGCCACCATCCCGCTGGTGGCGTAGAACATCCCGGAGCCGGCGCCGAAGTGGAAGAAAAAGCGCGGGCCGGGCTCTTGCGGAGCGGTGGCGCGATCCCAGCTGCAGAGCCCCTCGAGGCACTCGAGCCCGGAGGCGCAGTCGTCGTTTGCGCTGCACGCCGCGCCCTCACCCTGGGGTGCGCTCTCGTCGCACTCGTCCTCGGCGCACTGGGGCTGCCCGACGCACTGCGCGGCCGCCGCTTGACCCGGGAGCGCCGGCGCCGCGAGGGTGCGCTCGCCCACCACCAACACTTCGTACGGCTCGTTGGCGCTGCCCGCGAACCCGACCGAGCTGCCGCTCGGGCCGAACACCACGATGTAGTAGCGCACCGACGGAGCCACCGCGCGACGGCAGGGGATCTCGGCGCCGTAGCCGCCCGCCATGGCCGTCATGGGCACGCGCTCGTAGCGGCGCATGCCCCCCGTGCGGAAGTACAGCATGACCTCGCCGATCTCGGTGCCACTGGGCACTTCGAGGTAGACGGGGATGGGCGTGTTGACCAGCTGCTCGGCGACCGGCTCGTGCTCGAGCGACAGGCCCTGACCGCCCGCCGCCGCGCCGGCCGTGGTGCCTCCGCCGCGACTGTGCCGCTGCTGGGCGAGCAAGAAGCGCGACTGGATGTCCGGCGAGCTGAGCGCGGGGTCGAGCTCGATGTTGGGGTCTGCGTTGAGCGCCTGCACGAACAGGTCGAGGCCAGCGCCGGTGTCCTGCCGCGCGCCGATCGCCAGGATGGCGAGGTTCATGTACGTGCGGGCCAGCGGCGTGTCGGTGATGCGGTGGCGCTGGCAGAGGGCCAGGGCTTCCTCGAGGAGCGCTTGAGCGCGGTCGAACTCGAAGTTGCCGTACTCGTTCATGGCGCGGATGTTGAGCGCCGCGACCTCGTCGCGCTGCGCAGGCTGCGCGCCCACCGGCAGGGCGCTCGCGAGCACGAGAGCAGCGAGCACCCACGGCGTCACCGCCGCCACCATCCTCATTCGGAGACCATCCATCGGCGGCATCCTATCGTGGTTCGACGCGCGCGTCGCGTTCAAGATGTAGCCCTCCCTCACAGACTCCCGTCACCGGCTTCCACGCGGCGGATCTCGACGCGGCGGTTGGCGGCGCGCCCCTCCTCCGTGCTGTTCGACTCGAGGGGCAGCTCCTCGCCGTACCCTCTCGCTCGCACGCGCGCGGGGTCGGCGCCTTCGGCGATGAGCAGATCGCGCAGCCGCTCGGCCCGCCGCTGCGTGGTGGCCAGGTTCTCGAGCTCCGTGCCGTCGCTGTCCGTGTGCGCGCCGATCTCGATGCGCATGCCGGGACGGTCCCGCAGCGCGCGGGCGAGGGCCCGCAGCAGGAGGCGCGTGGCTTCGGTGGGGGCCTCCTCCGCGTCGAGCTCGAGCGGCCGCAGGAGCAGGATGCGCTCCGAACGAACCACCAGGCCATCGTAGCTGCCCGGGCACGCCGCCCCGGCTTCGCCCGCCGCGAGCGGACACTCGTCCGTGGTGTCGGGCACGCCGTCGGCGTCTCGATCCGGCGCGACCGCAGCCTCGGGCGGCTCGGGGTCGTCTCCGGGCGGTTCGACGGCGGGCTCGGGGACCGGATCCGCAGGAGGGGTGACCTCGCTCAGATCCACTCGATCGCTGACGGGGTCGGGAGAGCGAGGCTCGCTGAGGTCCACTGGCGCGACGATGGCACCCTGGTCGGAGCAGCGCTCCGCGGGGCTCAAATACACGGCCGCGCTGGCGTTGGGCTCCGCGATGGCGAGGTGCTCCTCCGCGCGGCTGCGGTGCCCACGCTCGAGCTCGAAGGCCGCGAAGCCGAGGTGGGCTCGCCCGAGGGCCAGCTCGCGCGGCGCGCAGCGCATGGCCCCGAGTTCTTCGGCACGCGCCAGCGTGGCTTCGACCGTGCCGACGCGCTGGTCCCACGCTGGGTCCGACGCGCACCCCCCGAGCCACACCAGCAAGAGCCAACGGAGCGACGTCTTCATGGCGCGGGCTCCGCGGCGCGACTGGCCGCTTCGGCGCGCTCGGCGTGCTCACGAGCCACGCGCGCGTGGTCCGCGGCGTCTTGGAAGGCCGACTCGGCGGCCTCTTCGCGAGCCTTGTCGAGGTGGGCCAGCGCGAAGTAGTAGTCGTAGGTGGCGCGCTCCTCGGCGCCGGCTTCACGCGCCCGATCCACGGCGCGCACCGCGGGTCGCAGCGAGGCGAGATAGAGGCCCGGGCCACAGCCCCCGAGCCAAAGGGCCGAGAGGAGGGTCAGGATCCGGACGAGTGACGCCCCCCCGGAGCTCGCGCTCACCCTCGAGCCCGCCCCCAGATGACGCGCGCTACCGTGCCCACCAGCCCGAGCACCAGCACCGAGCTCATCAGCAGCACGCTCGACCGCAGCGGACCCGCCGCGAACTCCGTGAGCCCGAACCCCCGCGTGAACTGCGCGTGGGTGCCCACCACCGCGAGCCGCTCGCGCAGCAACAGCGCCACCCCCGCCGCGGCCACCACGGTCACCGCCAGCAACGCCCCGCTGATGGCATCGCGCTGCGCACGGGCCAGCGCCGCCGCACAGACGAACCCCAGCATGCCCACGCCCACCACCAGGATGAAGCCGACCAGGGCGAGCGCCGAAGGGATGCGCTGGACGTCGATCGTGTAGAGGAGGAACCAGTCCCCGTGCAGGACGTAGAAGTACACGCCCACCGGCACCACCAAGAGGCTGGCGTAGAGCAGGAGGGCCGTGGCGCTGGTGGTCAGCAGCACCGGGCGGGGCGACACGCGAATCTCGGACCGTCCGGCCAGGGCGATGGCGATGCCCGCCGCGAACACGAAGCAGAGGAGCGAAGGGAGTGGCACACCCCGAGCTAACGCGATGCCGGGCGTTCCCGCAAGTGCGCAGTACCCACGGCCCCGGCGCGAACGGGGTGGACCTTGCGGCAAGCCCCGGGGCTTCCCATGATTCGCCAGCATGCTGCCCCGTAGTTCCTCGGTTTCCAGTGCCACCGGACGCGCCCTCGCCGTCCTCGCCGCCGTGGGGGTCAGCTGGCTGCTCGCGGCGCACGCCGACGCGTCGTTCTTGGATGACGTGTCGGACGAGTACCGCGCTGCCCTGGCCGCGGGGCGCTACGGGCCCGCGCTGGGCATGACCTACCTCGCTGGGCTGCTCACGGCGCTGACCCCCTGCGTCTACCCGATGATCGCCATCACGGTCAGCATCTTCGGGGCGCGGCAGAGCGACTCCCGCTGGCGCGCGGCCGGGCTCTCGAGCGCCTACGTGCTGGGCATCGCCGCACTGCTCACGCCGCTCGGCGTGCTCTCCGCGCTGGCCGGCTCGCTGTTCGGCTCGTGGACCGGAAACCCGTGGGTGATGGTGCCCATGTCGCTGCTGTTCCTCGCCATGGGCGTCAGCATGTTCGGCGCGTTCGACCTGGCGCTGCCCAGCAGCGTGCAGACACGGCTCTCGCAGTCCGGGGGCGTCGGCTTCAAGGGCGCCTTCGTCATGGGTCTGGTCAGCGGCCTCATCGCGGCGCCGTGCGCGGGCCCCGTAATCAGCGCGCTCTTGGCGTACGTGAGCACCACCCGTGACGCCACCTTCGGGGCGCTCAGCATGTTCACGTACTCCATCGGGCTCGGGACCCTGTTCTTCGCGGTGGGCACGTTCGCGCTGTCGCTGCCCAAGACCGGCGCGTGGGTGGACGCCATCAAGAGCGTGTTCGGCTTGGTGATGGTGGTCATGGCCATCTACTTCGTGCGCGACATCGTGCGCTTGCCAGCGCCGGTCACGCGCGACGTGCGCTGGCTCTACGCCGGGGCTGCGCTGATCCCCGCGGGTGCGCTGCTGGGCGCCATCCACCTCTCGTTCAAAGAGGGCGCGTGGCATCAGCGCGCGCGCAAGGGCGTGGGAGTGCTGCTGGTCACGTTGGGCGCGTTCGCCCTGATTCGTCATCAGGAAGCCCTGCCCGAGGGCGCGCAGATCGCGTGGCAGACCGACTACACGGCGGCGCGCAGCCAAGCCGAGGCGAACGGCGTGCCGCTGCTGGTGGACTTCGGCGCCGACTGGTGCTCCGCGTGCCGCGAGCTTGATCACATGGCCCTTAGCGATGCGCGCGTGGTGTCGGAGGCGCGGCGCTTCGTGGCCGTGCGCATCGACCTGTCGGACGCGAGTGACGAGGTCGCCCAGGGGCACCTCCGCCGCTACGGTCAGTCCGGCCTGCCCTTCGTGGTCATGCACCACGCCGACGGCGGCGAGGGTCCTCGGGTGACGGCCCCGATGCACGCGGAGCCCTTCCTCGAGCTGATGCGCGCCGTGCGTTGACGAGAGCGCGTGATCACGCGCTGGCGGTTCCTCGGGCGAGCAGGCATCCTCCTGCCGTGATCGAACCCCGGAAGACGTACGTCATCGCCAACCCCGCTGGGCGTGGTGGCTGGGTGGGCTTGAACTGGCATCGCTTGAGCGCCGAGATCCGCGCCGTGCTGGGCGACGAGGTGCAGTTCCTGCAGACGCAGAGCATCGGTGACGGAGTGCGCTGCGCCCGCGAGGCCGTGGACGCCGGCGCCACCACGCTGGTGTCGTTCGGTGGCGACGGCACGCACAGCGAGGTGGCCGACGGCATCATGCGCGCGGGCGTCGGCCAGCGCGTCTCGCTGGGCATCCTGCACGCCGGCACGGGAGGAGACTTCCGCCGCATGCTGCACGCGTCGGACGACCTCACCGCGGCCTGCCAGACCATCGCCGACAGCGAGCCGGTGGCGGTGGACTGCGGCTGGGTCGAGTACATGACCGAGGCGGGCGAGGCGCGTGGGCGGCACTTCCTCAACGTCGCCACCACGGGCATCGGGGGCTTGGTGGACCGCTTCGTGAACGAGTCGAAGCACCGCCTGCGCGGCGGCCCGGCCTACGCGCTGGCCACGCTGCGCGCCAACATGGTCTACAAGCCCGCAGAGGTCACCCTCGAGGTGGACTCCGAGAACGTGGGCACCTACGACGTCTCCGCCGTGGCGGTGTGCAACGGGCGCTGGTGCGGCGGTGGCATGATGATCGGCCCGGGCGCGCGGCTACAGGACGGCCTGCTGGACGTGGTGGTTCTCGAAGCCGCGAGCACGCTCCGCTCGCTGCCGGTGCTGACCGGCATCTACAAGGGCACGCACACCCAGTCGCGCCTGGTGCACGTGTTCCAGGGGCAGCGCGTGCGCGTCACGCCGCACCGCAACAAGGCCTACATGGACATCGACGGCGAGGCCCCCGGCATCGCGCCCGCGTCGTATCAGGTGCGCGCCAACGCGCTGCGCGTCCACGGCGTGCGGCCGGAGTTCCTCTGAGTGCAACCGCTGCGCTGGGCTGGCATGCGCAAGCTGCTGGGCGTCGCCCTGCTCCTGCTCGTCGGCTGTCTGCACGAGAACAACGCCCCCAGCGGTGAGGTCGAGCTGCGCGTCACCTCGGACTCCGAGGGGTACGTCGTCAGCTGGCCCGCCGGGCGCGCCGTGGAGTTCCAAGTGGGGCGCTGCGTGGACGCGTGCGACGAGCGCGAGCTGCTCGACCCCACCTCCGAGTTCTCCGAGCGGGTGCCCGCCCCCGAGTTCGCCGAGCTGGTCTGGCACGTGACCGTGGATGCGGGCGCGACGTCGCCGCTGCGCGTGGGGCTCACGCCCGCGGGCGGAACGGTGGTCGTGCCGTTCGAGGAGCCCGCTATCGAGAGCGGGACGTGGGCGGTGTTCGTGGTGGTGGAGAGCCCGCGCGGCGGGGACGTGCTCACTCAGACGGGTGTGGCGCTGCTGCTGCCGTAGAGGCGTGTCTGCCATTCCACGGCTACTCGACGGGGGAGCCGGGTCGGGGACGAGCTTCGAGCAGTGACCTGGGGTTCCGAATCGTTCCGTCGACGCATTGCTCGGTCGTCGAAGACCCGTGCGGAGCCGAGAGGGTCCGTGGGGCCGTCGTCCTCCGGCATCACAGCACGTCGCGGTCCCTACAAAGCTCATCGAGGCTGAGCGCCTTGATCCGCTCGATCCTCGCCCGCAGCTCACGCTGGGCGAAGTCGAGACGCTCCGCGTCCGGCCCAGCCTCGGCTCGCGCAGCGTCCTCGCGCGAGGTGGCGTCGTCGAAGTACTCCCCGCTGGCGTGCACTACCTTGCGAGCCGCCTCGAGCGCCTCGGCGTACCGCAGCTCGAGGTCCGCGTGCTGGCGGTACAGCGCCACGAGCATCGCCTGGCGATCGGCCTCGCGATGGTCTTCGTGGTGCGCCAGGAGCCCGTCCCACGACGGCTTCTGCGCGGGTGTCGGACCGTGCTTCGCGCGCCACGCCAGCGTACCGGCTTCGCACACGTGCTGCTCGACGGCGCGGTAGAGGTTCATCCGCTGTTCGGCCACGGCGGCCCAGCCTTCGACCTCGTCCGTGGTGCTGGGCGCCGCCAGCGGAGCGGCGTACCCCCGCGCCTGCGCGAGCAGGGCTTCGGCAGTTGGGTGCCAGTCGCGCGCTCCCGGCCGCTCGATCAGCTCCGGCGCCTGTTCGAGCGCGTCGGCGACGACGGCCCTCGCCTGCTCGAGCATCGGCACCAAACGCTCGAGCTCCTTCTGCGCGACCTGCAGCCCGAGGCTCGCCTCGTCCCACAGCCGTTCGTGATAGCTCGGAGGGCACGGCATGCCGGCAGTGTCGCACAACGGTCAGGCACGACACAGCCCGCGACCTGCGTGCCACCGCAACGCGACGACGACGCCGCTAGCGGCTGTCACCTCGGCACCCGCGCTCCACGAGGATAGCCCGGCTGGCGCGATCAAACCTTCCACGTCGACAGGGGATGTTGGCCTCAGTTCAACGGAAAGCCCGCGTTCACCAGCAGCGCCAGCAAGCACGCATCCGCGTGGTCGCGCACGAACGCCAAGTCCCGCTCGGGGTCGTACGTGCTCCCCCTGCCCGCGCGATAGGCCGCGCGCAGCAACCGAATCGTGCCCAGCTGATCCCCCGCAACACACGCCGCCCTCGCGGCGAGGCCCAGCCACAGCACGCGGCCCTCTTGGTCGGAGCGCAGGGCGCGCTCCTCGATGGTGCGCGCGGACACGAGGCCCTCTTCGGCCAGCCCCACGGCTTCGGGGGTGGCTCCGTCGAGCGTGGCGAAGTGGAAGATGGTCTCGGGCGCGACGCCGATCTGCATGAGGATGCGCAGCGTGTACCGCACGCGCTCTTGATAGACCTCGCAAGGCGTGAAGCGCTGGAGCTGCAGCCAGTTGGCCTCGCCGGGCTCGGTGGCGAACTCGGCGACGGCGAGCGCCCAGCCACTCGGCGCGAGCGACACCTCGGCGAGCAGGCTCTCGAGGTCGTGTCGGTCGCGCTGTTCGTTGGCGTCCAGCAGCGCGATGGCCATGCTCACGGCGCGCGCGCTGTGACCGTGGCGCACGAGCAGGCGCAGGTACTCGGCGTGCGAGCCACCCGCCAACCAGCGCTCGCGCGCCTCGCGCAGCACCGCGTCCGGCATGCCCAAGCACGCGTCGATGGCGTCGCGCAGCGTGAGCAGCGAGCTGCGTCGCTCCGCGAGCGGATGACTGCGGTGGAGCGGCACCGGCAACGCACGCAGGTGCTGCTCGAGCTCGCCGCGCAGCGCACCGAGGTGCTCGGGAGCGGCGCTGGCCAGCAGCGAGCGGACGTGGCGGACCTCGCCGCATTCCACGCGGCTCATCAAGTGGTCCAAGTCAGCGTATTGCTGGTCCACGGCTCGACTATACGTCAATCGGCGCGCGCGGATCGAGTGCGTTTCGTGAATCGCAGCTTGGCACTCCGTGTCGTGGTAAAGCGCCAGCGTGCAGCCGTTGATTCCCCGCCTGATGGATCCCGACGACGCCGAGGCCGTGCGCGTCGATGGTGAGACGCTCTCGTACCGTGGGCTCGCGCAACGCGTGGCGACCCACTTGGCGCGCCTCGACGCGCTCGGTGTGGGGGCGGGGGGGCGCGTGGGCGTCTTCACCCACGCGACGCTCGACGTGGTGGCCGCGCTCGTGGCGCAGATCACGTATGGCATCGTGACCGTGCCGCTGAACCCGGCGCTGGGGGAGCGCGAGCTCGAGCACATGCTGAGCGACGCGGCGCCCGTGGCGGTGTTCGTGGATGCGGCGTGGCGAGAGAAGCTGACCGCCCATTCGGGGTTCGGCGGGCGGCTTCACACGCTGTCGGCGTCCAGCGAAGGCGCGCACACGAGCACCACCCGCACGCCGTGCCTTGTGTCGAACGACGTGGCGCTGATCCTCTACACCTCGGGGACCACCGGCGCGCCCAAGGGCGCACAGCTGAGCACCGCGAACCTCGCCGCCAACCTCGACGCGCTCGCGCAGACCTGGGCCTGGACCAGCCGCGACACCGTCGTGCACGCGCTGCCGCTCTTCCACGTGCACGGCTTGGTGCTGGGGCTGCTCGGCGCGCTGCGCGTGGGGGGCGCGCTGCACCACGTCTCGCGCTTCACACCCGAGGCGCTGGCAGGCGCGCTCGCCGCCGTGGCGCCCGGACACGCGCTGCTCTTCGCCGTGCCCACCATGTCCCCCCGGCTGCTCGCGGCGGCCGCGGCCGAGCCCGGGGCCCCCAGCGCCGACGCGCGGCGCCGCCCACGCCTCTTGATCTCGGGCTCGGCGGGGCTGCCCACGCGTGAGCACGAGCGCATCCGTGCGCTGACCGGTCGCGGAGTGCACGAGCGCTATGGGCTCACGGAAACGCTGATCAACTGCGGCGTGCCGGCCTCGGGTCCGCCGCGCCCCGGCTACGTGGGCCCGGCCCTCCCGGGGGTGCAGCTGCGCCGCGTGGACGACGCGCGTCAGCCGCTGCCTCCCGAGGCCGACGACGACAGCACGCTCGGAGAGGTCGCCGTGCGCGGCGCGAGCGTCTTCTCGGGCTACCTGAACCGCGAGGACGCCACGCGCGACGTGCTGGACGCCGACGGCTGGTTCTACACGGGGGACCTCGCCACCGCGTCGCCCGATGGGGCGCTGCGCATCGTGGGCCGGCGCAGCACGGACCTGATCAAGACCGGCGGCTACAAGGTGGGCGCGGGCGAGATCGAAGCCGCGCTGCTGGAGCACCCCGCGGTGGCGGAGGTGGCCGTCATCGGCGTGGAGGACGCGGATCTCGGCGAGCGCATCGTGGCGTTCGTGGTGCCGCGCGCGGGGGTGGCCGTGGACGTGGACTCCCTGCGCGCGCACGGAGCGGCGACGCTCACCCGCCACAAGCAGCCGCGGCGCTACCACCTGGTGGACACGCTGCCCCGCAACGCGATGGGCAAGGTGCAGAAGAAGCGCTTGGTCGAGCCCGACGCCCAGACGCCCGGCACCGCGGCGCCCGTCACCGCGCCGCTCGATCCGCCGCAGCTCCCGCCCGAGGTGCGTATCGATCCCTTCACCGGCTTCCCGGTGATCGTGTCTTCGGCGCGCGCGCAGATCCGGCACGGCGCCGACCCGGGCGCAGGCCTCCCGCAGCCCACTGGGCCGTGTCCCTTCTGCCCGGGCTACGAGGGGCGCACGGAGCCCGCCGTGCTGCGCGTGCCCGCGAGCGAGTCGCTGCCATGGCAGGTGCGCTTCGTTCCGAATCGCTACCCCTGGGTGGTCGAGGGCCCGCTCGCCGCGCCGTTTCACGCGGCGCCGGGTGGCGAGTCGTCGCCCGCGCTGGGTGTGCACGACGTGGTGGTGGAGCACCCCGCGCACGACCTGGACCTGGTGGACTACGACCCCGCGCACATGCTCCTGCTGATGACCGCGCTACGCGACCGCGTGCGGACCGTGGAGGGCGTCCCGGGGGTCCTCTCCGTCAGCTTGTTCCGCAATCGCGGGCGCCGCGCGGGGAGCTCGCAGCCCCACCCGCACTCGCAGATCGTGGGCGCCAGCGTGCTGGGCCCTACGCAGCAGGCGCGCCGCCTGCGCGCACGCGAGCACTTCACGCAGCACGGCACCGGCTTGCTCGCTTCGCAGATCGCCGTGGAGCGCGCGGTCAAGGAGCGCGTGCTGCTGGACGACGGCGCGTGGTTTGCGGCCTGCCCCTTCGCCCCCCGGCACCCCTACGAGGTGTGGCTCGCCCCGCAGGTGCCCGAGGGCCAGCCAGCGCCCACGCCGTTCTCCGCGCAGGGCCGCGACGCTCTCGCCCAGCTGGGCGCCCACCTGCAGCGGCTGGTGCGCGCTACGCTCGCGGCGGCCGGCAAGCGCGACTACAACCTGGTCTTGCACCAGGCGCCCGTGGCCGAGCGCGACGCCCCGCACGCCTTCTGGTGCATCGAGATTGCCCCGCGCGGTGGCGGAGGCGCGGGCTTCGAGCTGAGCACGGGCCTCGCCATGACGTCCACGCGGCCCGAAGCGAACGCGGCTCGCATCCGGGCAGAGCTGGCCTCGTACGCAGCCGCAGCGGCCGACGAATCCCAATGACCCCATGAGGCGCTTCGTGTAGGACTCTCACGATGCTCGCCCCGTCTGCGCTGCTCACCGACCTCTATCAACTCACGATGGCGTTCGGGTACTTCCGCGCCGGCATCGCGCTGCGCGACTCGTGCTTCCACCTGCACTTCCGCAAGTGCCCGTTCAAGGGGGGCTACGCCATCGCCGCGGGGCTCGAGCCCGCGCTCGACTTCGTGGAGCAGCTGCGGTTCACCGACGACGAGTGCGCCTACCTGGCCGAGCTCTACGACGCCCAGAAGCAGCGCCTCTTCCCGGACGACTTCCTGCGCTTCTTGCAGGAGACGCCGAACGGCCTCGAGGTGGACGCCATCGCGGAGGGCACCGCCGTGTTCCCGCACGAGCCGCTGCTGCGCGTGAGCGGCCCGCTGTATCAAGCGCAGTTGGTGGAGACCACGCTGCTCACCATCGTGAACTTCCAGACGCTGGTGGCCACCAAGGCCTCACGCGTGCGTCAGGTGGCGGGTGACCGGCCCGTGGTGGAGTTCGGTCTGCGGCGCGCCCAGGGCGTAGACGGTGGCCTGGCCGTGAGCCGCGCGGCCTACCTCGGCGGCTGCTCCGGCACCAGCAACGTGCTGGCCGGCATGCAGTACGGCGTGCCGGTCACCGGCACCCACGCGCACAGCTGGGTGATGGCCTTTCCGGACGAGCGCACCGCCTTCGACGCCTACGCCGACGCCATGCCCGGTAACTGCATCTTCCTGGTGGACACCTACGACACGCGCAAGGGAGTCGGCATCGCCATCGAGGTGGGCAAGCGCCTCGAAGCCCAGGGCGGCCGCTTGAACGGCGTGCGCCTCGACTCCGGCGACCTCGCCGAGCTGAGCAAGGACGCGCGGGCGCAGCTGAACGCCGCCGGCATGCACGACGCGAAGGTGGTGGCCAGCAACGACCTCGACGAGTACGCCATCGCGCAGCTCCAGGAAGAGGGCGCGCTGGTGGACATCTACGGCGTGGGCACGCGCCTCTCCACTTGTTACGACCAGCCGGCGCTCGGCGGCGTGTACAAGCTGTCGGCGCTGGCCGACGCGGAGGGCCGGCTCGTGCCCACCATCAAGCTCAGCGAGCTGCCCATCAAGGTGTCGTTGCCCGGCCGGCTCGGGACCAAGCGCCTGCTGCGTGACGGCGTCCCGGTCGGCGACGTGCTCTTCGACCTCGACCACAGCGGCCCCTCGCTCTCGCTCTGTTCGCTGGCCACCGGCGAGCCCGTGCCCACCCCCGCGCACGACAGCGTGGTGGAGCTCTCGCAGCCCGTGCTGCGCGCCGGGAAGCGTCTCGTGCCAGCACCCACGCCGACTGCCGCGCGCGAGGCCAGCAAGCGTCAGCTCGGCGAAGCCCGTGACCGGGCCAAGCGGGAGGTCAGCGCGTTGCCGCAGAGCCTCACGGCGCTCACCGCCACCAGCGAGTACCCTGTCTTCCTCGAAGCCCACGTGGCGCGCTCCCGCGCCGAGCTGATGGCCGCGCGCCGGCCCGGGCCATCTCTCGTGCCAATTCCCGTGAAAGAAGTGTCCCCATGAGCGCCCTGACCCCGCGTGGTCCCATGCTGCTGTTCTGCACCGAGTCGTACGAGCCGCTGGCCGAGCGCCTGCTGGCGTACCCCGAGATCACGCGCGGGGCGCTGGTGCGCAAGGCGTTCCCCGACGGAGAGCGCTACCTGCGCATCACTGAAGAGTGCAGCGGCCGTGACGCGGTGGTGCTGGGCGGGACCGTCACGGACGCGAACACGCTCGAGCTCTACGACCTCTGCTGCTCGCTGGTGCACCGCGGCGTACACACGCTCACGCTGGTGATCCCGTACTTCGGCTACCAGACCATGGAGCGCGCCGTGAAGCCGGGTGAGGTGGTGGTGGCCAAGACCCGCGCGCGCCTGCTGAGCAGCATCCCCACGGCCGGCAGCGGCAACCGCGTGGTGCTGCTGGACCTGCACGCCGAGGGCATCCCGCACTACTTCTCGGGCAGCATCCGCCCGCTGCACGTGTACGCGAAGCCCGTGATCATCCCGCTGCTGCGCGGGCTCGGTGGCGAGGACTTCGTGCTGGGCGCCACCGACGCGGGCCGCGCCAAGTGGGTGGAGTCACTGGCCAACGACCTCGGGGTGCAGGCCGGCTTCGTGTTCAAGCGGCGCACCAGCGGCACCGACACCGAGGTGACCGCGCTCGCCGCCGACGTGCGAGGCCGCAAGGTGGTCATCTACGACGACATGATCCGCACGGGCGGGTCGCTGATCGGCGCGGCGCGGGCCTACCTCGACTCGGGTGCGAGCCAGGTGGCCGCGGTCTGCACGCACGGCGTCTTCCCGGCCGGCGCGCTCGACAAGCTACAGGCCTCGGGGCTCTTCACCGAGGTGGCCTGCACCGACTCGCATCCCAACGCCGAGGCCGCGCGCGAGCACCCCTTGCTGCGCGTCACCACCATCGCTCCCGTCCTGCGGGACGCTCTCGCCACTCTGATGGGTGTCTCATGAACCGCATCCGCGCCGCCATCGCCGTCCTGAACCAGACCCCGTTCGCGTGGGACGAGAACCGCAGCAACATCGAGGCCGCCATCACCGAGGCGCGCCGTCGTGGGGTCACGCTGCTGTGCCTGCCCGAGCTGTGCATCACCGGCTACGGCTGCGAAGACATGTTCTTGGCGTCGTTCGTGCAGGACGAGGCCTTCCGCATCCTGGAGCGCCTGGCGCCGCTCACGCGCGGGATGATCGTCAGCTTCGGCCTGCCCGTGCTGCACCGCGGCTGCGTCTACAACACCGCGGCCTTGGTGGTGGACGGCGAGATCGTGGGGTTCGTGGCCAAGCAGTTCCTGGCGGGCGACGGCATCCACTACGAGCCGCGCTGGTTCAAGCCCTGGCCCACGGGGCGGCGCGCCACGCTCGAGCACGGCGAGCAGCGCTACCCCATCGGCGACCTGACCTTCGACGTGGGCGGCGTGGTGCTGGGCTTCGAGATCTGCGAGGACGCGTGGGTGGCGCGTCGCCCCGGCGCGAGCCTCTCGCTGCAGGGCGTGGACGTCATCCTCAACCCCAGCGCCAGCCACTTCGCGTTCGGCAAGCAACGCATCCGCCGGCGCCTGGTGCTCGAGGGCTCGCGCGCCTTCGGCGTGAGCTACCTGTACGCCAACCTGCTGGGCAACGAGGCGGGGCGCGCGGTCTACGACGGCGGCGGCATGATCGCGGCGGCGGGCAACCTGCTGGTGGAGACCAAGCCCTTCTCGTTTGCTGGCATGGGCATCTACGACGCGGTGCTGGACGTGGACCACACACGGCTCATCCGCGCGCAGTCGGCCAGCTTCCGGCCAGAGGTGGAGGGCGACGAGCGCTGCGTGCGCGTGAGCTTCGACCACAACGACGTTCAGCCGAAGCGCGTGGACATCAAGCCCGAGCCCTGGATCGAGGGGCCACACCGCAAGGAAGAGGAGTTCACGCGCGCCATCGGGCTCGCGCTGCTGGACTACATGCGGAAGTCGCGCTCGCAGGGCTTCGTGGTGTCGCTCAGCGGGGGCGCCGACTCGGCCGCGTGCTGCGTGCTGATCCACACGGCCCTGCGCATGGCGGAGGCCGAGCTCGGCTGGGAGGGTCTCCAGAAGCGACTCGCGCACGTGCGCGGCATCGCCGCCCTCGGCAGCGTGGCGGAGCTGATGCCCAAGGTGCTGACCACCGCCTACCAGGCCACGCACAACAGCGGCGACGTGACGCGCAACGCCGCGCGCGCGGTGGCGGAGGCCGTGGGCGCCGACCACTACGAGCTGGACGTGGACGCGCTGGTGAAGAGCTACGTGGCCATGATCGAAGGCGCGGTGGGCCGCCCGCTCACCTGGGAGCAGGACGACCTCACGCTGCAGAACATCCAGGCGCGCACCCGCGGGCCCGGCATCTGGATGTTCGCCAACCTGCGCTCGCAGCTGCTCTTGGCCACCAGCAACCGCTCGGAGGCGGCCGTGGGCTACGCCACCATGGACGGCGACACCTGCGGCGGCGTCTCGCCCATCGCGGGCATCGACAAGGCGTTCCTGCGCCAGTGGCTGCGCTTCATGGAGACCGACGGGCCGCACGGTGTCGGCCCCACGCCGGCGCTGGTGCACATCAACCGCCAGCAGCCCACCGCCGAGCTGCGCCCCAAGGAGCAGTCGCAGACCGACGAGGGCGACCTGATGCCCTACCCGCTGCTGGACGCCATCGAGATGGTGGCCATCCGCGACAAGAAGGGCCCGGGCGAGGCCTTCGACCTGATGCGCGCCGAGTTCCCGCAGTACGCGCCGGAGCAGCTGCGGGTGTGGGTGGTGCGCTTCTTCCGCCTGTGGTGCCAGAACCAGTGGAAGCGCGAGCGCTATGCGCCGTCGTTCCACGTGGACGACAAGAACCTGGACCCGAAGACCTGGTGCCGCTTCCCCATCCTGTCGGGCGGCTACGACCTCGAGCTGCGCGAGCTGCTGGGTCGCACGCTCTGACGCCACCGCGCCCGTGACCCGAGGAACCTCCGCATGCATCCCCGCGACCACGCCCTGATCCTCGTCGACCTGCAGCCGGACTTCATGCCCGGAGGCGCGCTCGCGGTGCGCGGGGGCGACGAGGTGCTGCCCGTCGCGCGCGACGCCATGACGCAGTTCGCGTGCGTGGTGGCCACGCAAGACTGGCACCCCGCGGACCACCAGTCGTTCGCGAGCCAGCACGCGGGGAAGCAGCCCGGAGAGGTGATCGACCTGCACGGCCTGCCGCAGGTGCTGTGGCCGGACCACTGCGTGCAGGGCACCCCCGGCGCGGCGCTGAGCCAGGCGCTCGACCTGAGCGCGGTCACACGCGTGTTCCAGAAGGGCACGGACCGCACCGTGGACAGCTACAGTGGGTTCTTCGACAACGGGCGGCGGAGCAGCACGGGGCTGGGCGAGTGGCTGCGCGCCGAGGGCATCACGGCCGTCCACGTGCTCGGCCTCGCCACCGACTACTGCGTGAAGTTCACCGCGCTCGACGCCCGCGAGCTGGGCTTCGAGGTGACGCTGCTCGCGCGAGGCTGCCGCGGGGTGGAGCTGCAAGCGGGGGACACCGTCCGTGCGCTCCACGAGCTGAGCGCGGCGGGCGTTCGCATCCACGAGTGAGCGCGAGCCTGGCTGGAATGGCCAGCCCATGCGATGGCCGCGCGCATTCGGCACCACGGACATTCCGTCACATCCCACGGACAACCTGACGCGGCTTCCGTCACATGTGCTCGTTTTTCGAGACCATCTGCGGAGAGCCCTGGCAATCAAGGCGGATCACGCGATGGCACATGGCTTGCTGTCGTGTCGCGCGTGGAAACTTTCGACGCGACCCAGGCCGACCTCTTCGCCAACCTCTCCAACCTCTCACGGAGCACCCGCTCGGTCCGCGCGAGCGGCTGCGCAGCGCTCTGCCTGATCCTGGCGATGGGCTGCGGCCACATGGGCGTCGGCAGCCACGCCACCCCCATCGCGCACGACGAAGACGACGCTCTGCAGGTCCCGCGCGGCGTGGGGGCTCCGCATGCGCCGCGACCGCTGGCGGCGCCCGAGGTGCCCGAGCACCCGTACATGGCGCAGCACGGCGCGAGCTGCATGCACGTGGACCCGTACACCACCAACACCTACGAGTGGTCGGGACCGCTCGGCCACGATCCCGAGGTGACCTCGCGCTCCATGGGCTACATCGGCGGCGAGTGCCCCACGCACAACTTCGACCAGCAGGGGCGCATGGTGACCGTCTGCGTTCGGCAGCGCTCGCCCACGCTGCTGCTGCTGGACCCGAACACGCTGCAGGTGCTGGCGGCCCACTCGCTGCCCACGCGTCGCACGCCGCTCTTCGGGGTGCGCGCCATGACCGAGGACACCTCCGGTGGCGCCTACTTCTACCTCGACGACCAGGACCGCGCGGTGGTGGGCACGGGCGACGGAACCATCGCCGTCATCGGTGTGGTGGAGGGACAAGACGGCCCGCGCTTCGCGCTCGAGCGGCGCATCGCGCTGCAGCGTGAGCTCAGGCTGCCCGACGGCAGCTTGGACAAGCTCACGGCGGTCATGCCGGACTTCCAGGGCAACTACTGGTTCGTGGCGCGCTACGGCACGGTGGGCGTCGTGACCCCGGGCGGTACCGTGAAGGCGCGGCGCCTCGAGGGCGAAGAGATCGAGAACTCGTTCAGCGTGGCCGAAGACGGCGTCTACATCGTGAGCGACCACGCCCTCTACCGGTTCGAAGTGGGTCGCCGGGGTCAGCCCCAGGTGGTGTGGCGCGAGACCTATGACCGCGGCACGCGCCGCAAGGTGGGCCAGATCAACCAGGGCTCGGGCACCACCCCCACCCTCCTGGGAGACGACTACGTGGCCATTGCCGACAACGCCGAGCCGCGCATGAACGTGCTGGTGTACCGACGCGGCCGCGAACACACGAACCACCGCCGCGTGTGCGCGACGCCCGTCTTCACGGACGGCGAGAGCGCCACGGAGAACACGCTGATCGGCCACGGTCGCTCGCTGGTGGTGGAGAACAACGCGGGCTACGACATCTTCAGCACCATGCAGGACGGCCGCACCAGCGCCCCGGGCCTGGCGCGCGTGGACATCCGCGAGGACGAGTCGGGCTGCGACATCACCTGGGAGAGCAGCGAGATCTCGCAGACCACGGTGCCCAAGCTGTCCACCGCCACGGGCCTGATCTACCTCTACACCAAGCTGCCGGACGCGCCGGGCGGCGTGGACGCCTACTACTTCACGGCCATCGACTTCGAGACGGGGCGCACCGCCTACAGCGTGCTGACCGGCACGGGCATGCGGTACGACAACCACTGGGCCGCGATCACGCTGTCTGCGGACGGCACCGCGTACGTCGGCGTGTTGAACGGGCTCATCCGCGTGAGGGATCGCGAGACGGCCCTGTCGGCGAGGACACCGACCCCCACGTTCTGACGGGGAAGAGGGCACGCTCGCCGCGCCACGGTGCGGTGCGCGTGCCCTCTTCCCGTTCACGGGCTGGTGTTGAAGATGAACGGGTAGTTCACGGTGACGGGCTCGCGCGCCGGGTCCGCCGGGAAGGTGAACTCACGCACCGCGGCCTCCATGCAGCGCAGCGCCGTGGGATCGGCGAGGGTGGGCGAGGCCGTGGCTTCCGTGACCGCGCCGGTCGGTGCGATGGTGAAGCGCATCATGACGCGGCCGCCGAGGTCCGGGTTCTCGCGCAGTCCACGCTCGAAGCACGCGCGCACGCGGTTCACGTTGGCGCGGACGACACGCGATATGCCCGCGGGGTCGAGCGTGGCCGATGCAGTGTCGGAGGCGCTGCCCACGCCCGTGAGCCCGAGCGGGGCCACGTCGGCCGGAGGCGCAGGCGGCGCGACGCGCGGCAACGCAGCGGGCACGACGAGCACGCTCTGGTCCGTCACCGCGCTGGCGCGAGCAGCCACGCTCCCCGCGGTGTCCTCGTCGAGCACCTCGATCACGATGGGCTGCAGACCGTCGCCGCCTTCACCCACGGCCAGCGTCAGCAGCCAGGTGGAGTGGATGACCGGGACCACTCGGTGCACCTCGAGCAGCGGTGGCACCTCGCGCTCGTCGCGGTCGTCGAGGAAGGGCGCAGCGGTCCACGCGCCCACCACCTGCAGCGACCGGTAGCCTGCCGCCGTGGCCGCGAGCAGCAGCTGACGAAGCTGCCTGGCGGGCAGCTGGGTGTCGATCGCCACCGTGAGCGCCGGCACCCCAGCGAGCGTGACGCCGCGGCCGAGGGAAGGCAGCGAGGACGACTGGGAAGCATCGGGCGACGGGAGCACCCCATCGAGTCCGTCGTAGTCCCCTCGGCGTCCTTGACAGTCCACCCCCGCGAACGTTGCCAAGCACGTCACGCTGCCCGCTGCGCCCTCTGGGCCGTTGCTCGCGATCGGATCGAACGCCTCGTCGGCCCACGGCGCTGGGTTTTCGAGCGTGGCCGCCACGTAGTAGACCAAGCACACGTCCACCACGCCGAACACGACGCCGACGAGGCAGGTGCCGAACACCACCAGCGCGCTGCCCGTCGCCCCTTGCCGGAGAGCCACCCCCAGCAGGGCGACGCCCGCGAACACGGTGAACGCCACGGCCCCCACCAGCGCGTTGTCGGTGTCTCGCGCGTCGCTGAGCGTCTCCGTGAGCACAGCGACGAGGGCCGGCACGTCGACCGGAGTCGCAGCGCCAGCCTGACTCGCGGCGGCGAGCCCGTGGCGCAGCACCACGGCGTCCGCCATGACGGCCCCCGCGCAGACGGCCACGGCGAGCCACACGAGGGACGCCAGCACACCGCCCGGCACCGCGGGCACGTCGGCTTCACGCGAGGGCGACACGGCCAGCGCGAACATGGCGGCAGAGAACGCCACCGAGCTGCCAAGCAGGAACGCCGCACCCAGGATGCGGCAGGACATGACCTCGGACGTGCCCATCGACAGGATGGCGAGCTTCGACTGCGGGTCCGCGCCGCCGACGGCCGCGGCCACGAGGCCCGCGCCCAGCACCTCGGCGAGCGCCATCAGCGCCCACGGGACGAGCACCAGCAACGCGGCGACGGCCGCCACGCGCTGCGAACCCCGGGAGGCCGCGAATAGCAGCGCGGCCGTGGCGAACGCCACCACGAACGAGGCGCCGATGGCCAAGAAGGCGAAGCCACCGGCCTCTTGCACCAGCCGCAGCGGGTCGCCGTCGGACGCGAAGAGCACGGCGCCCAGGCTGATGACCGGCGCGAGCAGCGCGAGCATGGGCGCGACCAGGGAGCCCCGAGGAGACGGCGATGCAGCGGTCATGATGAATCCTTCGTTCTACACGAAACGAGGCTTATCCACGTCGGCCGCTTTTCCCTCTATCGGCGAATGACCGACCTCTGTTACACCATCGGGCGGGTATGGAAAGCGGCACAAAGATATGGGTGGACTTGCTTTGTCTCTCGCTCTCTCTGAGTGCGCTGGGCTGCGG
>CAZEAA010000044.1:0-22817 GCA_964510015.1 uncultured Sandaracinaceae bacterium
CGGGCGATACGCATGGCCCATTCGCGCGGGACTTCGACGGTGGCGCGGTGGCCAACAACGTGGCGCCGCTGCACGAAGACGGCCTCGGCGCGCTGCTCACGGTGCCCATCGCGGGCTGGGTGGCGGCCGACACCAGCGGCCCCACGCCGAGCGACGGCAGCGGCCGCAGCAACGGTCGCTTCCTGCCCACGGAGGCCAGCGGCGGTGACCTGGGGGGAGCGCCGAGCCTGAGCGACGGCACGGTCTACACCGACGAGTTCGTGGACTGGGTGCGGCGCACGCTGATGCCCGAGGGCACGGTCTTCTTCTCGCTCGACAACGAGCCGGACCTCTGGTCGAGCACGCACTCCGAGATCCACCCCACCGCGGTCACGTATGCCGAGCTGGTGGAGCGCAACGTGGAGCACGCCACCGCCATCACCAGCGTGGTGCCCGAGGCCGTGGTGTTCGGGCCCGTGAACTACGGCTACTCGGGCTTCACCAACCTGCAGGCGGCGTCCGACGCGGCGGGGCGCGACTTCATCGACTTCTACCTGGGCGCCATGAGCGACGCGGAAGACGACGCCGGGCGCCGGCTGGTGGATGTGCTGGACGTGCACTGGTACCCCGAGGCGCGCGGTGGCGGTGTGCGCATCACCGAAGACAACAGCACGGACGACGTGGCCGACGCGCGCATGCAGGCGCCGCGCTCGCTGTGGGACGCGAGCTACACGGAGAACAGCTGGATCACGGACTGCTGCAGCGGCGGCCCCATCCGCTTGATCCCGCGGCTGCGCGAGAAGATCACGGCGCACTACCCGGGCACCGGCCTCGCCATCACCGAGTACAACTACGGCGCCGCGGGGCACATCTCGGGCGGCGTGGCGCAGGCCGACGTGCTCGGCATCTTCGGTCGCGAGGGCTTGTTCGCGGCCATGTGGTGGCAGCTGTCCACCGGGCGCGAGTTCGTGGACGGCGCGTTCGAGATGTTCCGCGACTTCGACGGCGACGGCGGGCGCTTCGGCGACACGTCCATCTCGGCCACCTCGTCCGACGTGGCGCGCGCGTCGGTGTACGCAAGCGTGGACGCCAGCACGTCGGGCCGCATGGTGGTGGTGGCCATCAACCGCAGCGGAGCGCCGCTCTCGGCCGGCATCCGCATCGCCCACACGCGTCAGTTCGGCAGCGCGCGCGTGTTCCGGCTCACGGCGGCGTCGGCGTCTCCCGTGGAGGACACCCCGGTGACACTCGCGCTGACCAACGCGCTCACCGTGATGCTGCCGGCGCGCAGCGTGACCACGCTCGAGCTCGTGCCCTGAACGTCGACGGGCCACGTCACAGGGGATGGCTACCCTGAGGGCATGTGCGGCCGCTACACCCTGAGCGAGATGCCCGAGTGGTCGGAGCTGCACATCCGCATTCCCGACGCGCTCTTGCTGCGTCCGCGCTACAACGCCGCGCCCGGTGCTCCACAGCTGGTGGTGACGCGCGAGCCGGAGGGGCAGCTGACGCTCGACGAGCTGCGCTGGGGAGTGCGTTCGGGAACCCGCTTGGTGCAGAACGCGCGGCGTGAATCGCTCGGCGCGCCCCTCTGGCGCGAGCACGTGGGCGAGCGCTGCGTGGTGCCCGCCGATGGCTACGTGGAGTGGCAGAAGACCGCGGGCCAAAAGCAGCCGCTGTGGTTCCGAAGCGGGCGTGAGCCGGGACGGACCTTGTGGATGGCGGGCCTCGTGCTGCCCGACGGCTTCGTCATCATCACCACGCCCCCGTCGGACGACGTGGCCGCCGTGCACGACCGCATGCCGGCGCTGCTCTCGTGGGAAGACGTGGACACGTGGCTCACAGCGCCATGGGCCGCGGCGCGCGCGCTGCTGGTGCCTGCGCCGGCCGGGTCGCTGGTGTCACGGCCGCTCGGCGCGCGCGTCAACTCGAGCGCACACGACGACCCGAGCTGCCTGAACGCCCCCGAGCCAGACGCGCAGCTGCCGCTGTTCGGACGCTGAGGCCGCAAGCGCTCGACAACCCCGGAGGTTTGCCCCAGGGTCGGGCTCCGAACGGATGGACGAGGGCCAGGCCGTGCGAGAGTCGTTGGTCTCGCTCACGTCGTTTCTCTCCCAGGGGCATTCATGAAGAACGTGCTGACATGGTTGGTGGTCCTCGCCGGTGCGAGCCTCGGCGTGAGCGGGTGTGGCTCGGCGCCCCCGCCGTGTGTGTGCCCGTGCGCCGAGGCCGCGACGGCCGCCCAAGAGCCGCCGGGCGCTGAGGCCGCAGAAGAGGAGTGGGCAGCCGACGAGTGGGCGCCTGACGAACAAGCCGGCGAGCGCGACGACGACGGCGAGGGCGAGGCGCTCGACCGCTACGCCGTACCCGTGACGGCGGCGCAGCCCAGCCGTGGGCCGGCGGACGCGCTGGTCACGATGGTGGTCTTCAGCGACTTCCAGTGCCCGTTCTGCAGCCGCCTCACGCCCACCATCGAGCAGCTGCTGAGCGCTTACCCGACCCAGCTGCGGGTGGTGTGGCGCAACTTGCCGCTCGGCTTTCACGTCAACGCCATGCCCGCGGCGGAGGCCGCGATGGAGGCCTTCGCGCAGCGCGGCGACGCGGGGTTCTGGGCGATGCACGACCTGCTGTTCGAGAACCAGCGCGACCTGACCCGAGAGAACCTGGACCGCTGGGCGGCTCAGGTGGGGCTCGACGTGCCGCGCTTCCGCGTCGCCATGGACGGACACGTGCATCAGCCCGCGATCGAAGCGGATGCCGCCCTCGCTGCGCGGATCGGCGCCCGGGGCACACCGAACGCCTTCATCAACGGCGTGCAGGTGACGGGGGCGCAGCCGTACGACGCGTTCGTGACCGTGGTGGACGCGGAGCTCGCGGTGGCGCAGCGACTGGTGCGCCTCGGGACCCCTCCGGCGCGGGTCTATGCCGCCGTCACGCGTGACGGACTCACCGAGGCGCGGCAAGCGCCGACAGCCGCCGCCGACAACCGACCGCGCCCCGATCCCGCGGCGGTCTATCGCGTCCCCCTCGATGGGCCCCTCCCGCAGCGCGGCCCGAGCGACGCGCTGGTCACCATCGTGGTGTTCAGCGACTTCCAGTGTCCGTTCTGTGCTCGGGTGGAGCCCACCATCACCCGCCTGCTCGACACCTACGGGCAGGACGTGCGCTTGGTGTGGATGAACAACCCGCTCGGCTTCCACATCAACGCGCGGCCGGCGGCCATGGCGGCGCTGGAGGCCTTCGAGCAAGGCGGGGATCCCATGTTCTGGGCGCTGCACGCGAAGCTCTTCGAGAACCAGAACGACCTCTCGCGCGCGAACATCGAGCGCTTCGCCCAAGAGGTGGGGCTCCGCATGGGTGAGCTGCGGGCGGCCCTCGACCAGGACGAGCACGAGCCCGTCATCCTGAGTCAGCAGACCCTGGCGCAGTCGCTCGGCGCGACCGGCACGCCGTCGTTCTTCATCAACGGTCGCAACCTGCGTGGCGCGCAGCCGTACGAGGCGTTCGCGTTGCTGGTGGACGAAGAGCTCGCCAAGGCGCGCGCGCTCGTGGCACGGGGCACGCCGCGCGCGCAGGTCTATGCCGAGACCACGCGCAACGGGGCGACCACCCAACAGATGCTCGCCCAGGACGGAACGGCACCCGTGGACGTGCCGAGCGAGGTTCGCCGGGTGGACCTCCCCGCGCCCAGGAACGCGCCGTCACTCGGATCTGCGCGGGCTCCCGTCGTCATCCAGGAGATCTCCGACTTTCAGTGCCCCTTCTGCTCGCGGGTGCAGCCCACCATCGCGCGGCTGCTGCAGGAGTACGAGGGCCGCGTGCGCCTCGTGTGGCGTGACTTCCCGCTCCCCTTCCACCCCAACGCGAGCCCCGCCGCCCAAGCCGCCCGCGAGGTCTACCGGCAGCGCGGGGACGCGAAGTTCTGGGCCTACAACGAGCTGCTCTTCGCGAACCAGCGCGACCTCACGCGCGAGACCCTCGAGCGCCTGGCCCAAGAGGTGGGCGGCATCAACATGGCGCAGTTCCGGCGGGCCCTCGACACCGAGCGCCATCGCGCCGCGGTGGAGGCGGACGCGGCGGCCGTGCAGGCGGTGGGCGTCAACGGCACACCCGGCTTCATCATCAACGGCCAGATGATCTCGGGAGCCGTGCCGTACGAACAGTTCCAGGCCGCCGTGGAGCGCGCGCTCGCCGAGCTGAACGCGCCCGCTGCGCCTTGAAGAGCTAGCGGGGCAGCGTCACCAGCGGCGTGCCCAGCACCTCGAGCACCATCCGGCCGAGCGCCAGCAAGCGACCGTCCTCGCCGCGCTTGCCCACCAGCTGCACGCCGACGGGCCGGCCGTTCACCAGCACGGGGAGCGTGAGCGCGGGGTTACCGCTCGCGTTGAACGCCGCGGTCCAGGCGCCCATCACGGCGGCTCGGTCGAAGCGCTCGCCCGCGCTGCACGCCGCGAGCTCGCCCACCTTGAACGGCAGCACGGCCACGGTGGGGGTCGGGCATGGCAGGTCAACCGTCCTCGAATGCCGCTCTCACCAAGGACATGGGGAGGAGCATCCGACGCGGCCATTCGGCATCGTCGAGGGTGACGAAGTCATATCTCGCATAGAATCCCTCAGCAGACGGGTCCTTGGCGTCCACCAGCACACCAACACACGCAACGATGGACGATGCCTCGAGAGCCCGCGCCAGGGCATCAAGGAGCAGGGCCTCGCCGAGACGTCGACCGCGCGCCCGCTCATCGACTGCAAGTCGGCCAATGAGGACGACGGGCATGGGGTATCGCGGCAAACGCTTTGCGAGCACCGTCGCTGCATCCTGAGAGGCCAGCGTACCCATGCTGAGCGTGTAGAAGCCGAGCACCGTTGGCAGACCGGCAGCCTGGTCAACAGCCGACGCTTCATGGACGTAAGCCCGTCCGACGTCGCCCTGATCGTTGGTCAGTGCGTGACGCCTGAAGTAGTCGTCGAGTGGCCGAGTCCCGCTATGAAAGCCGCACCTGGGATCAGTGGGGCCAATGCGACGCGTGCAATGCGAGCGTCCGGTCATCGAGCATGGCGCTTCGCCGCAGCCCGGAGCCGAGCGCTCGGCTTAGCTGGGGCGTCGATCAGCTCTTGTGCTTTCACCAGGGCCGCATCGGGCAGCTCGATTCGCTCCGTGGAGAGCGCCCACTCGAGGGTCGTCAGTGTCGGCGTCGTGAGCTCACACAGCGCTTGCGAGCCACTTGCGTCCTGAGTCATGAGGCGGCGTCCTTGACGGATCTCGATGACAGCCTTCAGGAACAACGCCAGCGCTTCGTCGATGATCTGGCTGCGGCTCAGGCCCAGCTGCTGGGCGAGCTCCAGCACGGCGGAGCCTCGGCTATCGGGGACGGTGGCTTCAAGTCGCATGGAACGCTCCTTCCTCAAATTTGAGGGACTACTGAGTATGGCGGCCAGAGCAGCTGGCAGCAAGCCTGCTGGGCGAATCACATGGCCCTGCAGACTGAGCTCTTGCGCGAGCCCAGCCCCATGCTGGAGCCCCACCGCTCCCCTCGTCGTCGCTCACCCCAGCTCGCCGCGCAGGTACTTCCCGATCAGCAGAGCGCTCTCGTCGTACCCGCGCGCCAGCGCGCTGCGCACGAAGGTCTCGACCACCTTGCCGACGCCCAGCGGCAGCTTCGCCTCGATGTTGAACTGCACCACGCGGGTGAGCTTGTCGGCGCCCAGCGGCTCCACGGCCTGGAAGCCCGTGATGGTGATGTTGCCCTTCGAGGGGTGCACCACGAAGTCGTAGCGGCCGGTGGCCTTGTCGGTCTGGCCCTTCTCGTGGAAGTGCAGGTCGTCGCCCATGACCTTGCGCACCACGGCCGGCACGTCGGTGCTGGGCCAGGTCTTCACCTCGCGCACGCCGGTCTCCGGGTTCCGCTCGATGAGCTGGTAGCGCATGCCCAGGATCTTGTGGATGGTCTCCTGGTAGTGCTCGCTCCAGTGGATCTTCTCCACGAAGTTGGCCGGGGTGGTGGGGATCTCGTGGCGCAGCGTGACCTGGGTAGACATGGGCCGCATTCATACCACTTTCGGGCCCGCCGCGGGTACCCTGCTGCGCGTGGGAGGCTCCACCCGCGAGGGTCGACGCGCGGCTCCGAGGGGCCTTCGGGAGCCAAGAAAGTGACCTCCGGGTCACCCCGCGGGGCCAATTCCAGGGTATAACTGCCCCTGGATGAAGTCGGACGAACGCCGCACCACCAAGCGCCCCTCGGAGCGACCGGACCGACCTGCGCGTCCGTTTCGCACGCTGCTCGCGGAGCATCAGGGTCGCGACTACGCCGAGCTGGACGACGGCCGCGGCAAGGTGCGCCTCTGGCACCTCGGGCACCGCATCGGCATCTTCGAGTCGTCGGGGTCCCTGTCCGAGCCCCACTCGGAGTTCGTGGTGGCCTTCCACAAGAGGCACATCGAGGCCTTTCCGCGGCCTTGGTTCACGTTCGGCAACTGGATGACGCTGCTGGCCTACACCCCCGACGTGCGCCGCGTGCTGACCGAGTGGCAGCAGCGCGCGCGCTACGACGAGACCTACGTGGCGCACAACTCGCGCCTGCTGGCCATGAGCGTGAACGTCGCCAACGGCATGCTCGACAACATCATCCACGTGGTGTCCGACGAGGAAGCCCTGGACGACAAGCTGGTGGCCCTGCGCAAGCGCGTGGGCGTCTGACCGCACATTCGGGTTAGGCTCTAGGCGATGACGACGTTCCCTACCCGCCCCCCGCCAGCGCGCACCTTCCGCACGCTGCTGGCCGAGCACCAGGGCCGTGACTACGCCGAGCTGGACGACGGACGCGGCAAGGTGCGCCTCTGGCACCTGGGGCACCACATCGGCGTCTTCGAGTCCACCGGGTCGCTGGTGGAGGCCCACTCGGACTTCATCGTCGCGTTCCACAAGAAGTACATCGAGGCGCACCCGCGACCCTGGTACACCTTCGGCAACTGGACCGAGCTGCTGGCCTACTCGCCCGACGTGCGGCGCGGCCTCACCGACTGGCAGGTCAAGATGAAGTACGACGGCCTGCACGTGGCGCACAACTCCCGACTGCTGGCCATGAGCATCAACCTCGCCAACGCCGTGCTGGAGAAGACCGTGGAGGTGGTGCCCACCGAGGAGCAGCTGGACGACGTGCTCGTCAAGGTGCGCAAGACCATCGGCGTCTGAGCGCTCGCGCCGCTTCCTTTTTCGGAGAGAACCGCTACCCTCCTGCCCCACCTAGAAACCAAAGGGCAAGCTGTGGCGGACACCATTCCATCGCGCCTCCTCGAGCAGGCGACCATTCGACCCTCCTCTCCCGCGTACTACGTGCGTGACGCCGGGGTCTGGCGCGCGACGAGCTGGGGCACCTACTCGGATCAGGTCAAGCAAGCGGGTCGCGCGCTGGTCGCCCTCGGGCTCGACACCGGTTCCACCACCACCATCCTCGGCTTCAACCGCCCGGAGTGGGTCATCGTCAACGTGGCCACCATGGGCATCGGGGGCGCCGCCGCGGGCATCTACACCACGTGCTCGCCGGTGGAGGTGGCCTACATCATCAACCACTCGGAGTCCCCGCTCATCCTGGTGGAGAACGACCACCAGTGGCAGAAGGTGAAGGCCGAGCGCCACAACCTGCCCAAGCTGAAGTGGGTGGTCACCATGCAGGGCTGCCCCCGCATCGCGGACGACATGGTGCTCAGCTGGGACGAGTTCATGCAGAAGGGCGACCAGACGCCCGAGCGCGACTACCTCGAGCGCGTGGCGGCGCTGAAGCCGGAGGGCCTCGCGGCGTTCATCTACACGTCCGGCACCACCGGCCCGCCCAAGGGCGTGATGCTGTCGCACCACAACCTGGCGTGGACGGCCAAGGCCGCGCGCGACATGAACGGCCTCACCAGCAGCGACATCACGCTGTCGTACCTGCCGCTCAGCCACATCGCCGAGCAGATGTTCACGGTGCACGCGCCCATCACCACCGGCGGCCGGGTGTACTTCGCAGAGAGCATCGACGCGGTGCCGGAGAACCTCAAGGAGGTGCAGCCCACGCTCTTCTTCGGCGTGCCGCGCATCTGGGAGAAGTTCCACGCGGGCATCAGCGCCAAGCTGAAGCTGGCCACCGGGCCCAAGGCGAAGCTGGTGGCGTGGGCCATGAAGGTGGGGCGCGAGGCCAACCTGCGGCCGGGCGGCAAGAAGGGCCTCGAGTACAAGCTGGCCCAGAAGCTCATCTTCTCGAAGCTCAAGCCGGCCATCGGCATGGCGCGCGCGCGCATCTGCGTGAGCGGCGCGGCCCCCATCGCGCAAGAGGTGCTCGAGTTCTTCGCCAGCCTCGACATCATCGTGCTCGAGGTCTACGGGCAGTCCGAGGACACGGGCCCGACGTCGTTCAACCTGCCGGACAACTACCGCTTCGGCAGCGTGGGTCCCGCCGTCGAAGGCGTGGAGGTGAAGATCGCGGAAGACGGCGAGATCCTGGTGCGCGGGCCCAACGTGTTCATGGGCTACTACAAGGAGCAGGCCGCCACCGACGAGACGCTGGTGAACGGCTGGCTGCACTCCGGCGACCTCGGCGAGTTCCGCGACGGCTTCCTGTACATCACGGGTCGCAAGAAGGACATCATCATCACGGCGGGCGGCAAGAACATCGCGCCCAAGAACATCGAGGCCGCGCTCAAGAACCACGAGCTCATCAACGAGGCCGTGGTCATCGGTGATCGCCGCAAGTTCCTCACCGTGGTGGTCACGCTCGACCCGGACGCGAGCGCGGCCTGGGCCAAGGAGCGCGGCATTCCGCTGCAGGGCATCGGCGAGAACCCCACGCTGCGCGCCGAGATCCAGTCAGCCATCGACCAGGTGAACACCGAGCTCGCCCGCGTGGAGCAGGTGAAGAAGTTCAAGGTGCTGGCGCGCAACCTGACCATCGAGGACGGCGAGCTCACGCCCACGCTCAAGGTGAAGCGCAAGAAGGTGCACGAGCACTTCGCGAGCGACATCGAAGCCATGTACGAAGGGGCCTGACGCCGCGGGGCGGCCATGCGCCGGCTGATCGTCGAGTCCGAAGCCACGCGGCAGGTGGATGCCCACCTGCCGCGTGTTCGCGTTCTGCTGGCCGACTTTCCACGGGCCATGCGGCTCTTGCCGATGGTGGGGCTGGTGGAGCGCGTGGCCGAGGGAGAGCCCGCGTTCGACGCGCTGCGCGAGCGCTACCGCGTGCACCTCGGGCCCTTCGGGGTGGGCGGCTTCAGCGGGACGCTGCGGCTGGTGCTGGACGTGGAGCGGCAGGCCAGCAGCGAGCGCTACGCGCTGGTCATGACCACCGTGGCGGGCGAGGGCAACACCGACGCGTCCATCGACTTCGTGGCCTGCCAGCGGGCGCAGGGCAGCGAGGTGCGCTGCCGGGTGTGGGCGGCACCCCGCAAGGAGATCCCCGCGATGCTGCCGCTCAGCCTGGTGCGCCGCGCCGCGAGCCGCGTGCTGGAGGGCGCCATCGACACGGGGCTCGAGGGGCTGTCGGGCGCCGTGGAAGCCGACGCCTCGCACCCGTGAGCGCGCAGCCTTCCGGCGCGGGTCACTCGAACGGGGTCTTCCAGTCCACCTGCGGCCACACCTGCGCCGCCAACACGGGGACGTTGCGCTGGACCCGACCGCGCGCCGCGGGGTCCTGCACCCCCGAGCGGTCCTGCCAGGCGTGCATGCCCGCCTCGAAGGCCGTGGCGTACTGCTGCCAGCTGGCGTAGCGCGGCTGCAAGGCCTCGGCGATGCGCAGCGTCCAGTCCTTCCCGTCCGAGGGGCTCAGGTAGCCGGCCGCCACGCCGATGCGCAGGGTGTCGGCCCCGCGCCCCGCGTCCCAGGCGGGGTTGCCGGTCTGTCGGCCGCGCACGAGATCCTCGAGCAGCGCGTCCAGGTCGGCCTGGCTCTGCACGCCGTACCAGTCCCGGAGCGAGCTGCTGGCGCGCTGGCGCTCCCACGTGGCGCTGTCCTCGAGGCCGGTCCAGGTGCCATAGACCCCCGCGAGCCACTTGGCGGCCTTCGCGGCGCGCTGCCGCGACTGGAAGTACAGCCAACCGAGGGTCGCGAAGATGGCGACGACGGCGAAGCCGACGATCAGCACCGCCATCATCAGGGTGCTCGAGTCCATGGTGTCGATGGGGTTCATGGGGGGCCTCGGAAAAGGGGACCGGGAGTGTCGCCCCTCACCGAGCGTGCGTCCACCCACATATGCCACGACTGGAAGGCACCCAGTGACATGTCCAACGCCATTCTTGGCAACTCAATGCCCACTCTTTTAGGACATTTGTCCGATAGGCTCGCACGAACACCCCAATCGGCGTCAGACAAAACACCCATCAAGGCTGACATTGCGCCTTTGCTGTAACGTCGAACGGGGTTTTTCGGAGGTGTTCCAAGAATCGTACGTCCATACTTTGTTTGTTTGAGTAGGCCGTTGTACAGGTGGTTGTTGATCCTCTACATTGATGTCTCCAGGTTGAGCGCGCGGATGGCAACGAGGGTGAAGGTGACTGGCCAGGGGTGGTGCAAATCGATGATTCTGCTCAGGAACATCACGATCGCAGCATGCGTGGTGACGGCACTCCAGGGCACCCACACAGGTGTGGCAACGGCCCAGATATCGGCTGCGGACACCGACGTGGACCACACACCCACATCGGTGATCTTCAAGATCGCGGGCAGCCCCGAGTTGCGTGATCTGGCTGACGCAACGGGTCGCCTGATTCGCGTGGAGGTGGATCGCACGGGCGTCGTCCGCACGGCGGGGACGCCTGCGCTCTTTCTCGAGGACCTGCAGATGGCGCTCGGCTGTCTCGGAGAGACCACGGCCTGCCTGCGGGTGGTGGCCAGCGAGCTGCGCGTGGAGACGCTGCTCTACGCGTCGCTCGAGCGCGCGGGCGGGCGCCTGACCCTCACGCTGGTCTACTTCGACGGCACCGAGTCGCGCATGGTGACCGACAGCATCGCGGCGCCCGCGCCCGACAACGCCATCCTCGAGAGCGTCGCGCCCCTGGTGCGAGAGGTGTTCGGTCTGCCGCCGCTGCCGCCCATCGCCGCCGTGGCGCGTGTCACGCCGGGTGCGGGGGCCGCGCGAGAGAGCGATGGCCGCGGTCTGCGCACAGGCGCGTTCGTCGCCGCAGGAGTGGCCGTGGTGGCCGTGGGCGCCTCGGCCGTATTCTTCCACGATGCGTCGCGCTCGGAGGAGCGCTACCGCGAAGCGCCGGTCGGCACGATCGCCCAGGCGGACGCGGCCTTGCGCACGCGCAGCCGCGCGGAGTCGAGCGGTCGGGCCGGCGTCGCGCTGGTCTCGGTGGGCGGCGCCGCGGCGGTGACCGCGGTGGTGCTGGGGTTGCTGTTCCACACGCGTCACCCGCGCGACCAAGCCCGCGTCGAGGCGTCCGTGCTGGTGGGCCCCACCGAGCTTGGGCTCACGCTGCGAGGTGCGCTGTGAGTCCACTGCAGCGCTTGACGTGGCTGCTCGGCGGAGCGCTCGCGGCCGGCTTCGGCGGCGGCTGCAGCGTGCCGCTCGACTCGAACGCCCACTACTCGGGCTGCACGAGCGACCGCGAGTGCGTGGCCGGGGCGCAGGTGTGCCATCACGGCTTCTGCGTGGCGGCCGCCTGCGAGGGCGAGACCACACTGGACTGCTACTCGTGGACCGGCCCCGACGGCGGCATGCCCGTCATCCGGCCTGTCTGCCGCGTGGGCACGCGCGCGTGCGTGAACGGCACGTACGGACCCTGTCTCGGACAGGTGCTGCCCGGCATCGAGATCTGCAACGGCCTCAACGACGACTGCGACGAGCAGGTGGACGAGCAACCCGAGGCCAGCTGCGAGACGGGCGAGGAGGGGCTCTGCAACGCCGGCATGCCGGCCTGCCTCGGCTCCGAGGTGGTCTGCCGGCGCATCAGCAACCCGAGCTCGGAGGTCTGCGACGGAGGGGACAACGACTGCGACGGGGACACCGACGAAGACGCGGACACCGCGTGCTTCCCCGCGGCCGCGCAGGGCTGCGTGGAGACCGCTCGGGGCTCCGGCGAGTTCCAGTGCCAGGGCCTCTGCCACGTGGGCACCGCCGTGTGCAGCGACGGGGCCCCGCAGGCGTGCGCGGGCCACGTGACGGCGCAGGCGGGCGATGGCTGCACGCCCAACGGAACGCTGGCGGTGGACGACGACTGCGACGGCAACGTGGACGAGGACTGCACGGCCTGCGGCGCCGCGGCCAGCACGCAGAACTGCTACGTGGGGCCTGCGGGCACCATGGGCGTCGGCGCTTGCCAAGCCGGGGTGCAGACGTGTCAGGCGTCGGGGCGCTGGACGGCCTGCAACGGACAGGGTCCGGTGGCCGAGACGTGCGCCAACCTCTCCACGGGGGACGACACCGCGGCCGATGACGACTGCAACGGGGTGACGGACGACGTCCCCCTGCGCGGCGAGCCGTGCACGGGAAGCGGCCAGGGTCGTTGCTCGCTCGGGGCGCGCGACTGCGTGGACGGCTCGCTCGTGTGTGTCTCCCAGCCGGGAATCCCCGAGCTGTGCAACGGCATCGACGACGACTGCGACGGCACCACGGACGACGGCTTCGACCTGCTGGGCGACGAAGCCAACTGCGGCGTCTGCGGCCAGCGCTGCGCCGAGGGCCTCGAGTGCTGCAACGGGAGCTGCGCCAACACGGCGGTGGACGTCACCAACTGCGGCACCTGCGGGAGCTGGGCCGGCGAGGGCCTCGCGTGCTGCGACGGGGACAGCGCCGACCTGGCCAACGACCCCATGAACTGCGGGATGTGCGGGCGCGCGTGCGGCGCCGGGCGCGTGTGCTGTGACGGTGTGTGCGCGGACACCGGCCGCAACGCCCTGAACTGTGGGGCCTGCGGGCGTGCGTGCGCGGGCGGGGAGGCGTGCTGCCAGAGTGATTGCCACGCCCCCTCCTCGGACTACTGCGAGGGCTGCGCGCAGGACTGCTTGGCCGGGCAAGAGTGCTGCATGGGGGCGTGCGTCGACACGGACGAGGACCCCTCGAGCTGCGGCGCCTGCGGACACGCCTGCGCGCTGGGCGACCTGTGCTGCAACGGCGACTGCGTGCCCGAGGACGAGGCGCACTGCGGCGAGTGCGGGACGTCCTGCGCCAGCGGCGACCTGTGCTGCAACGGCGACTGCGTGCCCGAGGACGAGCGCAACTGCGGGGCCTGCGGCGACGTGTGCGGCTCGGGCCAGGCGTGCTGTGGCGGCGAGTGCGTGGGCGTGCAGACCAACGACGCGGCCTGCGGGCGCTGCGGCAACCCGTGCTTGGGCGGCACAGCGTGGTGAAGCTGCTGGACTTCGGGCTGGCCACGCTGCTCGGCGAGCGCGACGTGCGGCTCACGCGCACCGACATGATCGTGGGCACGCCGCAGTACCTGGCGCCCGAGGCGGGTGACGGGCGCATGCTCGACGCACGCGGCGACGTCTACTCGCTGGTGTGCATCGCCTACCAAGCGCTGAGCGGGCACCTGCCCATCGAGGGCGCCACGCCGGGCGAGATCATGCGCCGCAAGATGGCCATGGACCCTCCGCCCCTCTCGACGCACGGTCAGGAGTTCAACGCCGACATCGAGGCCGCGATGCGACGCGGGCTGCACTACGACCCGGAGCAGCGCTACCAGCGGGCGGGCGACTTCGCCGAGGACTTCGTGGCGGCGGTCACCGAGCAGTTCGGCCCGGTGCCGCGCTCCATCCTCATGGACGAGCGAGGTACACCGCAGCGCGAAGACTCCCGCACGCACGACCTGAAGACGCTCGCCATGGACGGCGCGGTGCAGGCGAACCTGCTGCAGGTGTTCGACCCGCTGCCCACCATGGCGACCCCCGTGGGGGGCAGCGACGCCGGGAGCTCGACGGTGAAGTGGGGACCGGGCCGGAACCGCGTGGAGCCCGGCCCGTCGGAGGCCGACCGCGGGCTCGGCAGCTTCTCCGACCCCGAGCACGCGCTGGCCGCGCGCGAGACGCCGGCTCGCCCTGCCGTGTGGCTCGGAGTGCTGGTGGCGCTGGGGCTCGGGGCGGGCCTTTTGGCCTTCGGGCTGCAATCCGAGGAGACGCCCTCGCCTCGCGAGATGGTCGCGAGCCAGCTCGCCGAGCGTCCGGGGAGCACCACCACCATCACGGCGCCCAGGCGACCGGCGCCCGCGCTCGGGGAGCGGGCCGCACAGGGCCACGCCGCTCCGCGCGAGGCTGCGGTGGTGGCGCCAGCCCTGGCCATCGCCGAGGGCGCACGCGAGACCGGGACGGCGCGCGAGACCGGGTCGTCCGGTGGCCTCGCACAGCCGCCCGTGGCGGCAGCGAACGCTCCGACGACGCCCGGCGAGAGCCCCTCCGCGGCGACGACCGGATCGAACTCGGTACGTATCCTGAGTGAGCCCGAGGGTCCGGCCACCGACCGCGAGCGGGCGGCTGCCCTGGCGGTCGAGGGGACGCGCCTGCTGGTCAACGGTCAGCTGCCCGAGGCCGTGGCGCGCTTCCGGGCGGCCACGTACGCGAACCCGGGCAACCTGGCCGCCTGGCGCGGGCTGGGGCTCGGTCACCAGCGCATGGGCCAGAACCCCGAGGCCCGCAGCGCCTTCGAGCGCTACCTGCGGATGGCGCCGAACGCGCGCGACGCCGACATGATCCGCGCGCGCCTCGAGTCGCTCTGAGCGTGAGCCCCGAAGGTCAGCCTGGACGCAGGTCCGGTGTGCCCGTGGTCAGCCCGGTCGCAGCGCGCCCGTGGTCGCCGGGCGCAGGTCGGGCGCGCCCGTGATCGCCAGGCTGCGCTCCCACAGCTCGGCCCCGAGCGCGTCATCGAGCGCGGCGCGGTTGGGCTTCTTCTCTTTGCACGCGTCGTAGTAGCGGCCGCTCACGTGGGCCAGCTCGGGCGCGGTGGCGCAGTAGAGCGAGGTGGCGGCCCCCTGCTCGACGCTGATCATGAAGGCCTTGCCGATGGCGTCGAAGGGCCACGGGATGGCGCGCCAGATGTCGGTGGCCACCACGCCGGGGTGCAGCGAGTAGGTGGTCACCCCCGTTCCCTCGAGCCGCTTCGCGAGCAACCGGCTGAAGAGCACGTTGCAGAGCTTGCTCACTTGGTAGGCGCCCATGCCGGTGAGCGAACGCGCGGGCTGCTTCAGCTCGTCCCAGGGGATGCGATAGCAGCGCTCGTGCGCGCGGCTCGCCACGGTGACGATGCGCGCGGGCCCGGACGCGATGATCCGCTCGGCCAGCAGCAACGTGAAGAGGAAGGTGCCCAGGTGGTTCACGGCGAACATCACCTCGTAGCCTTCGGGCGAGACCTCCCGCACACCCGCGAGGCCGGCGTTGTTGACCAGCACGTGGATGGGAAGATCGCGCGCCAGCAGCTCGGCCGCGCTCTCGCGGATGGCGTCGAAGCGCGCGAGGTCGAGCGCCAGGAACTCTACCTGGGGGTTGCCGGTCTCGGCCACGATGGCCTCGATGACGGGCATGGTCTTGTCGCGGCTGCGGCACGCCACGATGACGTGCGCGCCCTTGCGCGCGAGCTCGAGCGCGGTGACCCGCCCGATGCCGGTGTTGGCACCGGTCACGACGCACACGCGGCCGGTCATGTCGGGCAGGTCGAAGGGCTTCATGGGAGCGGTGCTCTCTCAGCCGGCGGCGGCTTCGTCGGCGGCAGCAGCCTCTTCGCCCTCGGGCGTCTCGGTGGCGGCGCGGCCGGCGACGGGCTTGCCGGCGTCCACCCAGCCGCGGATGCCCGGGCGCATGACGGCGACCTCGCGGCCGGCCTCACGGGCACGCGTCGCCGCGTTGTCCGACGCGGTGCACTGGGTGCTGCCGCAGTAGAAGACCAACAGGCCGTCGGCGGGCAGCTCGCTCATCTGGTACTCGCTCGACGAGGTCAGCAGCACGGCGTTGGGTACGGTGCCCATCGCGTCACGCGTCTCCTGGTGGTTGGCGTCCACGGGGCGCGCGGTGCCGGCCTCGAAGAGGGCCGCGGCAGCCACCACGTCCAGCTCACGGATGGGCTCGGGCGCAGCTTCGGCGGCCGGCGCTTCGGCGACCGCCTCGGTCGCGGGCGCGGTCTCCTCTTGCCCACCGCAGCCGAGGCCGAGGAGCGCGAGAACCAGGGGGAAGAACGTCAGGCGGGTGCGGAGGGTGTGGGTCATGGTGCGCAACACGATGCAGGACGGGGCATCCGCGTGCAATGGGGTCCGCCTCCAAGAGCAGCGCCTCGAGCGACGCCACCCATCGCCGCCGCTCGCCGCGTCTGGTATCACGGAGGGAATGAACGGCGCGGTAGTGGTGAAGAATGCGCTCAGGGTGCTGGGCGCCCTCAGCGTCTTGCTGTGCGGAAACCACGCTCACGCGCAGACCATGAGCCAGGTGGCCAGCGGCCAGAGCAGCTGCACCACCGAGGGCGGCGAGGGGCTGTCCACGCAGCTGGTCGACGTGCAGCGCTGCCTGCATCCCGGGCAGTTCGTGAGCTTCGCCAACGCGAACATCACGGCCACCAGCTCACGCGTGCACTTGGTGGCGCAGGCCAGCGCGCGCACCGCGCTGCAGACCGCGGCGGCGCAGGTGGCGCTGGAGATCAATTCGGGCTTCCGGCCGCTCTCCGACCAGTACCTCTTGTGGGCCTCGGGGCAGTGCGCGGTGGTCGGGGTGCCCGGCAGCAGCAACCACCAGAGCGGGCGGGCCGTGGACGTGAACAACACGGTGGCGGCGCGCACGGCGCTCACCAACGCGGGCTGTGTGTGGTTCGGCGCGAGCGACGCGGTGCACTACGACTGCCCGGGATCGGACCTGCGCAGCGACTCGGTCGCGGCCTTCCAGCGCCTGTGGAACATGAACCACCCGAGCATGCCGCTCGACGAGGACGGCAGCTGGGGGCCCATGACCCTGGCCGCCATGCAGATGTCGCCCGCGGCGGGCTTCGCGGTGGGCGGGCTGGACACCTGCGGGCCCTGCCCCGGCGGCGCGGAGTTGAACGACTGCGGCGCGTGCGGCGCACCGCCCGTGGAGACGTGCAACGGCGGCGACGACGACTGCGACGGCAGCACGGACGAGGGCTGCGGCACGGACCTCGACGCCGGGGTGTCGGGCGACGCGGGGGTCCTGGGCGACGCAGGGATGATGGACGATGCGGGCATGGAGCCGGAGCTCGACGCCCAGGTCACCAACGACCTGGCGCTGCCTCGCTCGGACGGGGACGTGTACGCAGACCTCGGCACGCGCCGACCGCGCTCGGGCTGCACGGTGGCTTCGGGGCCGACCACGGGCAAGACCCCCTGGCTGGGTGGCGTCCTGCTGCTGGCCCTCGGACTCTTGCGTCGTGCTCGGCGTGTGGAAGGAACGCGGCTGCCATGACGCGCGCGCCCGTTCGGTCTCGGTTGCTCTTGCTGCCCCTGCTGATGACCGGCGTCACAGGCTGCGCCGCTCCCGACACACGCGGCAGCGAGGCCCCCGTGGTGTACGGCACCGACGACCGGGAAGACGTCTACGCGCACCCCTCGGCCAGCCTGCGCACGTTGGCGCACGAGTCCATCGTGGCGCTCATCCGCAACACCCGGCTCGAAGAGCAGATGGACGGGGGCTACGAGCGCACCCCCACGCTGACCCTCGGCGAGGCCTACGATCTGTGCGCCGACCAGCGGTTCATCGACCAGCCCACCAGCGCCTTCTGCTCGGGCACGCTCGTGGCCCCCGACATCGTGGTGACGGCCGGGCACTGCATCGAGACGCTCTCCGAATGCCAGGGCACGAGCTTCGTATTCGACTACCTCTACACGGCAGACGGAGTGCTCGCGCCGCTCGAGGCCGACGACGTCTACGGCTGCACCGCGATCCTGTCGCGCCAAGACGGCGTCCTCGACTACGCCTACCTGCGCCTCGATCGCGAGGTGGTGGGTCATACGCCGGCCACCCTCTCGCCGGGGGTGGGCAGCACGTGCCGCAACGTGGTGGACGAAGAGGCGGTGGCGGTGCTGGGCTTCGGCTCGGGCCTCCCGCTCAAGATCGACGACGGCGGCGCGGTCACCAACCCCTCCTCGCGCGGCACCAACTTCTTCCTGACGTCGCTCGACACCTTCGCGGGCAACAGCGGCTCCGGCGTGTTCAACACGGACGGTGAGCTGGTGGGTGTGCTGTCGAGCGGCCTCGGCGACTACCGCGAGCGCGTGGGCGAAGGCTGCGACGAGGTCAACACGCTGTCCGAGACCTTCGGCGCCGAGCAGATCGGCCACCTGCTGCCCACGCTTCTGCGCTACTGCGACGACGCGGCGGCGCCGGACAGCACGCTCTGTGCGGCTGCAGAGGCCGCGTGCCCCGGCGGCCCCATGCCCGATCTGGGGATGGCCGACCTGGGCATGAGCGACGCGGGCACGGACCCCGACGTCGGTATCGAGGACGATGCCGGAAGCGATGGCGCCGTCGCGGACATGGGCGCCCCGCGACCCGGCTCTTCGGGCTGCGGCTGCCGGGTCACTGGCGAAGCACCGGTCGCGGGACCCGCGGCGTGGCTCGTCGCGCTGCTGGCGTCGCTCGGGTGGCGTCGTCGCCGGCGCGCGAACGCGTCGTGAGTGTGGGCGTCCGCCCAAACTGCCACTAAACTCCTGCTCCATGCCTAACACCGAGCTGCTCTGGTCCCGGGTGTCTTCACTTCTTGCGCCGGGCGTATCGTCCGGGCTGCTGGTCAGCGCCTCGCTCGTCGCGGCCCTGAGCGGCTGCTCGCAGGACTCGTCCGTGGGGCAGCGCCCCGCGGCCGTGGTCTACGGTGACGACGACCGCACCGATGTCTACGCCCACCCGGATGCGTCGCTGCGCACGCTCGCCAGCGCGTCCATCGTGGCGCTCATGGACAGCGCGAGCCTCACCGAGAACGAGGACGGCACGTTCACCCGCGACGAGACGCTGTCGCACGGCGAGGCCTACGGCCTGTGCTCGGACCAGCGCTTCATCGACCAGCCCATCTCGGCGTTCTGCTCGGGCACGCTGATCGCGCCCGACATCATCGTGACCGCGGGCCACTGCGTCGAGGACATGAGCGACTGCCTCGGGACCAGCCTGGTGTTCGACTACCTCTACACCGCGGACGGCGAGCTGGCCGAGCTCGAGGCCGACGACGTGTACGACTGCATCGACATCCTGGCGCGTGAGAACGACGCCATCGACTACGCCGTGCTGCGCCTCGACCGTCCCGTGGTGGGCCACTCGCCGGTGGCGCTCTCGGCCGGCCTCGGTGACACCTGCCGCAACGTGGCCGAGGACGACGCGGTGTCCGTGCTGGGCTTCGGCGCGGGCCTGCCGCTCAAGATCGACGACGGCGGCAACGTCACCGACCCGTCCACGCGCGGCACGTACTTCTTCGAGACGTCGCTCGACACCTTCGGCGGCAACAGCGGGTCGGGCGTGTTCAACGACGACGGCGAGCTGGTGGGTGTGCTCTCGGCGGGCGCCACGGATTACGTGACGCGCGCGGGCGAGAGCTGCGACGAGGTCAACGTGCTCGCGGAGAGCGAAGGCCGCGAGGAGATCGGCCACCTGCTGCCCGTGCTCTACGACTACTGCGACGAGGCCACGGACCCCGACGCCGACCTGTGCGACGTGGTCGAGGCCGGCTGCCCGAACGGCCCCGATGGCGACGGCGGACCGACCGACCCGAGCGACGGCTCGAGCTGCACCGTGAGCGCGCCCGGCAGCCAGGGACCCGGCGTCCTGCTCGCGCTGATGAGCCTCGTGGGCCTCGTGCTCGGCCGCCGCGCGCGCCGCAGCCGGAGCGCGGTGTGAGCGAGCGCGTTCGCATCGACCGTCGGGGCGACGTCGCCTACTTGGCGCTCACGCACGCCAGCAAGCACAACGCCCTCGACTGGGAGATGCTGAGCGCGCTGGTCGATGCCGCCGAGACGCTCAAGCGGGACCGCGCGCTGCGGGGCGTGATCCTGCACGCCGAGGGGCCGTCGTTCTGCAGCGGCCTCGACTTCCCCAAGTTCACCAAGGAGCCGGCGCGCATGGCCCGCGCCTTCGCCAAGGTGGGGCTGCGCAGCACCAACCTCTTCCAAGAGGCGTGCTGGGCCTACCGTCGCCTGCCGGTGCCCGTGCTCGCGGTCACGCATGGGCGCTGCTTCGGTGGCGGCCTGCAGCTGGCGCTCGCGGCGGACTTCCGCTTCACCACGCCCGACTGCGAGTTCTCCATCATGGAGGCCAAGTGGGGCCTGATCCCGGACATGACCGGCAGCGTCACGCTGCGCGAGCTCATGCCCATGGACCAGGCCAAGCGGCTGACCATGACGGGGCGCGTGTTCCGCGGCGAAGAAGCCAAGGGCTACAACCTGGTCACCGAGGTGAGCGCCGACCCCATGGCCGCCGCCGAGGCGCTCATGACCGAGCTGCTCACGCGCTCGCCGGACGCCATCGCCGCCACCAAGCAGCTGTTCCACGAGACGTGGGTGGCGCCGGAGGACGCGGCCTTCTCCCTCGAGAGCCGGCTGCAGGCGCTGGTGCTCATGGGCAAGAACCAGCGCGCGGCCATGAACGCCAACTTCAAGAAGGAAGCCCCGCGCTTCGGCCGCCGCCTGCGCTTGTTGGGGTGAGCCCGGCCAATCCGGCCGGGCTTGGGTTGACCCCGGCCAATCCGGCCGGGGTGCGCTGAACCTCAGTGGCGGGGCTTGACCTCGCCGCGGCGCAGCTTCCGATACATGGACAGGGACTCGCCCATCACCTTGATGGCCTCGTCCTTGCCCATGATGTCGTCGATCACCACCTCCTTGTTCTCCAGCACCTTGTAGTCCTGGAAGAAGCGCTTGATCTGCCGCAGCGTGTGCGACGGCAGGTCGGTGTGGTGGTGGATCTCGCTGAACGACGGGTCGCCGTTGCACACCGCGATGATCTTGTCGTCGATGCCCTTGTCGTCGCGCATGCGCATCACGCCGATGGCGCGCGCGTCCACCACGGTCAGCGGATAGAGCGGCTCCATGGTGAGCACCAGCGCGTCGAGCGGGTCGCCGTCGTCACAGAAGGACCGCGGAATGAAGCCGTAGTTCGCGGGGTAGTGCACCGCGCTGTAGAGCACGCGATCGAGCTTCAGCAGCCCGCTCTCCTTGTCGAGCTCGTACTTGTTCTTGCTGCCCGTCGGGACCTCGATGATGACCGGGAAGGCCGTCTCGATGACCGTCTCGTCGACGTAGATGTCGTGCCAGGGGTGCATGCTCTCGCGCTCCGTTCAGGGCAGGGTGCCGCCCGCGGTGGTGGTCCACCAGTAGATGAGGCCGGACGCCACCAGCGACGCGAGCGCCACGCCCCACAGCCAGTTGGGTGGCCCGGCCCGGCCGCGCTTCTTCTTGCGCTGGCGCAGCTTGCCCGGACGCGGGTGGCTGGAGGTGGTGCCCGCCGACACGCGGCCGCTGCGCGGACGGTCGCTGTTGCGGCGGTCGCGGGGGTTGCGCGTGAGCCCGCTGAGCGTGTCCGGGATGGCCTGGCGCCGCCCGGTGGTGGGCGCCGAGTCGAGCGCCACCTGCACTGTCTCCATGGACATCGAGCCCGTGTCGTCGTGATCCATGCCGGTGGTCACGGCCACGCGCTCGGCCTCGCTGATCACCACCGCCGACGAAGACCCCGTGCGCGAGCGCACCGCGTCCCGGCGCTGCTCGTGGAACGACGCGGGCTCGGCCGGCAGGGCCTCGAGCGCGCGCAGCATGTCGGCGCCGTCGGCGAAGCGCCGCGCGGGGTCCTTCTCGAGGGCGCGCATGATCACCTTCTCGAGCTCCGGGTGCACGTAGAGCCCCGGCCGAATGCGCTCGATGCGCGGCACCGGCTCGAACAGGTGCGCGCGCAGCAGCTGCGAGCGGCGCTCGTAGGAGAACGGCCGCTGGTCGGCCAGCATCTCGTAGAGCACCACGCCCGCCGCGTACACGTCGGCGCGCACGTCCAGCGAGACACCCGTGATCTGCTCGGGCGCCATGTACGCGGGCGTGCCCACGATGCGCCCCTTGCGCGTGAGCGTGGCGTCCTGGCTCAGCTCGTCCACCTCGAGGAACTTGGCGAGCCCGAAGTCCAGCACCTTCACCACGTCGATGCCGCCGGCCACCTGCCGCAGGAAGATGTTGGCGGGCTTGAGGTCGCGGTGGACGATGCCGTTCTGGTGCGCGAAGGCCACGCCGCGCATGGTCTGGAGCGCCACCCCCACGGCGCGCAGCGGGTCGATGGGCGCGCGCTGCAGCACGTCTTCGAGCGTCTCGCCCACCAGCATCTCCATGGCGATGAAGGTGATGTCGTGGTCCACGCCGAAGTCGGTGATGTGCACCACGTGCGGGTGCTTCAGCTTGGCGAGCGCGCGCGCCTCTCGCTCGAAGCGGCGCTTGAGCGCGCTGATGTGCCCAAGGTTGTCGTTGAGCACCTTGACGGCCAGCGGTCGTCCTCCGTCAGACGGAGTCGCCTGATAGACCACGCCGGTGGCGCCCGCCCCGAGACGCTTCTCGATGAGGTAGCCCCCGAGCTTGGTACCCACGAGGGGATCGTGGTCGGACACGCGATCTCTCGACACCGTTCTGACGATACACCATTTCAACATGTAAGTGGCGCGCGGCTCCTTCCTGTTGCGTAGCGTGAGGTGCCCCGCATAACTGCGGGCTGACATGGGCATCGTGGAGAGCGCGCACTTCGAAGGACCGGAGAAGAAGCTGAAGGTCACCTTCGTGCCGGAGGCGGCCCCGCTGCGTGCCCTGCCGCGCGCCGTCTGGGACCAGGTGCTCGCTGCCGCCGGAGCGGCCATCGTGTCCGCCGCGCAGGACAGCTGGTGGGACGCCTACGTGCTGAGCGAGTCGAGCCTGTTCGTGAGCGACCACTCGCTGAC
>CAZEAA010000044.1:22917-25161 GCA_964510015.1 uncultured Sandaracinaceae bacterium
GGGACGCCTACGTGCTGAGCGAGTCGAGCCTGTTCGTGAGCGACCACTCGCTGACGTTGATCACGTGCGGCCAGACGCGCCTGGTGGACGCCGTGCTGCCGCTGCTCACGCACGTGCCGCGCGCCGCGCTCTCCCAGCTGCTGTACGCGCGCAAGAGCGAGCACTTCCCGCAGCACCAGGCGAGCACCTTCGACGCCGACGCGCGGGCACTCGAGGCGTTGTTGGGGTCCAGCGGCCCGTGCGCGCGGCGGCGGCTTGGTCAGGGAGAACACTTCGTGGACGTGTTCGATCACGCCGCCACGGGGCAGCCGCGGCGCCCGGACGTCACGCTCGAGGTGCTGATGCATGGCCCGTCGGCGGCCGCGTGCGCGCGCTTCGACCGCGATCAGGCGCCCGCCGCGCAGGCGCTGGTGGCGTCGCTCGCGCCGGGCTTCGCGCTGCACGAGCACTACTTCGACCCGCAGGGCTACTCGGTGAACGGCCTCTGTGATGGCGCGTACGTCACGCTGCACGTGACCCCCGAACCAGTGGGCAGCTACGTGAGCTTCGAGCTCCAGGGTTCGCCCGACGCCGTTTCGGCCGTGGACGCGCAGCGCTGCGTGACTCAGCTGGCGGCGGCCTTCGCGCCGCGCTCCATCGAGGTGCTGGCGTACCACCCCACGCGCGCCTGGCTCACGGCCGACGAGCTCGCGGACATCCCCGGCTACACCGTGGCCACCCGCGAGCCGCTGCGCGCCGCGGGCTACCACCTGGCCTTCACGCAGCTACGGCCGAGCACAGCGCCCTAGTGTGGAGCTGCACTCGGCCGTCGCCGAGGTGGGGGTGAGGGCGGCGTGACCCGCCTCGGGTCAGCGCGCTAGAAGGCCTGCGGACGCGGACCCACCGACGAGCCGAGCGGGTCGGCCTCGCGCAGGTGGAAGATGTTCACGGCCTCACCGCCACGAGCCACGTACTCGCGGTACACGTGCGCTTGGTAGTTCGAGGCGATCACCATGCCGATGGGCAACGTGAACAGCACGCCGATGCCGCACGCGAGCATGCCTGCCAGGTAGAGCCCGAAGAACACGAACGTGATCACGATGCCGCCGAGGATCAGCTCCTTCCACATGGCCTTGGCCATGCGGATGGCAGCGCCGAACTGCAGCCCGGTGCCGATGTCGTTGGCCAGATGCGCCCGCAGGCCACCGCACTGCGCCGCGAGGGCGAAGGGCACCATACAGACGATCATGAGCAGGCCACCGATGGCCGCCAGCAGCCCGCCGATCAGGCCGCTGTCGAGCTGGCTGCCGAGGTACGCGCCGCCACCGATGCACGCGTAGCAGACGATGAAGATGGGCAGGAAGCACAAGCCCCACACGAACTGCACCACCAACCCGCGGAAGCCGAGGCCGCAGAGCTTCATGAGGTAGTCCATGTCGAAGTCGAGGCGCGGCAGCACGTCTTCCTGACCGCGCGCGGTGCGCTGGATCATGGTGGCGAGCCAGCCGCCGATCACCAGCTGACCCACGAAGGGAATGCACATCGCAGACAGGAAGAGCACGCCACAGAGGGCCACCTTCTTGGTCCAGTCCGGGTCACGCTTGAGGAGTTCGAGGCCGCTCAGGTACTGCACGTTCACACCACTTGGCTGAGGATTGAGGTCACGGAGACCATACACGCGACATACGGGATGCGGTGCGAATTCTTCCTTGTGGCAGGACTCCGGGTGCCCCTCGCGCGCGTCCCGTCAGACCCAGCTGATGCGGTAGGCCACCACGCTCCGTGACTGCAGCGCGGGCAGCTGGCGCGTGTAGACCTTGCGCGTCACCAGCTCGATGGTGCTCTCGAACATGCCCTCCCAGCCGGCGCGGAAGTAGGCGATGTCCGCGAAGGGCACGCCGTGGCACTCGACGCGCGCCTCCTTCGGGCCCAGCCGGTAGACCGCGGACGCGCCGCCATCCAGCAGGCGACCCCACGCGATGGGGAAGCGCTCGAGCAGCGCCCACACCGTGACCGTGCCGCTGGCCTTGAGCCCGCGGATGATGGTGCCCACGTAGGTGTTCTGGATGCGCTGTGCCACGAGGCGCCCGTTGTCGATCTGCTGCTCGGCCGAGTAGCCCACCGCGTCCATCGCGCGGTAGTGCGCGATGGCCACGTCCACCGGGACCCAGCTGGCCACCACCAGGTTCATGATCGCGCTGCGATAAGCCGGGTCCAGCACCTGGTCGTAGCGCTCCTTCCGGTGGCTCTCGTTCAGCGCACGCA
>CAZEAA010000045.1:0-18446 GCA_964510015.1 uncultured Sandaracinaceae bacterium
GCCTCGGCGCTTCGCCATGGAAGTCTTTCCATCGGACTTGTGACGAGTCGATAGCCGTCGCCGTCAACGCTCACGACTGACGACTCATCACAAGTCGGCTCCTGCTGTCGATGACTCCAGCATGTTTCAAGGCATTTGGGCACCCCCCGCTGAAGCGGAGGGCAGCAAACCAGGCCCGGACGACCTGAAAGTCCCCCGTGCGGGGGACTGAGTGAACGTGGACTCAGAGGCCGTCCTACCAAGGTTACCCGGACCCCACAGACGGGGGTCGGCTCCCTCGGCTGCGTTCGGGTACCTCGTGTAGAACACCCCCTGTTGGCAGTCACGTAGTCCACGCCAACAGGCGGGGACTTTAGGAGAATCCAAGCGTAGTTTGCTGCCCTCCGCTTCAGCGGGGGGGGTGCCCCAATTCGCCTTCCCAGAAGCCGATTCGGCATGCAGGCCACCACCTCTGACTTGTGACGAGTCGATAGACGCTCACGACAACGAGGAGACCCGTCTCCGTTACGAGATCGGCTCCAGCGGCTCGATCCCATACTCCTCGCTCGCCCGCAGCCGCTCTCGGATCTTCCGCGCCCGCGTGGCCAGCGCCTCGGCATCCACGCCCAGCCCCGGCGCCTGGCTCGCGAAGCTGGCGAACGCGGTGCACGCATCGGCCACGCCCAGCTCGTCGCCCACGCGCTCGAAGATCTCGAGGGCCTCCTCGAACGCGGCTCGCGCGCGCTGCACCTCGCCGGCGGCCGCCTCGATCTCGCCGCGCGTGACCAGCGCGCGCGCGAGCGCCGGCTGGCTGCGCGCCGCTTCGAAGAGCGCGATGGCCTTCTCGATGTGGTGACGCGCCACCTCGGGCTCCTGCATCAGGAGCTGGGCCTGGGCCAAGCCTCGTCGCACCGCGCCCTCCAGCAGCTTGTCGCCGAGGCGCGTGGCCAGCTGGTCGGCTTCGGTGAGCAGCGCGATGGCCGCCTCCGGGTCCACCAGGCGGTAGTGGCCCTCGCCCAGCAGCGTGAGCACGTGCGCTTCGAGGGCGCGGTCACCCGCGCCGCGGGCGGCTTCGAGGGCCTGCTCGAACAGCTCTTGAGCCCGCGCGTGCTGGCCGTTGTCGCGGTGCACGCGGCCCAGGTTGGTGAGCGACGCGGCGATGCCCCCCTCGTCGCCGATCTGCCGGCGCAGCGTGAGCGACTCTTCCAGCGCTTCCGAGGCGCGCTCGAACGCGCCGCTGGCGAGGTACGCGGCCCCGAGGTTGTCGAGGCTGAGGGCCACGCTGCGCGGGTCACCGAGCTCGCGGCGCATCTCGAGGGACTTGCGCGCGAAGCGACGCGCGGCGGCGTAGTCCCCACGCAGTAGATGCACGCGCCCCGTGTCGTCGAACGAGGCCGCGATGCCGCGCAGGTCCCCCACGGCGTCGAACAGCGCGTGCCCCGTCCCCAGGTGACGCAGCGCTTCGTCGAGGCGCCCGCTCGCGCGGTGCACGCGGCCGATGCGGTTGTGGGCCACCCCGCCTTTCGCCTTCAACCCGAGGCGATACGCGATGGCCAGCATCTCGCGGAAGCGCGCGATGGCGCCGTCGTAGTCGCCCACGCGCTGCAGCACGTCGCCGTAGTCGTGGAGCGCGTCGAGGCGCCTCCGCACGTCCGACTCCCGCAGCAGCGGGACACCGCGCGCGTAGAAGTTGATGGCGTGCTCGGTGGCGTGACGGGCCCGCGCGAGGCTGGCGGCGCGCACCCAGTAGCGCCCCGCGTCTTCGAGGTGACCGCCGGCCTCGTGGTGGGTGGCCAGCAGCTCGAGCTGGGCTTCGTGGCGCTCGACGAGGCGCACCTCCAGCCAGTCGGCCACGGTGGCGTGACTGCGCACGCGCTCCGCCGGGGGCACGCGCAGCCGCAGCGCCTCCCACTCGGCGCGATGACAGAAGGCGTACTCCACGGTGTCCGGCACCTGCGGCTCGGCGTTCATCACCACGAACTCGCGGCGCGCCAGCTGAGCCAGCGTGGGCGCGTAGTCCGTGGTGCGGCTCTCTTGCCCACCCCAGAGATCGGGCGGCGGGTGGTCCTGGTGCTCGAGGGCCACCAGCGCGTCCAGCCAGAAGACGTCCCCCACGCAGGCCGCCTTGGTGAGCAGCGCCAGCTCCACCGGGGACAGGGAGGAGAGCCGGTTGTCGCGCGCTTGCTCCACGCTGGTGGGCGCCGCCACCTGGGCCACGCGGTCCAGCTCCACGCGGAAGCGCCCGTTCGGCTCGGGCACCAGCACGCCTTGGTCGAAGTACGTGCGGAGCGTCTCGCGCACCAGGTAGGGGCTCCCCCCCGCGGCGCTGACCACGGCGCGCACCAGCTCGTCGGGCACGGCCCCGCCGCGCGCCAAGAACTCGCGCACCAGGGCCCCCGCCTCGGCGTCGCTCAGGGGCAGCAGCGCCAGCAGCTCGTGGTTGGGACCCTTCAGCCAGTCGGGGCGCTGCACGAAGAAGTCGTCGCGCGCCGCGAAGATCAGCAGGATGGGCGCGCCGCGCAACGTGGCCGCCAAGTACGACAGCAGGTCCAGCAGCTCGTCGGGGGCGCCGGTCACCTCGTCGAAGATCAGCACCAGGGGCGTGTTGGCGGCGTCGATCTCGAGGAAGCGCCGCAGCACCGCCCGCCGGACCTGCGCGAGCGGCAGCGGGTCGTCCTCCATGGCGTGCGTGAGGGGCGACTCCGAGAAGCGGATGTCCAGGTAGCCGCCCAGGAAGTGCAGGAACTCGCTGACGCGCTGGTCGCCGAGCACGTCCGACACCGAGCGCCGCAGGTGGGCCTCGCGCTCCTCGGCCCGGTGCATGCCGTGCATCCCGAAGCGGGCCTTCAGCATGCGCCCGATGACCCCCAGCGCCGGACCGGTGGGGTGGATGCGCCCGCGCAGCACGCGCAGGCTGCCCTCGCCGTGGGTGCGCGCGGCTTCCTTCAGGAATTCGTCGAAGAGGCGCGTCTTCCCGAGGCCGTTGGGGGCCGCCACCGTCACCACGCGGGGCTCCCGCTCGGCGATGGCCCGCCCGAGGGCCGCCATCAGCTCCGTGAGGGGCGCCTCGCGACCCACCAGCCCGGCGGCCAGCAAGGGTTGCGCGGGGCTGCGCGGATCCACGCCCTGCGGGTCGGTCACGCGCGAGTCAATGCTGGTCGGGTCGGTCGAGGCCATCGGAGGGTGCGCAGCGCCAAGGATTCGCGTCCCACCCAAGGCGGTCAACGCGAATCACCGGAGCCGGCGTCCGATGGAATCCGGGTGCCCAGGCCGGGGTTGGCGTGGTAGCCACGTGTGCCGGACGTCGTTACACTCGGCGCAGCGAGCCTCGGGCCCGCCAGACAGACCAAAATGAAGCATCTTCAGCGCTTTGCCACTCCCGTGCTCGCCCTCGTGGCCGTCGTCCTGGCCTTCCGGCTGTCCCAGTCGGACCACCGCAGCCACGCCCAGCAGGCGGACCCGTCGGCGTCGGCCTCCGAGTCCCGCGCGCGCGAGCCCTATGGCCTGTCCCAGGTGCGGGTGCTCAGCCGCGCCATCCGGGAGGTGTCCGATGGCTACGTGGACCCCGACCGCGTCAACCACCAGCGCATGTTCCTGGCGGGCCTGAACGCCATCCAGCGCAGCGTGGCCCCCGTCATGGTGGACTACCGCGAGGCCGAAGGCCGCGTGTACCTGCAGGTGCGCGCCGAGCGGGCCTCGTTCGCAGTGAGCGACATCAACTCGCCGTGGGCGCTGACCGACCGCTTCCGCCGGGTGTTCGAGTTCTTGGAGGCCAACCTGGGCGGCGAGAGCGACCTCGACCTGCGCGACGTGGAGTACGCGGCCGTGAACGGCATGCTGCGCACGCTGGACCCGCACACCTCGCTGCTCACGCCCGACGTGTTCGAAGAGATGCGCATGAGCACGCACGGCGAGTTCGGCGGCCTCGGCATCGTCATCTCCATCCGGGACGGCAACCTGACGGTCATCCGCCCCATGCCCAACACCCCGGCCTCCCGCGGCGGCCTCGAGCGCGGCGACCGCATCGTGAAGATCGACGCCGAGAGCACCCTGAACATGCCCCTCGCCGAGGCCGTGTCGCGCCTGCGCGGGGAGCCTGGCTCGCCGGTGGACGTCTGGTTCACGCGCGGCTCGGGCACCACCTGGTCGGCCCCGCGTCGCGTGCGCCTGGTGCGCGCCATCATCCACATCGAGTCAGTGGAGCACCGCATGCTGGCCGACAACATCGGCTACGTGAAGGTCAGCGGCTTCCAGGGGAACACCACCGAAGACCTGCAGCGCGCGCTGGTGGCCCTGCACCGCGACAACATGCGCGGCCTGGTGCTGGACCTGCGCGGCAACCCCGGTGGCCTCTTGGATCAGGCCGTGCGCATGGCCGACCTGTTCCTCACCAGCGGGCCCATCGTGAGCACCGACGCCCGGGACAGCCGCAACCGCGACCAGAAGTTCGCGCGGCCCGAGGGCACGGAGCCCAACTACCCCATCGTGGTGCTCATCAACGGCGGCAGCGCCTCGGCCAGCGAGATCGTGGCGGGCGCTCTCAAGAACCACAACCGCGCGCTGATCATCGGCCAGACCAGCTTCGGCAAGGGGTCCGTGCAGGTGCTCCAGAACTTCGAGGACGGCTCGGCCCTCAAGCTGACCATCGCGCAGTACCTGACCCCCGGTGAGATCAGCATCCAGGGCGTGGGCATCGTGCCGGACATCAACGTGGTGCCCATGACGGTGGACCGCGAGAACATGGACCTGTCGCCGGACGAGACCTATCTGCGCGAGGCGGACCTGCGCGCCGCCCTCACGCACGACAGCGCGCGCCAGTCGGCCGCCGCCGTGCCGGCCATCAGCTACTACTTCGACGCCGCTGCTCGCCGCACCCTGGCCGAGGCCGCGCCCGAGGAGGCCGAAGAGAACGAAGAGGAGGCCGAGTTCCTCATCCGCTTCGCCCAGCAGATCCTAAGCGGGGCCCAGCGCCCGGGGCGCCTCGAGATGCTGGCCGACGCCGCCAACGTCATCAGCACCACGCAGGCCCGCGAGATGGAGCGGGCCGTGGCCGAGCTGCGCAACGTGGGAGTGGACTGGTCCACCGGGCCCAACGCGGGACCGAGCGCCAGCGAAGTGGTGCTGAGCACCAACAGCCCGACCAACCAGGGCGTGGGCGGCCAGGACCTCACGCTCACCGCGCGGGTCACCAACCGCGGCGAGCACCCGCTCTACCAGGTGCGCGCCATCACCGAGAGCGACTACAGCCTGTTCGACGCGCGCGAGCTGGTGTTCGGGCGTATCAACCCCGGCGAGACCCGCGAGTGGACCATCACGCTCGGCCTGTGCAGCACGCAGCAGCCACGCAACCAGCGCGTGTGCCGGCTCCCGCGCGACGTCATCAACCGCGCCGACGCCATTCGCGTGGAGTTCGTGGAGGCCCACGGGCGCGCTCCCGCCACCACCGAGATCCGCACCGAGATTCGGGCAATCGAAGGTCCGCAGTTCGCGTACTCGGTGCAGACCGCGGACGACGTGCGCGGCAACGGCGACGGCCAGGTGCAGGTGGGTGAGCTGGGCAGCGTCTACATGCGCGTGCGCAACGTGGGCCCGGGCACCACGTTCGCGGTGCAGGCCAACCTGCGGAACCTGAGCGGCGCCGGAGTGCTGCTGCACGCGGGCCGCTTCGAGCTGGAGCCCATCGCCCCCGGCGCCGAGCGGCTGGTGCGCTTCACCTTCGAGGTGCTCCCCGAGTTCCGCCGTGAAGAGGCCAAGCTCGAGATCTCGGTCTACGACACCGAGCTGCGCGAGGCCGTGGTGGAGAACGTGATCGTTCCGCTCACCAGCCAAGCCCGGGCGACCACGGCGGCCACGGGGCGCATCCAGATCAACGCCGATACCCCACTACGTGCGTGGCCGGCCGCCGATGCGCCCGTCGTCGCCACCGCGCGCGGTGCCGTGGCCATCAACCGCACCGCCACCCTGGGCGACTTCACCCGCGTGGACCTCGGCGAGGGCCGTCCGGCGTGGGTGGCAACCTCGGCCACGGGCACCGGCAACGGTCGCGGGACGGTGGACTTCCCGCTCACGCACCGCGCCCCCACCATCGAGATCAGCACCAACACGGTGCACGTCACGCGCGACGCCACCTTCACGCTGCGGGGCGTGGCCCGCGACGACCAGCGCGTGCGCGACGTCTACGTCTTCGTGGGCGCGCGCAAGGTGCTCTACCAGGCGGCTCCGGCCAACGACACGCGCGAGCTGCCCTTCGAGCTGAGCGTGCCACTGCACGGTGGCATCAACTACATCACGGTGTTCGCGCGCGAGAACGACGAGGTCATCTCACGTCAGGTGCTCCAGATTCGCCGCGACGCCGCCGACGGGTCGCTGATGGAGACGCCGCGCTTCGACGAAGAGCTCTACGACATGGTCCACCAGTGACCCGGGGTGGCGCCGCGGCAGGATGACCACGGCGCCACGCCCTACAGCAGCTTGCCCGCCAGCTCGTCGTTCGTGAGGGCGGCGAGCGTGCTGGCGCGGGCCAGGAAGCGCCGGTAGTCCTTCATCACGCGCTCGCCCACCCCGCCGCTGCGCAGATGGAAGTCGAGGATGCGGGTGGTGGAGAAGCGGGCCGCGCCAGCCAGGCAAAGGGTCCGCAGCGCCGCCACCTCGCTCGGCTCGAGGGGCCGCACGCTCGAGTAGCCCGCGAACAGCGCGCGCGCCTCACGCCAGCGGAAGTCGTCGCCGTAGCACCAGGCGAGGAACACCACGCACAGGTCGTAGAGCAGGTCGCCGTCCGAGGCGCTCTCCCAGTCGATCACCGCGGACACCTCGGCCCCCTGCCAGAAGACGTTGTCGCGGAACATGTCGCCGTGGATGACGCCGCGTGGGAGGTCGCTCGGGTAGCTTGCCTCCACCTCGGCGCAGATGGTCCGAAGGGTCAGGATGGGCTTCACGAGCTCGGGCCGCTCCTGACTGGCCGCGTAGTCCAGCCGCGTCAACACAGTATCACGCCTGAAACGACTCTCCCTGCGAATGGGAAACGCCCTCCCCGCTTGGTGAATCCGGCCCAGGGTGACCCCCACTTGGTGCGCGCGAGCCGCGTCGAACATGCCCCCGCAGATGTCTTCACCGGTGACCACCTCGAAGAGCGCCGTCGGCTTTCCGGCCACCGCGATCTGCCCAGGGAGCGTCCCACCCACTCTTTTTGGGACCGCCACCCCGGCCGCCCCGAGGAAGTCGAGCAGCTGCCACTCGTAGGCCACGCCGTCGGTGCCCTGCTCCTCGTAGATGCGGAGGAAGTGCCTGCCCCCCTCGGAAACAAGGAAGAAGTTGGAGTTTACGCTGCCCGCCGACACCGGCTCGATGCGGAGACAGGCCCCGAGACCGTGCGCATCGGTGATACGGCTCGCGTCTTCGGGGGTGAGCAAGGTGAAGACCGCCATGATTCGCGGGTTGTCGCACGGTGACGGCACTTTACAAACGGAAACCACAAGTGATATGGGGCAGACGCACTACCGGGGGGTCCATCCGGAAGCGCTAGGAGACGCCGTGGTCAAGGCATCGAAGAGCTCATCCAAGGGTGCGAAACCCAAAGCCCCCGCCGGTCGTCACGCCGGACCGGCCGCGGCCAAGCCGGGAAAGGCAGCACCGCCGAAGCGCGCGGTAGCGCCAAAACCCGCCGCCAAACCGACTGCTGCCAAGTCGTCGGCCGTGAAGTCGCGCGCGGCCGCCGCACCCGGCAAGCCCGAAAAAGCCGCCAAGCCCGCGAGCCCTGCGAAGGGGAAAGCGGCGCTCGGCAAGTCCGAAAAGGGCAAGGCCGCCGACGGCGCGAAGCCGGTGACCGCCAAGGTCGCCAACAACGGCAAGGTCGCCAACAACGGCAAGGCCGGCAAGGGCCAGAAGCCCGCCAAGCCGGAGGCCGTGGGGCTCAAGGCCGCGAAAGAGGCCAAGGATCCCAAGGACGGCCCCCCTGGCCGCATGCGCGACCCCATCGCGCCCATCGACACCATTCGCACCCCCGCCAAGGCGGATGACCTGAAGGCGCGGCTGGGCCGCATCTCCACGGTCATCGTCCAGCTGCGCACGCTGAAGCGCACCCTCGAGCGCTCGTTCTTCGAAGTGGGCGAGCTGCTCACCGAAGTGAACGACTCGCGCCTCTTCGAGGTGAAGGGCTACGGCTCGCTCGAGGCCTTCCTGGACCGCGAGACCGAGCTGGGCTCCAGCACGGGCGTGCGGGCCATGCGCGCCATCACCATCTTCCAGAAGGCTGCCGCGGAGTCTGCCGGCTTCTCGCGCATCTCGGCGGCGCTCCGTGCCCTCGACGGCGAGCCCGATGCCCCGACCGCCCTCGACCGTCACAGCCTGGCGTCGCTTCCGCCGCACAAGCTCTGATCACCCCCCCATTTCGCTTCGCATTGCCACGGGCGGGCGCGCGAACCCGTGGTAGAGTCGCTGCCCCCATGCAGCGAGTCGGAATGACAGCCGTCGAGTTCGCGCCGAGAACCAGGACGGCCCGTGCCTGAGGATCTCGGAGGGAGACTCCTGGCAGCCACGTTGGTGAGCGCCAAGCAAGTGGCGGACGCCGCGCGGAGCCGCATGCCCCTCGCGCCCGCGCTCGTGGAGGCTGGGCTCGACGAGTTCATCCTCGAGTCGTTCTTGCGGGGCGAAGGCTTCGAGAGCGACGACGTGCTGCAGCCCACCGGGGACGCGCTCGCGCGCCTGCCAGGCGGGGTGGCGCAGCGGCTGTGGGCCCTGCCCTTGCGCATGGAAGAAGAGGGTCTGGTGGTGGCCATGGCCGACCCCAGCGACACGCACACCACGCGCGAGCTCTCGCTGGTCAGCGGGTCGCTCTTGCTGCCGCGCGTGGCGCTCGTGTCGGAGCTGAGGGCCGCGCTCGACCACGCGTACCCCGCCCACATTCCGAGTCTCGAAGACGACGACGAGCCGGACATCACGTTCGAGCTGACGCGGCCGCGCACCCCCTCCATGGGGATCGACCGCGACTCGTCGCCACCGCCCATGTCGGAGGAGACGGCTCTCCCGCTGACGCGGATGCGGCCCAAGACCAACACCCCCACAGGCACCGTGACCAACCCGGTCACCGACGGGCCGGTGGTCGCCACGCGGCGCTTCAGCAAGCCGCCCGGCGTGGACGGGCCGCGCATCTCGGAGCTGCCCGCGGCGCCCGACAGCGACACGCCCCCCATGAACACCACGGTGGAGGACCCCGAGGTGATCATCGACACGTTCGCCAACTCCCGCGCCAGCCTGCCGAACGTGAAGCAGGCCTGGAGCAGCTCGCCGCCGGTGCGTCGTCAGAACGCGGGCTCCATCGAGATCGAGATATCCGACTCGTGGGACGACCTGGACGCTCCGGCCATCGAGAGCCAGCGCCCCTCGGAAGAGGCGCCCATCGCGCTGACCACGCCGCGTGTCGCGCGTCGCTCCTACGCCCACAAGCCCGTGCGCGTGCCGGGTGACATCGGCACCACGCTGGCCCAGATGCGCACGCTGCGCGACCGCGACGCGGTGCTCACCATGGGCTGTGAGGGCGCGCTGATGGTGTCGCGCGCGGCAGTGTTTCTGGCGCTGCGTGGACAGGTGCTGCGAGGCTGGTCGGGGCTCGGTGGCAGCCTCACGGCCGACGCCGTCCGCAACCTGTGGATCCCGCTGTCCACGCCCTCCATGTTCCGCGCGGTGGTCGCCGACGGCACCACGTACGCCGGCACCTACGGCGTGACGGCCGCCGACAACCTCTTCCGTGCCGCCACCGGGAGCCGTGGCGGCGTGGTGGTGGTGTGCCCCGTCGAGGTCATGGGCAAGACCGTGGCCGTGCTGGTCGCCGACGACGTGCGCTATGGCGACGACGGCCGCGAGCGCATCGAGACGCTGGCGCAGTCCGTGGGCGACGCGCTCAAGCGCATCATCCTCGCGCGCAAGACCTGAGCCGCGCGCGCCCCACCAGCGAAGCCCGCGAGGCCCGAAAGCCCGCGAAGGCTCGATACACGTGCCTTCGGTGAGCGGACCGCGTGGCCTCGTCATGCGTGGGTCGCTGCGGCGTGCTCGACGCCTGGCTCGCCAAGCTGGCGCGCGACGCTTTGGGGGCGTTTGTCAAAGCGATCCATTTCGCAGAATGCGATCGGGCACCAAAAACACGATCTCTCGGGCGAATTCTGGTCCGAGGAATTGACGCGCAATATCAGATGCTTAGTGAACAATATGTAGCGTGACATGATGTTTTGTGACCCTACGTTGCACGTCACGGATTGTCATGGCGTGAGCGCGGTGGTAGATCGTCGGCATGCGGATCTCCAACAGCTTCTCCGAGGGCGAAATCCAAGTCCTCGAGTTCATCCTCCAGACTCTCCTTCGCGGCGGGTCCCCTCACCTCGCGACGCGCAACAAGGACTTCGCCTCGGTCTACCGCAAGGTCATGACCATGAAGAAGCGCGTCCACGAGAAGAAGGACGCGGACGTCCTGGCGCACTCCTCGGTGGGGACGATCGCCGCTCCGCGTGACGAGAGCGACGACGCGGCCGAAGGCACGGCCAGCGTGAAGGCCGGCTGACCACGAGCATCCGGGTGATGGTGCAGGGCAGCTTGACTTGACCCTGCCCCTCACGTAATCGCGAGGCCCATGCTGCTCCTTCTCGGTGGCCGCGTGCTCGACCCCTCCACCGGTCGAGACGAGACGGCAGATGTGGTGGTCGACGCAGGGCGCATCGTTCGGGTGGGACCGGGCGCCGCGGGTGAGTTCGCAGGCCGTGAGCAAGTCGAGCGCATCGACTGCACCGGCAAGTGGGTCGTGCCGGGGTTCATCGACCTGCACGTGCATCTCCGCGAGCCGGGCCACGAGTACAAGGAAGACCTCGCGTCGGGCCTCGCGGCTGCGGCCGCGGGTGGCTTCACCACGGTGTGCCCCATGGCCAACACCAAGCCCTGCAACGACAACCGAGCCATCACCGAGATGATGATGAGCGGGGCCAAGTCGGTGGGGCGCGGCGTGCGCCTCCTGCCCTTCGGCGCCCTGACCAAGGGCCTCGCCGGCGAAGAGCTCGCCGAGATGGGCGACATGCGCAAGGCCGGCGCCATCGGCGTGAGCGACGACGGGCGCTGCGTGATGAACGCCGCCGTCATGCGCCGCGCGCTCGAGTACGCGAGCACGTTCGACCTGCTGGTGTCGCAGCACGCCGAAGACCACCACATGACCGAGGGCGCGCAGATGCACGAGGGCGAGCTCAGCACGCGCCTCGGGCTGCGGGGCTGGCCGCGCGAAGCCGAAGACATCATCGTGGCGCGCGACCTCATCCTGGTGGAGCGCACGCGGGCTCGCTACCACGTGGCGCACATCTCCAGCATGGGGGCGGTGCGCTTGATTCGTGAGGCCAAGAGCCGCGGCCTGCGCGTGTCGGCGGAGGTCACGCCGCACCACCTCACCATGACCGAGCAGGCCCTGATCAACTACGACACGCACTGCAAGGTGAACCCGCCCATCCGCTCGGAGGAAGACCGCGCGGCCCTGGTGGCGGCCCTGGCCGACGGCACCATCGACTGCATCGCCACGGACCACGCGCCGCACTCGTCGCTCGAGAAGGACTGCGAGTTCTCCGCGGCGTCGGTGGGCATCAACGGCCTCGAGACGGCCATCGCCAGCACGCTCGCCCTGGTGCGCAGCGGCCACCTCAGCCCCATGCGCTGGGTGGACTCGCTCTCGCTGTCGCCGGCCAAGCTGGTGCCCGACTTGGACGCGGGCACCCTGCGCGCCGGCGCGCGCGCCGACATCACAGTCATCGACCCCTCGCGTCGCTGGACCGTCACACGGGAAGCGCTACGCTCGAAGTCGTTCAACACCCCCCTGCTGAACCACGAAGTCACCGGCGGCGTGCATCGCACCATCGCCGCGGGGCAAGTCGTGTACGAGGCGCCGCGCTCATGACCACCATCAAGAAGACCCCCGCTCACCTGGCCCTCGCTGACGGCACCATCTTCACCGGCATCTCGGTCGGCGCCGAGGGCGAGACCACCGGCGAGGCCGTGTTCACCACCGGCATGACGGGCTACCAAGAGGTGCTCACCGACCCGTCGTACTGTGGGCAGATCGTCACCATGACGGCGCCGCAGATCGGCAACACGGGCGTGAACGACGAAGACCCCGAGACGGACCGCCCGTACCTGGCGGGCTTCATCATGCGCGAGCTGTCGCCGGTGGTGAGCAACTGGCGCTCGAACCTCTCGCTGCACGACTACCTGGTGAAGCACGGCATCGTGGGTCTCGCCGAGGTGGACACGCGCGCCCTCACGCGGCACCTGCGCGACAACGGCGCCCAGACCGGTGTCATCGGAACCGGCGACCCGGCGGCGCTGGTGGCCAAGGCCAAGGCCGCGCCCTCCATGGAGGGCCTGGATCTCACGCACCACGTCAGCACGCAGAAGGTCTACGAGTGGACCGAGTCGGGCACGCCGTGGACCACGCAGTCCCCGCGCACGCGTCATCACGTGGTTGCGGTGGACTTCGGCATCAAGCGCAACATCCTGCGCTGCTTGGTGGACGCGGGCTGCAAGGTCACCGTGGTGCCCGCGCGCACGTCGGCCGCGGACATCCTGGCCTTGAAGCCCAGCGGCGTGTTCCTGTCCAACGGCCCGGGTGACCCGGCCGCGGTCACCTACGCCATCGAGACCATCAAGCAGCTCGTGGGCAAGACCCCGCTGTTCGGCATCTGCCTCGGCCACCAGCTGCTGGGCCTCGCGCTCGGCGGCAGCACCTACAAGCTGAAGTTCGGGCACCGCGGCCTGAACCAGCCGGTGAAGGACCTGGTCACGGGCCGCATCGAGATCACCACTCAGAACCACGGCTTCTGCGTTGACGTGGAGTCCATGGCGGGCAAGGCCACCATGACGCACATCCACCTGAACGACGGCACCTGCCAGGGGTTCGAGCACACGGAGACGGGCTCGTTCGCGGTTCAGTACCACCCCGAGGCAGCCGCCGGCCCGCACGACTCGCGCTACCTCTTCGAGCGCTTCGTGGACCGGATGAACGCAGCGAGCGCATGAGCCGGGCGCCGCAGTCGGAGGTGACGCGGCCGTGCCCCGAGCCGGGTACATCCCGGCGCTCGCGGCTCGCCTTCGGCGGCTGCCGTCTAGCGCCGATCCTCGGCCTGCTCCTCGGCCTCGGCTGCAGGGCCCACGTCCCCACCCCGGATGCGCGAAACCTGTTGGTGGAGGGCGTGGCCGCAGGCTCGCTCACCATCGAGAACCGCACCCCCGACTTGCTGTGCTACGCGTACATCACGCAGGCGGAGAGCGGCTGGGGTGAGGACCGCTTGTCGCCGGCCGAGGTCATCGACCCGGGCGCGGCCCGCCACTTCGAGGTCGGCGAAGGCACGTGGCGGGTGCGCATCGAAGACTGCTCGGGGCACGCGGTGTTCCAACGCGACGCGCTGCACGTCGGCCCCGACGGCGCTGCCGTGAGGCTCGTCGCGCGCGAGTAGCGCTCGCCTCGCGCGGGCCTTCACCTCTCGCGCGAGGCAGCCGCTCGAGCTTCAGCCGAAGTCGCCGACGCAGCAGCCGGTCAGGCAGTAGGTCGGGAACGGGCACTCGGGCGTTCCGGGGAAGCCGCAGACGGTCGACGGGCCATCGGGGCACTCGTAGGGAACGCCTCCGTCGGTCTGGGGGGTGCCCCCGTCGGGCACACCCGCGTCCACGCCGTCGCAGCGGCTCGGCGCGGTGGCCGCCGTGAAGCAGTCGCACGGCAGGTCGTCCACCGTCTTCCCCAAGCAGAGCTCACAGCGCAGGCAGCTGTTGTAGCAGCTGTCGTCACCCAGGCGCGGCGTGCAGGGGGCGCACGCCTCGGTGTCGCCGGCCTCGGCCAGCGCCTCGGTGCAGGTGGGCGCACGCTCCGCGGCGCCGGTGCCGATGAACACGAAGTCACCGCTGCCCGCCGGCAGCTCGCAGCAGCCGAAGCAGTCGCAGCCGTTCGGCACGAGCGGGCGGCAGTTGGTGGCGCAGCTCGCGGACTGGGTGTCCGGGCAGCTGTTGCCGCCCACCAGGCCGGGGCTGTAGGGCGAGCAGAGCGGGTCGGGCGAGAGCGGGTCGCAGCGACCGTTCCAACGGCAACCGTCGTTGCCCGAGCCGACGTCGGGATCGTAGTAGCAGTCGAGGTTGCAGTTGGGCGTGTCACCGCCCCCGCTGCTCGGGTCGAAGAAGCTGTAGCTGGCCTCGTGGTCGTCGCAGAAATTGAGGCACTCGGGGTCGTCCTGGTCGGCCAGGCCGTCATCGTCGTTGTCCACGCAGTCGCCGCAGTGCCCCCGAATCTGACGGTTCTGGCTGTCGATGCAGATCTTGACGAAGCACTCGCCGCCCCCGTCGAGCAGCACGACCCCTCCGTCTTGGATGGTGACGTCGCCGTCCAGCAGAACGCCGCCATCGACGCTCCCGTCCTGACCCGTGCTCCCGTCCACGCTACCGTCTTGCGTGCTGGAGGAGGCGTCCACTCCCGCGTCCGAGCCGCCGCTGGGAGAGCTGCAGCTGCACCCCGCGGAGGATGCCAAGATGACGGTGAGGCCCGAGAGGGCGAGGATGGAACGCTTGGGGATGTAGCCAGCCATGAGGCTTCTACGAACGACCTGTGGCGTGGGATACAGATTTCTGAATTCGTGCGGGCATCCACCAGATCATTGCGGCTGTTTGTCGCGTGCGTAGACTCGAACTCCGCATCCGCCCCCCATCGCGGACGTATACTTCAGTGTCGATGCCCCCGTCTGGTCGCACTACCCGTTCGTTCTTCCGCGCCGCTCGCTACGGCCTGGTGGCGTGCGTCCTGTGGATGGGGGTCTCGGACGCGGCCGCGCAGCTGCCCGCCGACCCCGGCGCTTCCGCAGTCGCGACCCCGAGTATCGAAGGTGTGTTCGACCGCCCCGAGCTCGGCGCCGTGCGGGCCGAGCTGATCGCGCTGCGGGCGCAGCTGGACGGCCAGGGGCTGCCTGGGGTCATGGTGGACGAGAAGGCGGCCGAAGGCCTGTCCAAGCACATCCCCGGACAGCTCATCCTCGCCGCCTGCCGACAGGTGGCGGTGCGCCTCGATTCCGCGCGGGGCGCGCTCGGGAGCCTGCGCCTCCCGCTCGATCGAGAGCTGCTGCGGGCGATGGTGGACGCTCAGGCGGTGGGCGCGAGCGCTGACGCCTTGGTGGCGCTCGGGCAACAGGTGCGCGCTCCGGTTCGCGCCGAGCGCGTGCGCGCCACGCTGGTGGCGCTCCAAGCCGTGGCGGAGCTGGGTGAGCGCGAGTTCGAAATCGGCGATGCGCTGACCGCCGTGGGGGCAGCCGTCCGCAGCGGGGGTCACCCGGCGGTCCGCGACCTGCTGGTGGACGCCCGCGCCCTTCGCGGGACACCCTCGGCGCGCGGGCTCGCCCTGCGTGAGCGGGCGACGCGCGGCCGGCCCGAGTCTCCCGGTCGCTCGGGAAGCTCGCATGGCAACGGCCCGCCCCACGACGTGGGATATGGCCAAGGCCGCGGGCGGGGCAATGGGGTGAACATGGGGATGAACCCTGGGTGATGCTTCTCTCGGCTGAGGTGATACGATGGAGTTCATGACCGCTGAGCTCTGGCGTATTCCTCGCGACTTCGCAGACACCACCACCGAAGCGCAGCTCGAGGAGCGGCGCTGGGCGTTGCTCTCGGCCGAAGGCGACGCGCGCGCGTTCCGGCTCATCGTGGAGCGCCATCATCGCGGCGTCTTTCAGTTCATCATGCGCGTGGTGAACGCCGAGGCCGACGCCGAGGATCTCACCCAGGAGACGTTCGCGCGCGCCTACGTGTACATCGCCCGGTTCGACCCCACCTACCGTCTGTCCACGTGGCTGTATCGCATCGCGCTCAACTTGTGCCGCGACCACTTGCGCTCGGCCAAGCGTCGCGAGCGCCCGGTGGAGCCGAACTGTCCGTCGCTCGACTCGCGCGATCACGTGGCTGGTCCCGAGGAGCGGGCCGCTTCGCTCCACGATGCCGCTCGGTTGAACCGCGCTCTCGGAGCGCTCCCGGACTCGTACCGCGAAGTGATCATCCTGAAAGACCTCGAAGACTTCTCCTTCCTCGAGATCGCGGCCATCACGGGGTGCTCGGTCACCGGGCTCAAGATTCGCGCCGTGCGCGCACGAGCCGCCATGCGGAAGCAGCTGGAGCGCCAGAGATGATGCGCGACCCGCGTGGCCCACGGGACGAAGCCCGTCCGAGCGACGAGCTGGACGCGGCCCTCGCGTCCCTCAAGCAGCAGCGCCACGAGCCGCCGGCGGACTTGGTGGACCGCGCCGTCCTGCGGGCCGTCCAAGCGCGGGCTGCTGCGGTGGAGCGCGACCAACGCCCTTGGCGCTGGGCTGCCCGCACGGCTGCCGGGCTGACGGTGCTCGGGGTGGCGACGCTGGGCGTGGTGTTCGCCGCCATGAATCTGCGGGACGCGCGCCCCCCCTCTGCCTCCGCGGTGGATCTCGCGGCGCCGACTTCGCCCTCTGCGAACGTGGTGGACGTGGACGTGCCGGTCCCAGTTCGTTTCGTGCTCCCCGCGGCCGGCGCGCACGCCGTCGCGGTGGCCGGCGAATTCAACGGCTGGGATGCGAGTCAGACCCCGCTGCGTGACGAAGACGGCGACGGAGTCTTCCACACCACCCTCTCGCTCGAGCGCGGGGCCTACGCCTACATGTTCGTCATCGATGGCGAGAGATGGGTCACGGACCCCTTCGCCGATGCCTATCGGGACGATGGATTCGGCAATCGGAACGCCGTGCTCCGCATCCCCTGAGGGGGGGACGAAGGTCTCGCTGCCCCGACGACGTAGGCGTTCCGCTCGCGCCATCGGAGTGGTGCTGTGCCTTTTGGCGCTGCTCCTGTCACGCGGTGCGTCGGCACAACCGCGCCATCGCGGCGGCGTCGACATCGCGCTCGGCGCCGACTCGAACCCTGCTCTCGCGGCGAACCCCCGAGACCGCGCGCGCATGGACGACACCGTGCTCGCGCCCTCGGCCACCCTGGGCGTGGACGTGTGGTCACGGCTGACCGCGCTCGAGCGAGAGCGGGCACGCCTACGCTTCCAGCCTTATCTGTCGGCTCGCGGGTTCTCGGACGGCGGGGCGTACCTCGATCTGGGCATACGCACGACCGCCGGCTACGAGGTGCGTGCGCTGACCCTCGAGGCCACGGGCGGGCTCGGGGGCTACGCCGCCACGTTCGCCATCGACAACGCGCTGTACGGCGACCTCGCCCTGTCCGCGCGGCTCGCGGTCGGCGTGCTGGCCATCCGGGCCGAGGGCTACGCGCGCTTTCGCAGTTACACCGCCGACCAGCTGGACGGGATCTATGGCGGGCGCGCGGTGCTCTCAGCCGATCACGAGCGTTGGCGCTGGGAGCTGCAGGCGGGCGCCGACCAGCGGCGCAGCAGCGACCCGAGGGCGGACCGCGCCGAGGTCTACGTCGGCTTGTCCGCTGGAGGCCAAGAGGGGGCGTGGCAGTGGCAGGTGAACACGAACGTCTACGTACGTCGCTTCGCTAGCGCGCCACGCGACGGTCGTGAGTGGATCGTACGCGCCCGCCTCGACCGCGCCCTCACACCGCGCCTCGCGTTGTTCCTGGCCACCGAGGTCGGACGGGCGGCCGCGGCCGCTGGCGATGACGAGGCGCTGACGTACCGCCGCGCCGCGCTGGAGGTGGGGGTCAGCGTGCAGTTCGCCTCCGCGCCACCACGCCCCGAGAACGCCAGCGCGGAGCTCTTGCCCGACGGGCGCTATCGCTTCGTGCTGCACGCCCCCGAGGCGCGCGAGGTCATCCTGCTGGCGGACTTCCTCGAATGGGATCCCGCTCGCGGAAACCTGCACCCTGCGGAGGACGGGACGTTCGAAGGGACGTTCGCGGTGCCGCCCGGACGTCACCGCTACCGCATGCTGGTCGACGGGGTGCCCGTCACGCCTCCAGCCGCCGCCTACGCGGACGACGGCTTCGGTGGTCGCGACGCGGTCCTGACCGTGGAGTAGCGCGGCGCCCTGCCCCGCCCCCCGACGGGAGGGGGCGCCGCGTCTCCGCTCACTCGAACCCGAACCGGCAGGTGTTGGTGCAGATCAACCCCTGCGGCGGGTCGCACACCTCGTTGAGGTCCGCGTCGATGGTGCCGTCACCGCAGAAGCGAAGCTCACAGCCTGCCGTGCACGGCTGGCCGGTCATGCCGTTGGCCGAACCCGCGTCGCAGTCCTCGGTGCCTTCGCGCTCACCGTTGCCGCAGACCTGCACGATGTTGCAGTTGGCGTCGCAGTCGCCCATCGTCACGGGGTCGGCCGGGTCGCAGTCTTCCCCGAGACCCACCTGCACCACGCCGTCGCCGCAGAACTCGTCCTGGCAGGTCGCGCTGCAGCCGTCGTTGCTCAGCGTGCCACCGTCATCGCACTCCTCGGACGTGACGGGGTTGCTGGGCTCGACGACGCCGTTGCCGCAGAACACCAGCATGT